>CAIKXV010000146.1 GCA_903831455.1 uncultured Pseudomonadota bacterium | reverse complement strand
CGCCGGCGCGAACCGCGCTGCTGCCGCAGGTGCCGACGCTCGCCGAGCAGGCGCTCCCGGGGTTCACGTTCGCGACATGGACCGGGATCCTCGTGCCGAAAGGGACCCCGCGCGCCGTGGTCGATCAGCTCAATGCCGAGGTCGCGCGCGCGCTGCGCGACCCCGCGGTCGCGGGCAAGCTCGCCGCGATGGGTGCATCCCCGCAGCCGGGCACGCCGCGCGCGCTAGCCGATCTCATCGAGGCCACGCGCACGCGCATGGCGAAGGTGGTCCGCGAAGCCGCCATCCGCGCGGATTAGGGCCCGGGATCGCCCGATGGTCCGCCCGCACCCCGCATCGACCGATTCGCCGCCCCCAACCGGAGTTCCCATGCCCGCGCTGCCCGCCCTGCTGCTGCTCGTCCCCGCGCTCGCCCTGGCCGCAGATCCGTCCGCCTCGCTCCCTGGCGGCTACCCGCAGCGTCCGGTCCGGCTGATCACGGGCTCGCCGGGCAGCACCGCGGAGATCACTGCACGGCTGCTCGCGCACAAGCTCACCGAACGCTGGGGCCAGCAGGTGATCGTCGACAGCCGCGGCGGAGCGGGCGGCATGGTCGGCGCGGAGATCGCCGCTCGCTCGGCGCCGGACGGGCATACGATGGTCAACGGCCACATCGGCACCCACGCGAGCCCGCAGTTCCTGCTGAAGTCGATGCCCTACGATCCGGTGCGCGACTTCACGCCAGTCGCGCGACTGACCGTGTCGGGCATCGCGCTGGTGGTCGGATCGCAGGTGCAGGCCAGGGACCTGCGCGAGTTCGTGGCAATGGCCAGGGCAAAGCCGGACACGGTCAACTACGCCTCGCTCGGCGGCGGCACCAGCAGCCAGCTCTCGGGCGAACTGTTCAACCAAGTCACCGGCGCACGGCTCTGGCATGTGCCCTACAAGGGCGCGGGTCCGGCCATCACCGGGGTGATCTCGGGCGAGGTCCAGTCGGCCTTCCTGTCCACCACCACGATCTCGGCCCACGTTCGATCGGGCAAGATGCGCGTGCTCGCGGTGCTGAGCCGCCAGCGGATGGCCGCCGCGCCGGAGATTCCCACCGCCGACGAACTGGGCTTCCCCGGCGTGGACAGCTCGGTCTGGTTCGGGCTGTTCGCCCCCGCGCGCACGCCGCGGGCACTGGTCGAGGCGATCAGCCGTGAGGTCGTGCGGGTAATCGATCACCCCGAGACTCGCTCTCTGCTGCTCGCGCAGGGCGCCGAGCCCGCACCGCTCGCGCCCGAGCCCTTCCGCCAGTTCGTGGCTGCCGAGATTGCCAAGTGGGGCAAGGTGATCCGCGCGGCAGGCTTGCGCATGGACTGAGCTTCACCCGCGTCCGCCCCGTTTCGACTGCCGGGGCAGTCACGCAGGGCGTGTGCCCGGCATGACCGGACCGCAGCCGCACGCCCGCGCCCGGACGACTCCCACGCGCAAGCCCCGCCCACCGCGTACGAGTCGCGTGGCATTGCCGGACGCCTGCCGTGTCACCCGCCATTCACGCAAGCGACACGGGCGCGTCACGCGCAGTCGCTAGCGTTCGGACCGTCCGCCGCGTCCGTTCGGCCTCGTTCCGGAGAACTCCGATGTCCCGTCGCACCGTGATCACCGCCGGCGCCGCCGCCCTCGGCGGCCTTGCCCTGACCCGTACCCTGCCCGTCCGTGCCCAGCGCAAGCCGGTTCTTCGCGTGGGCCTCGGACCGCAGCAGCCGACCCAGGCCGATACCCGCCGCGTGTGGGAGCCGGTCTACCGCATGGCGGCCGACGCGCTGGGCATGGAGCTCGACCTCACCGTCGCGAACGACTGGGCGGGTATCTCGGTCGCCCTCGCCACCCAGCAGATCGACGTGGCGCAGATGGGTCCCTGGGGCTACGTGCTCGCCCGGCTGAAGGGTGACGCGCAGGCGATCTCCATGCTCCTGATCCAGGGCCGCAACTACTACAAGGCCATCGTGGTCGGGCGGCCGGGGCTGGAGATCAAGCGCTTCCCCGAGGACGCCAAGGGAATGTCGATGCAGATGCTCGACGTCGGCTCCACGTCCGGCTGGCTGGTGCCCACGCACTTCCTGCGCCAGCGCGGCATCGAGCCGCGCAGTTTCTTCGGACGCTATGCCGAGGGTGCCTCGGCCGCGGCCGCGCAGATGGCGACCGTCGGCGGCCAGGTCGACCTCGCCACCGGCTGGGACACGCACCGCAACACGATGATCCGCAACGGCCAGATCAAGCCCGACTCCAACCGGATCGTGTGGGAATCGGATCCGCTGCCCAACGAGCCGGTGGTGGTGCGCCGCGGCTTCGATCCCGAGCTCGCACGGCGCCTGCAGCAGGCGCTGTCCTCGATGCCGGAGGCGAAGGCCCGGGACATGATGCCCTGGCCCTATACCGGCTTCGTGCCCACGGGCCACGAGCCGTACGCGGTCCTGGAGAAGATGGGTCGCGAGGTCGGCGTGCTCAAGGGCTGAGCGGCAGGCGATGACCGGACGCGTCGCGCTGCGACGGCTCGAGGGCGGGTACCTCGAGCCGACGATCGACTGGACCTCGCGCGAGACCCTGTTTCGCGCGGGTGCCCTGTGCGTGGCCCTGGCTTTCCTCGCGACATGCGCGGTGCTCGCGCGGGTGGACCTGGGTGCGCTGCTGCGCGGCCTGCCACGGCTTGCCGAATGGGCGGCCACCGGCTGGCCTCCCTACGCCCGCGAGCTGGACACGATCGCGCTGCGTGCGTTCGAGACCGTCGCGATCGCCACCATCGGCACCACCGTGGCGGCCCTCGTGGCCGCGCCCCTGTCGATGCTGGTCGCCGGCAACGTGACCCCGTCGCGATGGATCGCGCTGCCGGTGCGCTGGTTTTCCAACGCCTGCCGCGGCATCGATACGGTGGTCTTCGCGATCCTGTTCGTCGCGGCGGTGGGGCTCGGGCCTTTCGCCGGGGTACTGGGCATGATCGTGCACTCGATCGGCGTGATCACGAAGCTCAACGCCGAGGCGATCGAGACCCTGCCACGTGCCCCGCTGGAGGCCGCGGCGATGAGCGGGGCAGGCCACGCCAAGGTGATGTCCTTCGCGGTGTTTCCGGCCGTGCTGCCCAACCTGTCCTCGGTGTCGCTGTACGTGTGGGAAGCCAACGTGCGGACCTCGACGGTGCTCGGTATCGTCGGCGCCGGCGGCATCGGCATCGAGATCAAGGCCGCCATCGACCTGCTGGACTTCCAGCGCCTGTTCACGCTCACGGTCGCCGTGCTGATCATGGTCACGCTGATCGACCAGCTGAGCGCCTGGATCCGGCGCCGCCTGGTATGACCGCGCCGCTGCAGCTGAACGACGTGCACAAGCGCTACGGCGCGGTGCAGGCGCTCGGTGGCGTGTCGCTGCAGGTGCATGCAGGCGAGCTGGTCGCGCTGCTCGGGGCGAGCGGCGCCGGGAAGTCCACCGTGTTCCGCTGCCTGAGCGGGCTCGCGCGCCCGGACTCGGGGGCCGTATACGTGCACGGGCAACGCATCGATTCGCTGCGAGGGTCGGCCCTGCGAGCGGCCCGGCGCGGCATCGGCCTCGTGTTCCAGCAGCACAACCTGATCGGCAGACTGTCGGCCATCGACAACGTGCTGCTCGCGCGTCTGGCGGGCACGCCCCTGTGGCGCGTGCTGGTCCGCCGCTTCGCGCACGCCGACCGGCAGCGGGCACTCGGCGTCCTCGACCAGGTCGGCCTGCTCGACAAGGCTTACGTACGCGCCGACGCCCTGTCCGGCGGACAGCAGCAGCGGGTGGCGATCGCCCGGGTGCTGGCGCAGCAGGGGGGCGTGCTGCTGGCCGACGAGCCGGTCGCCAGCCTCGACCCCGAGTCGGCCGCGCGGGTGATGGACACCCTGCGCGAGATCGCGCATCGGCACGGCATCGCGGTGCTGTGCAGCCTGCACCAGGTGGACTTCGCGCGCAGCCACGCCGATCGGCTCGTCGGCCTGCGCGGAGGGCAGGTGGTGTTCGAGGGAGCTCCCGGGCAACTCGATCGCCCGACCCAGGATGCGCTCTACGCAGCCGCTCGTGTGCAACAGCCCGCAGCTCCGGTCCCGCCGGTACCGTCCGTGCCCGATGAACGTCGGGTATCCCCTCCCGCCTTCTCGCCCCCCCTTCCCTGATGCCGCCGGCCGACCGCCCTCCGCGAATGACTCCCCCCGCCACCCACGATCCGCTCGCGCCCGATGCCCTCGGGCAATGGCTGGCTGCGCACCCCGTCGTCGTGTTCGATCTCGACGGCACGCTCGTGGACACCCTGCCCGATCTCACCGGTGCGCTCGACGACGCGCTGGCCGCGCTCGACCTGCCGCCCGTGCACCCGGATGTGGTCATGGCCTCGCTGCACGGCGGACTCGCCGGGACCGCCGCAGCCGTCGCCGAGGCCCTCGCGCTCGACGAGGAACGCGCACAGGCCCTGTGCGTGGCCTACGAGACCGCCTATTCCATGGCGCCGGCCCTGCGCGCGCTGCCCTTCCCGGGCGTGCTCGACTGCCTGCATGCGCTGCGGGCGGCGGGGTGCGCGCTGGGCGTATGCACGAACAAGTCGCAGTCGGATGCCGAGGGCGTGCTGCGTGCGCTGCGGCTGGACTTCGCGTTCGACATCGTCGTGGGCGCTGGTCGGGGTTTGGCGCTCAAGCCCGATCCCGCCCCCCTGCTGCACGCGATCGCCATGCTCGGCGCGCACCCTCGCGAGTCCGTGCTCGTCGGCGATAGCGTGGTCGACGCACAGTGCGCCCACGCGGCCGGAGCCGGCTTCGCGCACTTCAGCGGCGGCTATGGTGGCGCCGAGGCGCTCGCGGCGCACGCCCTTGCCCGCTTCGGCGACTACGGACACCTCGGTCTGCGCGCCGCGCCGATGATCGGCACCGCCTGGGCGGCAGCCTCAGGGCGCTGACGCATCCCCGCCGGAGGCAGGCTGGCACCCGGCCGACGCTCCCGCAGGCGGACCCGAGCCAGGCTCGAGGTCATTGGCGCCCGTGGTACCGGCGCGCGGTCTCCCAGGCCACCTCCTGCAGGTGGCGTGCCACGTCCGCGGGCAGGCCCGCCGTATACCGGTTGCCCACCGGGTTCACGTTCCACACCGATGCGAGCAGCGTCGCCGCCGCGAGATAGCTGCCGGCGACGCTGGGATGGCGCTTGTCCGGCACGTACAGGTTGATGTCGGGTCGGCGCGCGATCGATGCGGCGAAGGCCAGCCCGGCCGGCACGACATGCGCGTCGTTCTCCCGCCCGGCCCGGGTGTAGGCATCGGCGAGGCCCGAGGTCATCTCGGGCTTGTCGGCGTAGGCCCAGGTCATCAGGAACATCGGCTCCACCCCGTGCGCGCGCGCCGTCGCGCTGTGTTTGGCCGCGTACTCGAAGAACACCTTCGACAGGACCGGGTGCACCGGGCACTGGCTGCAGTCCATCAGCAGCACCGAGTCGTACTGCCGACCGGGCGGGTTGAAGCGAACCTCGTTGTCGCCGACGAAGGAGTAGCGGCCCAGCCCGCCTCCCGGCCTGAGGTACGCGGGAAGGTCATGCCAGTCCAGGCCCGCGCCGCTGATGGTGAGCGACGTGGCGCGATGGGCTGCGACGGTCGGCTGCGCCGAGCCCCGCACCAGTTGCCCGACATGGTTGTGCAGGCTGTTGTTGTAGTACATGAAGCTGTTGCCGACGTAGAGCAGCGCGCGCGGCGGGTTCGCGCTGGCCGCGCGCACCTGGGCGGACCTGTCCGCGACGGCACCGGCTGCCGTATCGCGCGTCGTTCCGGTCGCAGCACAACCGCCGAGCACGGCGACCAGCAACAGGGACAGCGCGGGCGCCAGTCCGGTGGGTCGCCCGGACGTCGATCGCATCACCATGGTCGAGACTCCTGTCGAAGAGGCGCGTGACGCGCCGACTCGCGTGCGGTGAATGTCGCCGCGCCGGATGCCGCGCTCAGCCGCGCGTCCCCGCCTCACGGGCGGCCCGCAGGGCAGCCTTGACCTTCGAGGGCGTGAAGGGCACCGAGCGCATTCTCACGCCGATCGCATCGTGGATCGCGTTGGAGATGGCCGATGGAATGACTGCCGCGGTCGGCTCGCCCGCCCCCCAGGGGGGCTCGCCGGGGCGATCGATGATGTCGATCGTCACATCCGGAACATCGGGGAATCGCATGATCGGATAGCTCGCCCAGTCGCGGCTGGTGACCGTCGAACGATCGAAGCGCAGCTCCTCGACCATCGTGCGGCTGGCCGTCTGGATCACGCAGCCTTCGATCTGGTTGCGCAGGCCGTCGGGGTTGATCACCTGGCCGCAGTCGTGCGCGACATGCACCCGCGTGACGCGGACGGCACCGGAGTCGACATCGACCTCCACCTCGGCCACCACCGCCACGTAGGTTCGCACCAGCTCGTACTTGACGTAGGAGACCCCGCGCCCGGTGCGCCTGCCTGCCTGCAGAACCGGTCGCGTGGCCTCGTGCGGAACCCACTGCGCGAGCTTCGCCACCCGCCCCAGCACCTCGGCCGCACGGGCATCGGACAGGTGACGCAACCGGAAGGCGATCGGATCCACTCCAGCCGCCTGGGCGAGTTCGTCGACAAACACCTCGTTGCCGAACGTGTTCTGCATCCGCCCCGGCGTGCGGATCCACGACGGCCTGAACGGCGTATGGGCAAGGCGGTGCGCCACGCTGCGGATGTTCGGAAACCCGTACTGGATGGCCAGATGCTGCTGCACGCTGCCCGGGTGCGACGCATCGGTCGGAAGCCCGCCGAGTTCGGCCGCCACTAGGGTGGCGCGCGACACCGACTGACCCTGCGGGATCCAGGCCTCCGCTGTCCAGGCCGTCACCTGGCCGCGCTCGTCCAGCCCCGCCACGTAGTCGATCAGCGTGGGCGGCCCCTTGGGATCCCAGACATGCTCGTCCTCGCGGCTCCACTGCACCCTCACCGGGCGCCCGATCTCCCGCGCAATCAGCGCCGCGTCGGCCGCGGCATCCTCGTGCCCGTTTCGTCCGTAGCAGCCCGAGCCCTCGACATAGAGGCAGCGGACCTGGTCCGCGCCCAGCGCGAACATGTCGGCGAGCTGGCGGCGCAGTTCGTGGGTCTGCTGCGAGGCGCTCCAGCAGGTCAGGCGACCGTCCTCCCATTGGGCGATCGCGCACGAGGGGCCGATCGACCCATGGGTGTGGATCGCGAAATCGAAGGTGGACCGCAGCACGCGGGTGGCCTTCTGGAGCATCAGCGGCGCGTTGCCCACGTTCTGCGTGACATCGTCGCGCAGGATGGGCGAGGCGCGTACGGAGGCCCACAACTGCGACTGGTCGGGCAGCCCTTCCCAGCGCGCCCACTGCGCGCGAAGCGCGCGGGCGGCGCGGATCGCCGCCCACTCGTCGCGAGCGACGACCGCGAGGAAATCGCGCACGCGTACGGTCGCCACGAAACCCGGGATGCGACGCGCAGCCGAATCGTCGACCTCGCCCAGGCGTCCGCGCATGGCCGGCGGACGCACGACCCGGGCATGCAGCATGCCGGGCACGCGAACGTCGTGCATGAACTCGAACTGGCCGGTGACCATGGCGGGCAGTTCCACCCGGGGCACCGAACGTCCGACCAGACGGTAGCTCGCCGGGTCCTTGACCTTCACCTTGGGGTCCACCTTCAGCATGAAGGTTCGACCCCCGACCAGCTTGCCGTAATCCAGAGCGCGGCCGTCAGGCGCGCGCACCTCGCCATCGAGGGTAGCCAACCCCTCCACCGGAACCGACCATTCCCGAGCCGCGGCCGCGAGGAGCGCAGCGCGAGCGGTGGCCGCGGCGCGCCGCACCTCCACCCCGCCGCGGGAGATGGACACGCTGCTGATGGTGGCGCCCTGGTCGGGCGTGAGCAGGGTATCGCCCTGCACCACGCTCACCCGCGACATCGGCAGGTCGAGCTCCTCGGCCGCGATCTGCATGAGCGCGGTGCGAACCCCCGTGCCCAGGTCCACCTTGCCCGAATACAGCGTCACCCTGCCATCGGCGGCGACTGCGAGAAACGTATCCACCTCGCCCAGGGACAGCCCTCGGGCGGCGCGGAAACCCTGCGCCGAGGCCCTCCCGCCGCCCAGCGACAGGCCCACGCACAACCCGCCACCGGCAGCGAGGAACCCGCGACGATCCATCATCGGAAGATCCATCGGCGTCCCCCGTCAGGCCATCGCGCGCGCGGCGCGCCTGACCGCCCGCAGCACGCGCAACTGCGATCCGCACCGGCACAGGTTGCCGGCCAGGGCACGCCGGATCTCCTCGTCGCTGGGCGACCGGTTCGACTCGAGCAAGGCCTTGGCCTGCATGATCATGCCGCCGGTGCAGTAGCCGCACTGGGCGGCCTGCTCGTCGATGAAGGCCTGCTGCAGCGGGTGCAGGCGGCCGGTCTCGCCGATGCCCTCGAGCGTGGTGATCGGCTTGCCCTCGGCCTGAGAGACCGGCAGCGCACACGAGCGCACGGCCGCTGCACCGACCTGCACGGTGCAGGCGCCGCACTGCGCCAGCCCGCAGCCGAAATGCAGCCCCTTCAGGTTCAGCTCGTTGCGCAACGCGTAGAGCAGCGGCATGGTCGGGTCGTCGACCTCGATGCGACTGACGCGACCGTTGACGGTCAATGCGATCCTTCGGGCCATCGTGCCTCCTCCTGCGCCTCGATTCCCGGGGCGACCCGCCCGGTCAGGCTGCCTGCTTTATACCATCGGCCCGCGAAGGCGCGTCCAGGTGGCGTGCGATCAGCGGGCAGCGCGAACCGGCAGCACCCCCAGCGCGAACGAGCGCGTGCGCACGTCCACGTCGCCGGCGGCGAAGTCGACGTGGTAGCTCATGCTCGGCAGCGTCTCGAAGGGCGTCGCGCTCCAGTAGGGCATGCCCTGCTGGGGCGGGTAGCCGAACCCGGGAAAGGCGTGCGGGTCGATGGTCGGCACGCCGCAGCGCTTGTCGACCAGGCCGCGCAGTTCGGCAACGCTCGGCAACCGCCAGCCGTCGCCGAGCGTGCGGGCATGGGCCCTCGCCTCGGCATGCCGCATCAGCCTTGCCTCGCCCGCGCACCGGCCCGCTGGCGCGTCGTATCGTTGCCCCGCGCTGCAGCGCTGCCAGAGCAGGCCGGTGGCCCGGTCGAACACCTCCGCCGCCCGGGGCTCGAAGCGCTCCATGCCGGCATGTCGGGCCGGAGTGCACTCGCGGGCCAGGGCCAGCGGCAACGGGGCGAGGAGGATCAGCGTGGACACGCAGGCGAGCGCCACGCGCCCCGTGGCGCGACCGGTCGCCCTTGCGCGCACGCGATCGGCGCGATGCAGGGCGCATGAGGGGGAGGACTCCACGTCCATGGACGCACTGTAGCGCGTCGCGGATCATCCCGCGAACCCCGCCGACCACGCGCGCCTGTCCATTCTCCGGCTTGGGTCTACACTTGGAGGATGCCCGCCATGACACCTGCGCCGCCGTCGCCTGCACACGGCTACACCCACGCCGTGACGATCGAGGGGTCTTCGCTCCCCGCGCACGCCTGCTTCGTGCTCACCCAGGACGAGATCTACGTGCCGGTGGTGATCCGCCGGCCGGCCGGCGATGGGCCGTTCCCCGTGATCACGATGGGGCGGGGCGATGGCCGCGGCGGGCTGCCGCACGTGCTGCGCGAAGTCGCGCGGGTCGTGCCCATGCAGGACCTGATGATCGAGCGCGGCTACGCGGTGGCCTACGTCAACTATCGCAACGAGATACCCCGCCTCTACGGGCGGCAGGGTCCCGCGGTCAATCTCGCCGACGACATCAGCGGCGGGGAAGGCCTCACGCTCAAGTCCGCCGCCACGCTCGACTCCGACGATCTCGCGGCGGTCTGGCGCTACCTCGCGGCCCAGCCATGGGTACGTCCCGACGCCATCGGCGCGATCGGCGTGAGCCACGGTGGGGAGATGATCCTCAAGGCGCTCGCCGCCGGCGCTGCCATCGCCTGCGGGGTGATCGCCGAGGGCGCCTCGCACGAATTCCTGTCGGTGGACACGACCGCCAGCGCGCCGCGCATCGACGGCGAGCTCCAGTACCACGACATCGAGGTCGTGCGGCGCCACGCCGATCGCGAGCAGGCGATGGCCCGCCTCGAGCGCATCCGCACGCCCCTGCTCCACCTGGGCCGGGAAGGCGACCACCTCCAGGGCATCTTCCAGCTCGCCCACGAATGGATGCTCGAGACGGGAGGCCCTTCGCAGTGGGCGTGCCACGCCCATCCGGAGCACGGATACGCGTTCATGTACCCCGGGCCGGACGGCCGCCTGCAACCCGATCCCGTGCAGCAGCGGGCCTTCGAGAGCTGGATGGCCTTCTTCGACCGGCACCTGAAACCCACCTGATCCGCCCCCGGTTCGCATCGAACCTTCCCCGGCGCCCTGGTTGCGGCGCCCGCGCTCCGGATCCGTACCCCTGAATCCACCGGCCTTCGCCACTCGCCTCCCGCCAGCCGTACCCGCCGCCATGACATCGATCGCCGCCACTCCCGATCTTCCTTCGCGCTGGGCCGCCGCCGACCTCGCCGCCGACGAGCGCTGGGTGCTGCGGCTCGACGAGCGCGCACGACGCGACCTGCGGGCGGCGGTCGACCGCGCCTGGGATCCCGACCGGCCGCTGCTCGACTACCGCCGCGACGACTTCGACATCGGGGCCGCCGCCGCGCCCCTGGCAGCGGCCGTCGCCGAGGCGCGCCATGGCCGCGGTTTCTCGCTGCTGAAGGGCATGCCGCGCGAGGGCCTCGACGAGAAGCGCTTCGGACTGCTCGCATGGGCACTGGGCCTGCACATGGGTGTCGGCCGGCCGCAGGGCAAGGCCACCCACTACATGTCCGAGGTGCGCGATACCGGCGCGGCCTACCGGACCACCACCGGCCGCGGCTACAGCTCGAACGCCGAACTCGACTTCCATACCGACTCGACCGACTTCGTCGCGCTCGCCTGCTACAACCCGGCGGCACAGGGGGGGATGAGCATCGTCACCAGCTCGCTCGCCGCGCACGCCTGCATGCGCGAGGAGCATCCCAGCCTGTTCGAACTGCTGCATGAGCCGATCCATTTCAGCCGCCAGGGCGAGCAGGCCGCCGACGAGGCGCCCTCGTACGCGCAACCGGTGTTCGACTTCGAGGGTGGCCTGCTGTTCAGCAAGTGGAACCGCAACCGCGTGCAGTCGGCCCAGCAGATCGATGGGGTTCCGAAGCTGTCGCTGCGCCACCGCGAGGCGCTCGAGCGCTTCGACAGCCTGGTGCGTCGCCCCGACCTCGCGTACACGATGTTCCTCGAGGCCGGCGACCTGCAGCTGATGAACAGCCACGTCACGCTGCATTCGCGCACCGACTTCGTCGATCACCCGGAGGCCGAGCGCCGCCGGCTGCTGTTCAGGCTCTGGCTCGCCACGCCCGACGGCGACCGGCTGCCCGAGAGCTGGAGGGCCATCTTCCGCAGCATCGAGCCCGGCACCGTGCGCGGGGGCATCGTCGGCCAGCACCACGACGATCGTTGCAGGGACTTCGAACGACGCCAGGCACACGCCCTCGGGATGCGCGTGACGCACTGATCGTCGCAGCGGGCGCGGCTGCGAGGTGGCTTCGGCGGCGCAGGGGCCGGACACCCGCCCCCGTCCGCGCTGCACGGATCGACGGGTCGTACCCGCCTGCGCCGGGCGGCCGGCTGCCAGGCTCGCGCCGGCGGCTCGGCCTCGCCTGCGCACGCCCGCCATGCGCGGGTTCGGACCGCTGGCGCGCTGCCGCAGCCTGCCGTCGCGGGATCGCCTGCGCAGCGACTCGCGCCTGCGTGACGGGAGAGCCGGTTACTCAGTCGGCGACGATCTTCGCGCTCTTCGCGATGCGCGCCCACTTGTCGATCTCCTCGCGCACGAAGGCTCCCCACTGCGCCGGGGTGCCTCCGGCCGGCTCCGCGCCCAGTTCGATCAGCTTCGCGCGAAAGTCGGCTGACTGCACGGCACGCACCGCCTCGGCGTTGATGCGGGCGATCACCGGGGTCGGCGTGCGCGCCGGGGCGAACATGCCGGTCCAGATCGTCGCCTGGTAGCCGGGCACGCCCGACTCGGCGATCGTCGGAAGGTCCGGCAGCTCGGTCGATCGACGGGCATCGCCGATCGCCAGCGCGCGAAGACGACCGGAGCGCACGTGGGGAATCGCGGAGATCGCCGCCGCGACCGACACCTGGATCTGTCCGCCGATCAGTTCGTTGAGCATCGGCCCCGAGCCCTTGTAGGGGACATGCTGGATGCGCGTGCCGGTCATCGCCTTGAACAGCTCCATCGGCAAGGCGGTCGCGTTCGAACTCGAACCGTAATTGAGCGCGTCCGGGCGCGCGCGGGCGAGCGCCACCAGGTCCTTCACCGACTTCGCCGCTACCGCCGGGTGCACGACCAGCAGCAGCTGCTGGTTGGCGGTATGCACGATGGGCGCGAAGTCGCGCAGCGTGTCGTAGGGCAGCTTGCGTCCGAGCGCGGCGTTGATCGCGTGGCTGGTGGACACCAGCAGCAGCGTGTAGCCGTCGGGCTGCGCGCGCGCGACCAGCTCGCTGCCGACGATGCCGTCGACCGCGGGGCGGTTGTCGACCACGAACGGCTGCGCGGTCGATTCCGACAGCCGCTGGGCGACCATGCGAGCGACCAGGTCGGTGCCGCCGGCAGGCGCGTAGGGCACGATCAGGCGCACCGGACGGTCCGGGTAGGCGAGGCTCGACCCGGGGCCTGCGAACCCCAGCGCGATCAGCACGACCGCGCACGGGCGAAGCCGGCCGGTCGGCCCGGCGGAGCGGACCGCTCGACCGGGCCACGGCACGACGCGACGGGCATCAGCATTCATCGTCGGACTCCTGCACGACTGCGATGAGTGCAGCTTAGCGCATCGCACGCGACTCGCCTCGCCGCCGCCCGACGGGCATGAGCCGGGCTTCGGCCCCAGCCCGGGCGGGCCGCGAACCGGACTTCGGCATGCTTGACAGCCGCGCGCCATCGCCGCGAAAGTGCAGGCCCATCGGGCTGTACCGATGCGCGCCCCGCCCCGCGCGCGCCTGTTCGGCGCCCGGGTCTGCGACGACGTCCCGCAGCCGGCCATGACACGCAGGAGGAGAAAGACCCATGCCCACAGTGCCCATCGGCGACGGACATATCGCCTACGAGGAGTCCGGCAGCGGCGAGCCGCTGCTGTTCGTCAGCGGACTGAACGGAACAGGACGTTCCTGGGCGCCGCAGGTGCCTTTCTTCAGCCAGCGCTACCGGGTGATCACCTACGACCAGCGCGGCACCGGCGCGAGCGACAGGCTGCAGCGCAGCTTCTCGGTCGACGGCATGGCCGCCGACGTGATCGCGCTGCTCGACGCGCTGGGCATCGAGCGCGTTCGCCTGGTGGGCCAGTCCACCGGTGGTGCGATCGGACAGACCCTCGCGGTGCTGCATCCCCAGCGGCTCTCGCGCATGGCGATCTACGCCACCTGGACCTGGTGCGACCCGTGGTTCCGTCGCCTGTTCGAGGCCCGGCGCCTGATGTACCAGCAGGCAGGCTCGGAGCTGCACGCGCGCTTCCATCCGCTGTGGCTCTACTCGCCGCAGTTCGTCAACGGCCACGATGCCGAGATCGAGGAGGAGATGCGCCGCGCGGTCGCCGGCGCGCCGCCGGTGGAGGTATCGGTAGGCCGCATCGACGCGATCATGGCCTTCGACCGTCGTGCCGACCTGCACCGGATCACCACGCCCACGCTGGTGATGGCCGCGCGCGACGACTACATCACGCCCGCCTATCACGCCGAGGCACTGGCGAAGGCGATCCCGGGCGCCGAACTCGAACTGGTCGAACACGGCGGCCACTCGCTGTCGAAGACCCGCGCCGACCTGTTCAACGAACGCGTGCAGCGCTTTCTCGCGGCGGGCTGATCGACGCGCACGTGCGCCGCACCCCGGCGCACGCGAAACAGCAGGGACCCGCGCGGCACGCCCGGGGCGCCGCGTGGGGGCTGGCCAACCGCGTCTTCGGCGCGCACGCGCGGCTCGGGCCGGATCGCGAGGCGCCCGCCTGCCCACCGGGCGCCGTGCAGGCCCCTCCGCCGGGGCGACGGTACGAACCGAAGCGAGGCCGGTCGAGGGGCGAGGCGGCAGGGGGCCGGCCGGGCCCCGTGAGACGCGAGGCCCCGCCGGTTTCCTTGTCGCGACCGCTCAGCGCGTCCGCCGCAACTGGGTCATCGCGCCGTAGACCAGGGCACCCATCTGCTCGCGGTAGTACTTGCGGATTTCCCCGGGTGCGGCGGTACCGACGACCACGACCAGCCGCTCCTGCGGATCGGCCCAGAACAGCGTGCCGTTCGCGCCGTTCCACGTGAAGTCGCCGCGCGTGCCGGGCGTGGCGGCCTGGCCGTCCTGCAGGCGCACGGCCACCCCCAGCCCCCAGCCGTAACCGTCGCGGTGCGGCTCGATGTCGGGCAACTGGTTGCGGATGTTCGGACCGAGATGATCGGATGTCATCCACGCCACGGTCTGCGGACTGAGCACGCGACGCCCGTCGATCGTCCCGCCATTGACCAGCATCTGCCCGAAACGCAGGTAGTCGCCGACGGTGCCGAAGGCGCAGGCCCCCGCGCAATCGAACCGGTTCATCGCGTCCAGCGCCGCGATGCGCTGGGGCTTGCCCGTGATCGGATCGATCGGCAGCGGCCGGGCGATCCGCGCGCGACGATCGGCCGGCACCTCGAAGTGCGTGTCGGTCATGCGAACCTTCTCGAACACCGTCTCGCGCAGGTACTCGCCGAGGCGCCGACCGGCCACCTTCTCGATCACCAGTCCCAGGACGTCGGTGGAGAAGCTGTAGTCCCACACCGTGCCGGGCGGGTGGAGCAGCGGCAGGCCCGCGAGCGTGGCGATGAGTTCGTCGCCCGTGTACTTGGTGGCCACCGCCGAGGAACTGGCCGGATAGAGCTTGTGGACCGGCGTGCTGCCGCGTCCCCCGTAGGTGATGCCGGAGGTATGGCGGAACAGGTCGTGGATGTAGATCGGGCGCGCGGGCTGCAGCGTGATCTCGCCCTTCGGCGACACGACCCCGACGTTCATCTTCGAGAAGGCCGGGAAGTACTCGTCGAGCCGGGATTTCAGCGGCAGGCGCCCCTCCTCGTTGAGTACCAGCCCCCCGACCGAGGCGAGGATCTTGGTCATCGAGGCCAACTGGAAGATCGCGTCCAGCGGCATCGGCGTACCGGCCTCGCGATCGAGGTGCCCGTAGGCCTTGTAGTGCACCAGGCGCCCGTCGCGGGCGATGGCCACGACCGCACCCGGTACCCGGTTGGCCTCCATCTCGCGCGCGAAGAAGCGGTCGATGCGCGCGAGTCCGTCCCGCGAGAACCCGGCCTGCTCGGGGTTGATCGGCGGCAGCGGCTGGGCCGACGCGGGCAACGCCGCCAGCAGCGCCAGCGTGGCTCCGGCCGCGAGGCCGGACAAAGAACGGCGATTCATCGGCATGCTCCTCCTTGTGTGCGCCAGGCGCACTATAGGCGAATGCCGGACGACGGGGTGTGCTCGCCACGGGACGCGCCCGCCAGGGGGCCGGCACGCCCGCCTGTGCGCCCCCTCCGGCCCGACCGCAGCGCGCCCGGCCGGGGTTGCGGCCACGCGGGCTCGACCCCATCTGCCCCCGTGGATGGCGGGGAGTTGCACGCCACCCCACCTTCAAGGAGTTCAGGATGCCTGTCGAACCCACGCCTGCCGCCCGGACTGCGTCGGCAGCCGCCCACGCCACCCCGGCCGTGCACGAATCGACGCCGCAATCGCCGATCGCGTCATCGCCCGCTTCCTCACCCGGTCTGCTTCGCCCACGTCGCATCGAGCGGCTGATCGCCGGCCGTGCCACCTCCGATGGCGCGGGCGTGAAGCTCACCCGCGTGCTCACGCAGGACCTCCAGCAGCGACTCGATCCCTTCCTGATGCTCGATGCCTTCGGCAGCGACAACCCGGACGAGTACATCGCGGGATTTCCGGATCACCCGCATCGTGGCTTCGAGACGGTGACCTACATGATCGCCGGGCGGATGCGCCACCGCGACAGCGCGGGCAACGAGGGCCTGCTGGAGAACGGGGGCGTGCAGTGGATGACCGCGGGCCGCGGCGTGATCCACTCCGAGATCCCGGAGCAGGAGCACGGGCGGATGGAAGGCTTCCAGCTCTGGCTCAACCTGCCCGCCCAAGACAAGATGGCGGCCCCCTGGTATCGCGACTTCACCGCTGCGCAATTACCACGCCTGCTCACCCCGGCAGGCGTGCAGGTGACGGTGATCGCCGGCGAGAGCCAGGGCGTGGCGGGCGCGGTGCGGCGCGATGCCACGGCACCGCTCTACCTCGACCTCCGCCTGCCCGCGGGAGCGCGCTTCGAGCAGGCCCTGCCGGCCGACCACAACGCGTTCGTGTACGTGTACCGCGGCCAGCTGTCGATCGACGGGCAGGCCGTGCCCGCGCAGCGCATGGCGATCCTCGGCAAC
Organism: uncultured Pseudomonadota bacterium; assembly: GCA_903831455.1. Classification (GTDB taxonomy): domain Bacteria; phylum Pseudomonadota; class Gammaproteobacteria; order Burkholderiales; family CAIKXV01; genus CAIKXV01. The sequence goes on along the minus strand of CAIKXV010000146.1, from coordinate 29,183 downwards.
GATCCGCAGGCCGATGGCGTGCGCCTGGACGCAGGCGATGCCGATGCCCTCGCCCTGCTCATCGCCGGGCGCCCGCTGCGCGAGCCGATCGTGCAGTACGGACCCTTCGTCATGAACAGCGAGCAGCAGATCCACGCGGCGATCGCCGACTACAGGGCGGGACGGCTCGCCTGATCCGTCTCGCGCGCTCGTGGCGCCCCTGCCGCCTGCAGGAACCGGGCAAAGCGCTCCGCGAGCGCGCCGTCGCCGTCCCCCGCGCGCCGCACGAGCTGCAACGTCTTGACGAGCGGCTCGCCTTCCAGCTCCCTCCAGACCAGCGCACCGCGGTCCAGTTCGGCCTGCACCGCCACGCGCATCACGATCGATACCCCCAGACCCGCCATCACCGCGCGCTTGACGCCCTCGGTACTCCCGAACGCCTGCCGCACCGGCAACCGCCTTGCAGCCTCGCCGAACCGCTCGCGCAGCAGCGTGGCCGTGCCCGACCCGGGCTCGCCCCCGATCATCGGCTCGGCCGCCAGCTGATCGATCGACAGCGGGCCCCCGCACGCCAGCCGATGGCCCGGAGGAACGATCACTCCGAGGGGCTCGCGGTGCCAGGCCGTCGCCCGAAGGGCGGGGTCCGCCGGCACCCACTCGGTGAGCGCGAGGTCGAGCAGTCGATGCCCCAGGCGACGCAGCACGTCGGGATTGGATCCGGTGGACAGATCCACCGCCACTGCGCACCCTGCGGGAGTCTCGCCAAACCGGCGCACCAGCTCGGGCAGCAGATAGGTCGCGATGTTGCCCGAGGCGCCGAGCGCCAGCCGCGACGGCGCGACCGATTCACGGGCCCGCGCCTCGAGCGCGAGCAGTTCGCGCGCGTAGGGCAGCAGCCGGCTGCCGGCCTCGCTGGGCAGGCTCGCCCGGCGCCCGCGCACGAGCAGTCGCTCGCCCAGCGCCGCTTCGATGCGCGCCACATGCTGGCTCACGCCGGACTGCGACAGCCCCCTGTGGGCGGCAGCCGCACCGAAGCTTCCGGTGTCGACCACCGCCACGAACGAGGCCAGGCAGTCGAGATCGATCACGCTCGGCGCGCGGCAGGCTGATTGACGGCCCCGTGCGGTCGCCCGCCCGCAAGCGCTTCGAGCAGGTTCTCGGCGGCGTCGCGCTCGATCGCCATGCGCACCCCGAGCACCGCGGACCCGATGTGGGTCGTGAACAGCGTGCGCTCGGGCAGGGCCAGCAGGCGCGGCTCGATGCCGGCGGGCCGATCGACCCGGGCCCAGTCCTCGCACTCGTAGACGTCGGCCGCGTAGCCGGCCAGCCGTCCCTCGACCAGCGCTCGCGCGACCGCCGCCTCGGACACCACCGACCCGCGCGCCGGGTTGACCAGCAGCGCGCCAGGACGCATCCGCTCGAGCCAGCGTTCGTCGACCATGTGCAGCGTGCCCGCATCGAGCGGGACCGCGAGGATCACGAAGTGCGCGCGTGAGAGCGCCTCGTCGAGATCGACGAGGCGCGCGTGGCCCGGCGCCGCCGCCTGCGCGTGCACGTCGGTCATCAGCACCTCGCAGGCGAAGCCCGACAGCTTGCGCGCGATCGCGCGACCCACCCGGCCGGCCCCGATGATCGCCACCGTGCTGCCGTCGAGCGACTGGCCGTAGAAGGTCGGCCGCCAGCCCGCGAAGCGGCCGGTTCGAACGAAACGGTCGGATCCGCCGATATGCCGCCCCAGGCCGATCGCGAGCCCGATCGCCAGCTCGGCCGTGGGCTCGGTGAGCAGATCGGGCACGATGCTCACCCACACGCCGCGCCGGGTACAGGCCTCGATGTCGAAATTGTCATAGCCCTTGAGCGCACAGGCCACCACGCGCAACCGGGGGCAGCGCTCGAGGAAGGCCTCGTCGATGCAGTCGGGCATGAAGGCCACCAGTCCCTGCGCGTCGGTCGCCATCGCGAGCAGCGCTTCGCGTGGCAGGGGTTCATCGGCATCGTTCGATCGCACTTCGCAGGTGCCCGCGAGCAAGGCCAGCGTTTCGGGAAAGGCGCGGTTGGTGACCACGGCAACAGGACGAGACATGGGGTGTTCCTCGGTGAGTACGGCAGGCGATCCTTCGCACCGATCGCGGTGACGGGCATCGGGAGCGGGAGGGTTTGACGCGGCATCCGCGCGTCCCGGCCGGGACGCACGCGGGCATCGAAGGTCACGACCCGTGGAGCGCACACCGACGACGACCGATTATGTTTCGTGATGTGTTGCACTTTCGTTTCGTGTTTCGTCATGGCCGTGTAACGCGCAGCACCTAGGGTTCGGACTTCCCGCCTCGAAGCGAGATGCCGATGACCCTCACGCCGCCCCCCTCGCCCCCCCGCAGTCTCCTTCTGGAGGCCCGCGGCCTCGGGGTCACCTACCCGAACGGATACCGCGCACTGCACCCCACCCACCTGCACGTGGCGCCGGGGGAGTTCCTCGTGCTGCTGGGCCCCTCGGGCGCGGGAAAGTCGACGCTGATGCGCGCGCTCAACGGCCTGGTTCCGCCCACCGACGGCTCGGTGTGGTTCGACGGCATCGGCGAGGCGCGCGGCCGCGCGGCGCTTCGACAGCTGCGCACACGCGCCGCGATGGTGTTCCAGCAGCACCAGCTGATCGGTCGCCTGAGCGCGCTCGACAACGTGCTCACCGGACGCCTCGGCATGTACCCGAGCCTGCGCACCCTGCTCCCGCTGCCGCGAGCAGACCGGCTGATTGCCCTGCAGGCGCTCGAGAACGTCGGGCTCATCGATCATGCCCTGCAGCGCTGCGACCAGCTCTCCGGTGGCCAGCAGCAACGCGTGGGCATCGCCCGCGCGCTGGCCCAGCAGCCCCGGCTGGTCCTGGCCGACGAGCCGGTCGCCAGCCTTGATCCAGCGACCGCGCAGCGGGTGCTGGCGCTGATCCACGAGGTCTGCCAGTCGGCCGGCATCGCGGCCGTGGTGAGCCTGCACCAGGTCGAACTCGCGCGCCGCTTCGCAGACCGCGTCGTCGCGCTGGCTGCCGGCCGCGTGGTGTTCGACGACTCGCCGTCGCGACTCGACGCCGACGCGCTCGCGCGCATCTACGGCCAGGGTGCCGTGCTGGCGCCACGGGCGGGGGGTGCCATCGACTCGGACGGCTTCGATCCTCCGCTCGCCGCCGAGGCTGCCTGAACCATCGGCACGCGCCGACGCCCTCTTCTCCCCTGCCCATGAGGTCCACGATGAACCGCCGTTCGTTCCTTCCGCTGCTGACGTTGTCCCTGTCCCTGCCGCTGTCGCTGCCCGTTTCCGCACAGACGCGCGATCCGTCCCGCCTGCGCGTGGCCCTGTTGCCCGACGAGAACGCATCCACGCTGATCCAGAACGCGCAACCGCTGAAGACCCACCTCGAGAAAGCGCTGAAGAAGGACATCGAACTGGTGGTCACCACCGACTACTCCTCGATGATCGAGGCGATGCGCTTCGGCCGTATCGAGGTCGCCTACTTCGGGCCGTTCTCCTACGTGCTCGCCAAGTCGCGAGCGCCGGAGATCGAGGCCTTCGCCGTCGGCGTCGAGCGCGGGTCGGCGAGCTACCAGTCGATCCTGATCGCCACGGCCGGCGGCCCGGTGAAGACACTCGCCGACGTTCGCGGGCGTCCGTTCGGCTTCGGCGACCAGGCCTCCACCTCCAGCCACCTCGCGCCGCGCGCGCACCTGCTGCGCAAGGCGAACCTCGAGGGCGACAAGGACTACAAGGTGGTCCACCTCGGCACCCACGATGCGGTCGCGCGCGCGGTACAGGCGGGCCAGATCCCGGCCGGCGCGCTGTCGGAGCCGATCTTCCGCACGCTGATCGAGCGCAAGGTGATCGACCCGGCGAAGGTCGTGCGCCTGGACGTGACCGCCGACATCCCGAACTACCCGATCACGATGCAGGGCAACCTCGCGCCGCAGCTCAAGCAGGCGATCCGCGACGCCTTCCTCAACATGAAGGACAAGGAGGTCCTGCGAGCGTTCCGGGTCGAGGCCTTCGCCGCAGCCTCCGACAAGTCCTACGACGTCCTGCGCGAGACCGCGCAGATCCTGAAGATGGACCTGGCCAAGGTGAAATGATGACGGTCGCCAGCACCACTCGCCACGAGGCCCTCCTGGCCGAGGCCCGCCGCACGGGGCTCGGGCATGCCCGGCTGGTGGTGGTCATCGCGGCCGTCTGCATCGCCGCGCTGGCCATCACCGGCTTCTTCGACGCGCGGCGCTTCATCGAGGGCGGACCTGCCGTGGCGCAGCTCGCCTCGGAAATGGTGCCGCCGGACTTCAGCCGCTGGCAGGCCTGGCTGCGTCCTCTGCTCGACACGCTGGCGATGTCGATCGCCGGCACCGCGCTGGCGGTCGTGCTGTCGCTACCCTTCGCGCTGCTCGCCGCACCCAACACGTCGCCCAATCCCGTGGTCTACCGCGTCTCGCGCACGGCGCTGGCCGCCCTGCGATCGGTGCCGGAGATCATCTTCGGCGTGCTGCTGGTCGCGGCGGTCGGCTTCGGCGCACTGCCGGGTGTGCTCGCGCTTGCGCTGCACTCCACCGGCATGGTGGCGAAGTTCTACGCGGAGGCGATCGAACACGTCGATCCCAAGCCGCTGGAGGCGGCGACCGCGGCAGGCGCGAGCCGCTTCCAGGTCATCACGCACGCGGTGCTGCCCCAGGTGCTGCCTCAACTGGCCGACATCACCATCTACCGCTGGGAGTATCACTTCCGGGCCTCGGCGGTGCTGGGCATCGTGGGCGCGGGCGGCATCGGCTTCGAGCTGATGGCCGCACTGCGCCTGATCCGCTACGACCAGGTCTCCGCGATCCTGCTCACCATCCTCGCCTGCGTGGTGGTGGTCGACTCGCTGGGGGCATGGCTGCGACGCAAGCTCAAGTAGCGACGCGGGGCGGCGCGCCCGCCTCGCCACGCGGTTCGCCGGCATGGCATGCGGACTCCGGCCGTCCACACGCACCGCGGTCCGCCCGGGCTCGCGCGAGAGCGGCCCGGATCGGGCCGTCGGGCGGATCGCAGCGCCGTGCGCTGCCGTTCGGAGCGAGGTGGGTGGCGCCGGTCAGCCGATGCAGTCGATGCGGCTCCAGTCCCCGTCCACCGACTGCAGCAGCCGTGCCAGCGCACGACTGCGCGTGCGGTAGCCGTCGGTGTCGGCCTCCCAGCGATCGCGCACCGAGCGGTGCACCGGGCCGGACAGGGCTCTCACTTCCTCGCCGCGCAGCCGGTAGATGCCGCTGCGGCTCTCGTGCAACGGCGCGAACGGGTCGGGCACCAGGGTTTCGAGCAGATGGCGCTCGAAGTGCAGGCCACACGTTGCCGCCTCGTCGGCCATCCAGCGGATGGCCACGTGTCCGAGTCCCGGCTCCGCGTAACCGCCGCCCACGTCTGCATGCACGCCTGCGAACCACACCTGCTGCAGGTCCAGTCCCGGCTTGTCGTTCCACAGCGTGGGCAGAAAGTCCTCCCGCTCCTCGTCGATGGCCAGCGCGTGGCGCGCGTGCCGGATGATGCGACTGGGTTCGGTATCGTGGAACAGGAACTCGCGCTCGCCCAGCGTGCCCCAGAAGGGGACCGGGATGCCCAGGGTGCCGACGGTATCGAACACCCCCACGAACTCGATGGGCGTGAGGTCGGCCACCGCGTAGCGCTCGCGAAACGACTGCGCCCGCGGACCCCACGGCGCCTTCGTGCGGGTCCGGCTCCGGTAGAGCGCATAGGCCTCGGCGATACGCTCGGCATGCTCGCGACGAAGCAACCCGCAGTTGCGGATGAACCCGGCGAGCGATCGGACGGTGTAGGCACCGCGACTGAAGCCGAAGAAGTAGAGCCTGTCATCCGGCTCGTAGTTGTGGACCACGAACCGGTAGCAGTCCATGATGTTCTTGTCGATGCCCGCGCCGGAGACCCCGCCCGCGATACGCTGGCCCTCGGTACCCACGCCCCAGTCGTAGAACACGACCTGATCGGGCTGGCAGGCGGCCTGCGCCATCTGCAGCACGTGCGTGGGCCGACCCTCCTCGGGCGAGTTCCAGGTGCCATCGGCGAAGACGACGATCTTTTTCATGCAAAGGCCTCCCGCGGGTGCAGCGCGAGCGAGCGGCGACAACCCGCCCGGGACGCCGACACCGCGCGCACCGGCGTGACTATCGGTCAGGAGGCGCCGGATGTCGATGGGCGAGCCGGACAGTGCCACCGCCTTCGAGTCCCGGCACGGTCGACACGCCCGAGGTCGGCGGGTCGCTCGGGAACCGACCGGTCAGGGCCGGCCGCGCGTACCCTCCTGGATGCTGCACGCCGTCCGCGGCAGGCCGAGCGTTGACGGCGGCGACACGCCGCGGGTAGTGTCCTCCCGGGGAGGCGACGGCTGCAGGCGCAGGCGGCCAGTGCGCACGGCGCCAGGCGAGCGCCACAGACCACATCCTGCGCAGGGGGAACACGATGGTCCATGCACGCCTCGGGCTCAAGGCCCTTGCTGCCCTGCTTCTGTTCGCCATGTCCGCCGCGTCGGTACTCGCGCAGATCGCCGCGCCGCGCACCCTGCCTGAACTCAAGGCCGAGATCCAGGAACGCGCCAACCGACGAGCCTACCCGGTGTCGCAGCTCGACCCGGCGGAGGTCCGCGAGGCGCTTGCCCTGATCCGCACGCCCGCGCGCGACGACTGGGCGGCGGCGTGGAGCACGATCGGCGATCGTCATCTGGCGCGCGCCCGCGGCCTGGAGTCGAGCGACAAGGCTGCAGCGGCGAGGGCCTTCGAGCACGCGATGGAGTACTACCTGTTCGCGCGCTTTCCGCTCGAGGATTCGCCCGGCACCCGGCGCGCGTACGACAAGGCCCTGGAGGCCTTCGCCGGTTACGCCCGCTCGATCGATCCGCCGATCGAGGCCGTGAAGTTCACCTACGGCGGCCAGGAGATCACCGGCTACCTGCGCAAGCCGGCCGGGGTGAAGCGTCCGCCCGTGGTGATGACCATCGGCGGGCTGGATGGCCGGAAGGAGAATGCCGCGATCCGCAACGCGGGCTACCTCGCGCAGGGCATCGCCTTCTTCGCGCTGGACATGCCCGGCACCGGGCAGACGCGCATCCTCATCGAACCCGGGGCCGAGAAGGTGTTCAGTGCAGCCATCGATCGCCTGCTGCAGCGCGAGGACATCGACGCGCGGCGACTGGTCGTCTACGGAGGCAGCTGGGGCGGCCACTGGTCGGCGCGCGTGGCCTACACCGAGCGCGAGCGCCTGCGCGGGGCCGTGGTACAGGGCGGTCCGGTGCACGGCTACTTCCAGCCCGAGTGGCAGCGCAAGGCGCTGGGCACGCGGGAGTACCTGTTCGGCCTGTTCGAGGCGCGCGCCGCGGTCTACGGCGTGAAGACCCTGGAGGACTTCCTCGCCTACGGGCCGCGCATGTCGCTGCGGGACGCAGGCTGGCTCAACCGGCCCTCGGCGCCGATGTTCCTCATCAACGGCGCGCGCGACACGCAGGTGCCGATCGAGGACCTCTACCTGCTGATGAGCGCGGGCGACCCCAAGGAATCGTGGGTCAATCCCGAGGGCGGACACATGGGGCGCACCCGCACGTTGTCCGACCAGCAGATCTTCGAGACGGTCACCGTGCCGTGGGTGGTACGCAGGCTCGCGGCAGGGCGCTGAGGGCCCGGTACGAGGACCTGCAGCTCCGACCGCGCGGACCCGGCAGGCCTCGCGCGCTGTCGGCGCGCTGCGGTCAGCGCAGGCACGCCTCGCGCGCGGCGGCGAGCACTTCGAGGTCGCGCGCACGCCCCCCGGGGTTGGTGGTCCGGCCGATCAACGCCCGGGCCTCGTCGAACTCCACCCAGCGCAGCGCGGAGGTTTCCTTCTCGCAGAAGGGGCCGGGCTCGCCGGTGGGCAGCATGAGGAAGTAGCCGGTGAGGGTCGTGCCGCCAGCGTGGCGCCCGGGCAGTTCGGCGACGATCCATGCCGGATAGCCGGTTTCCTCGAGCACTTCGCGCAGCGCGGTCTGCTCGGGCGTCTCGCCGGCGTCGCGCCGGCCCTTGGCGAAGGTCCACACGTAGCCGTCGTAGTGCCCCTTCGGCTCGCGCAGCAGCACGCGCCCCCGGTGGTCGACCAGCACGCCGCCCCAGGCCTCGGCCAGGCCTGCATGCGACCGGCGCGCGGCGGTTGCATCCGGCGCGGGATGCGTGGAGGTCGGCTTCGCGCCCGACGGGCGCCGCGCAGCCTTCGCGGGACCAGGGGCCGCGGGCAGTGCCGGCGCAGTACGGTCCTCGAGGTCGAACAGCACGCTCCACACCCCCGAGTAGACCTCGGCGCGTGCGCTGCCCTGGCACCGGGCCACTTCATCCTTGAAGTTGGCGTAGTCGATGCCGGCGGCCACGTTCGCCAGGGCCAGGCCGACTTCGCCGCGGGGTGCCCGCGCACGATACGGATAGTCGGTGCCCGCATGCGCGACGATCTCGCCCAGGCCGGGCAGGCAGTGCGCGCGCAAGGCCTCGAGATCGGCCCGCACGCGCGCTCGAACGGTGAGCGTTCCGGCGGCCGTATCCCCGGGCTTGCGCACGATGCTGAAGAAACCGAACGGGGTCAGCAGCCACATGTCTTCATCCTTCGCGGTCGGGTGGGCGGCACCAGCGCGCGGCAGTCCACGCGTGGCCCTACACTACCGCGTCCGGGCCTCGCGGGCCGCGACACGCGCCCGGAGGGCAATGCCGGGCGAACGACGCCCCCGGCCCGAACCCCTTCCGCCCCCCGCGAGACCTGCCCCATGCCCGTCGTCGACTCGTTCTCCCTCGCCCGTTTCACCGCGGCCGTCCTACAGGCCCGCGGACTGTCGACCGCTGACGCGGCGCGGGTCGCCGCCTCGCTCCAGTGGGCCGACGAGCGCGGCATCGGCTCGCACGGCGTGGCCTTCCTGCCCGTCTACCTGCAGATGATCGACGCCGGCGACATCGACGTCCGCGCCCGCCCGCGGCGCGCGCACGACGCCCCGCTCATCATCGAGGCCGGGCAGGCGGCGGGCGCCGTTGCCATGGCCTGCGCGATGGACGAGGCCCTGCGGGAAGTCCGCGCGAGCGGCACGACCACGCTGTGGGTGCGTCGCCTCACCCACGCCGGCGCGATGGGCCAGTACGTGGAACTGGCCGCCCGGCAGGGATGCCTGGCGATGCTGTTCGTGGCCGGCCCGCCGCTGATGGCCTATCACGGCGCCGCGACCGCGGCGGCTACCACCGGCCCGCTGGCGATGGCCGTGCCCGGTCCGGATGGCGAGCCCGTCGTGTTCGACATGGCCGTCAGCGAGATCTCCTTCGCCCGCCTGCGTCGGGCCCGCGTGCGCGGCGAAGTGCTGCCCCTGGCCGCGGCGATGGACGCGGACGGCGCGGTCACCACCGACGCGGCCCGCGCCGTCACCCCACTGCCGATGGCCGGTGCCAAAGGGTCGGGCATGGCGCTGATGTTCGAACTGATGGCCAGCCTCGCGGTGGCCAACCCGGTGGTGGAACCGCACCTGCGCGCGGCCACCCCGGCCGACCGGCGGCACACCCAGAACGCGATGATCCTGCTCGCGCGCGTGGACGCGTTCCCCTCGGGCGCGGACTTCGTCGAGCGGGTGCGGAGCCTGCGGGAGACGATCGAAGGACTGCCGCGGGCACGGGGCGTCGAACGGATCCACCTGCCGGGCGATCGACGACGCGCGACGCAGCAGGCCCGCGCGACCCAGGGCATCGCGATCGATCCGGCGGCCTGGCAGACGCTGGGCGCGATCGGCCAGGCCGCGGGCGTGGAGCTGCCGCCTATTCGACCGTGATGTTGCGCTCGCGGATGATCCGGCTCCAGCGCTGGGTCTCGCGCGCCAGCCACTCGCCGAATTCCGCCTGGGTGCTGCCGACCACCTCGACGCCCTGGCCGGCGAGCTTCTCGCGTACCTCGGGGCTCGCCAGCGCCTTGACGACCGCGGCGTGAAGCCTGTCGAGGATGGGTCTCGGCGTACCGGTCGGGGCGATCATGCCGGTCCACGACTGCGCGTCGAAGCCGGGCAGCGTGTCGGCGATCGGCGGGACGTTGCCGACCTGTGCCGCGCGGGTCGGTGACGACACCCCCAGCGCGATCAGCTTGCCCGACTGCACGTGGGGCAGCACCAGCGCCATCGAGGCAATCATGCCGGTGACCTGTCCGCCGAGCAGGTCGTTGAGCGCGGGGGCCCCGCCGCGGAAGGACACCAGCGTGATGTCGATGTTGGCCATCGACTTGAACAGTTCAGAGGACAGCCGACTCGAGGTACCCGCCCCCGGGGTGGAGAAGAACAGCCTGTTCTTCTCCTTGCCCTGGGCCAGCAGGTCCTGGATCGTCCGTATGCCCTTGCCCGGATGCACGACGAGCAGTTGCGGGCTGCGCACCATCAGCGAGATGGGCGCGAAGTCCTTGATCGGGTCGTGGGTGACCCCCTTGTACAGCCAGGGGTTGGTGGCGAAGCTGTCGAACACCACGCCCAGCGTGTAGCCGTCGGGGGCCGACCGCGCGAGCGCGTTGGTCCCCACCACGCCGCCGGCGGCAGGCTGGTTCTCGACGATGAGCGGCTGCCCGAGCGTCTCGCCCATGCGCGGGGCCACCAGCCGGGCGGCCAGGTCGGTCACGCCGCCGGGCGGATAAGGCACCACGATCCGGATCGGCTTGCGCGGATAGTCCTGGGCCAGCGCGGTTCCGGCGACCAGTGCCAGCAGCAGCAGTGCTCGGCGTGCTCTCATCGGGATTCCTCCAGGGGCAGGTACTTCCGCAGCCAGTCGTGCACCACGTTCCACACCCGCCGATTGCCCTCGGCCAGCATGAAGTGATCGGTGTCGCCGAACAGGTGCAGGTCGGTGGGCATCTTCGCCTTCGCGAACAGCGACAGCGACTGCTCGGTGGGCGTGACCGAGTCGACCGAACTGTGCAGCAGCAGCAGCGGCCGCGGGCTGATCCGGTGCACGACTTCCTCGGCGCGGAAGTCGTACATGCTCTGGGCGGTCTCGGCGGTGAAGGCTTCGAGTCCACCCGGCACGCGCTGGCGCTTGAGCCCCGGCGGGATCGGCACGATCTGCATGCGCGGCACCATCAGCGAGGTGCCGGTGCGCTCGCGGTGGGCCCGCCCCTCGGCCAGCATCGCGGTGAAGTTCGCCCACGCCTCGGGCGTGGGATGCTGGCCGCGGAACTTCCGCTCGCCGTGGCCCCAGCCGCCCGAGGAGACCACGCCGGCGATCCGGGAGTCCGCCGCGCCCGCATACACCGCCACCGCGGCCCCGAAGCTCGAGCCGACCAGTCCGATCGCCTCGGCGCGCACGCCCGGCTCCCCGACGATGCGGCTGACCGCGTCGAGCGTGGCCTGCACCTGGTCCATGCAGATCAGGTGTCCGCGCGGACCCTCGCTGTCGCCGCAGCCCGGCATGTCGAAACGCAGGGTGATGTAGCCCATCGCCTCGAGTTCCGCGCACGGGCCCAGCACGTTCTCGGCCGATTTGTTGCTGCCGAAGCCGTGCAGCACGACCAGCGCCGGACGACGCTCGCCCTCGCCCATGCCCGCCGGCCTGCGCAGCACGCCGGCCAGACGCAGGCCCTGCGAGGTGAAGGCGATCGGTGTCTCGTTCACGGGAAGCGTCCTCTGTGGCCGGTCATGCCGTCCGGGCAGTCATCGGTGGGAGGCGATCGCAACGATCGCGGTGGGGGTCTGGGTGGCGGCGCACGCGGCAAGGCGATCCACCCGGCCTGGGGCGCGACTCGCACGAGTGCGCCTTGCGAACCCGGCGGCGACGCGAGGCCGGTATCGAGGGTGGCATGCGCGCGAAATCCGCGCGCGGCCATTCTGCCACCGCCGGGCGCAAGGCGTTCCGTGTCCGCCGGGGCGCGGGCAGGGGCGCCCGCCGCGATGGCATGCCGGGCCACGGGATCGGCGGTCCTCCGGCCGCGCAGGCGGGGTCCCGATCGGGCGCGGGACGAAGCCCGCGCGCCCGGTGGCTCGCCCGGCAAAGGCCCGGACGATCCTCGAGGTGCCGCGCCGCGCGCCTGGCTTCGGGCGAGAGGACAGGGCACGGTTCCGGAAGGCGGCGGGCACCCGCCCGACCCCACCGCGCCGACGAAGGTGCCGGGGGCCCGCGAGGTCCGCCGGAATCCGCCCTGATCGTCAGGCGTTTGGCCTGCTCGACTCAGACGTCGAAGTTCTCCGACACGACCCGCTCGGCTCAGACGTTGAAGCGGAAGTGCATGACGTCCCCGTCGTGCACCACGTACTCCTTGCCCTCGAGACGCATCTTTCCGGCCTCCTTCGCCCCCTGCTCGCCCTTGCAGGCGATGTAGTCGTCGAAGGCGATCACCTCGGCCCGGATGAAGCCGCGCTCGAAATCCGTGTGGATCACGCCCGCGGCCTGCGGCGCGGTGGCGCCCACGCGCACCGTCCATGCGCGCACCTCCTTCGGACCCGCGGTGAAGTAGGTCTGCAACCCCAGCAGGCTGTAGCCGGCGCGGATCACCCGGTCCAGGCCCGGCTCGTCCATGCCGAGGTCGGCGAGGAACACCGACTTGTCCTCGTCGGCCATGTCGGCGATCTCCGCCTCGATCGCCGCGCACACCGCCACCACCGGCGCACCCTCGGCCTTCGCGTGCGCGCGCACCGAGTCGAGGTACGGGTTGCCCTCGAAGCCGCCCTCCTTCACGTTGGCCACGTACATCGCGGGCTTGGCGGTGATCAGGCACAGCGGTCGCAGCACCGCCCATTCCTCGGGGTAGAGGTCGAGCGCGCGCACCGGGCGCGCCGCATCGAGCTGCACGCGGCACTTCTCGAGTGCCGCGACCAGGCGCTGCGCCTCCTTGTCGCCACCGGCGCGTGCCACCTTCGAGTAGCGGGCAAGCGCCTTCTCCACGGTGGAGAGGTCGGCCAGCGCCAGTTCGGTGTCGATGGTCTCGATGTCGGCCACCGGGTCGACCCGGCCGGACACGTGGATCACGTTCGGGTCGTCGAAGCAGCGCACCACGTGCGCGATCGCGTCGGTCTCGCGGATGTTGGCGAGGAACTGGTTGCCCAGGCCCTCGCCCTTGGAGGCGCCAGCCACCAGTCCGGCGATGTCGACGAACTCGACGACGGCCGGCAGCACCTTCTCGGGGCGCGCGATGGCGGCCAACTGCGCGAGCCGCGGATCCGGCACCTCGACCACGCCCACGTTGGGCTCGATGGTGCAGAACGGATAGTTCTCCGCCGCGATGCCCGCCTTGGTCAGCGCGTTGAACAGGGTGGACTTGCCGACGTTGGGAAGGCCGACGATGCCGCACTTGACGCTCATGCTCTACTCCTGCGGGCCACGCGGGCCCGGTCTGGCCGGTGCGGCGCGGGAGGCCGCCTCCGGACGGGTATGCAGGCGCAGCATCGCGCCCTCGAAGTCGCCGCGGGCGATCCGCTCGGCCTGCTCCAGCGCGCGGGCGATCGCCGCGTCGATCTCGGCCTGCTCGGCCGCCGGCGGCGGAGACAGCACGTAGCCGTGCACCTTCGCCTTGTCGCCCGGGTGCCCGATGCCCAGCCGCAGCCGCCAGAACTCTCGCGTGCCCAGGCGCGCGGCGATGTCGCGCAACCCGTTATGGCCGGCGATGCCCCCACCCAGCTTGAGCCGCACCGTGCCCGCGGGCAGGTCGAGCTCGTCGTGCGCCACCACCACGTCCTGCGGTGCGATCTTGTAGAAGTTCGCCAACGCAGCCACCGACTGCCCGCTCAGGTTCATGAACGTCTGCGGCTCGAGCAGCCAGCACGACTCGCCGGCGAGACTGACCCTCGCCGCACGCCCGTGGTAGCGACCTTCCTCGCGCAGCGTGGCCGAGCGGTCGCGGGCCAGCCGGTCGATGAACCAGAAGCCGGCGTTGTGGCGGGTACGCTCGTACTGCGCCCCGGGATTGCCGAGTCCGACGATGAGCTTCATCCAGTGCCGCCGGTATCTGGCACGCGCATCGCGTGCGCCGCAAGTGCGACGAGGGGCCGCAGCCCCTCGCCCACGAACTGCCGAGGGCGCTTCGCGGCGCCCCCGCAGGATCACTTCTTCTTGTCGTCCTTCTTGTCGGCCGGCTTCTTCTCGTCCTTCTTGTCGCCGGCGGGCGCCGCAGCGGCATCGGCCGTCTTCTCTTCCTCCATCGCGCCGCGCGGCACCGTGGCACTGGCCACCGGCGAGTCGCCGCGAGCCAGGCCCGGCAGGCGCACGCCCTCGGGCAGCTTGAGGTCGGACAGGTGCACGCTGTGGCCGACGGTGATCTGCGCGAGGTCCACCTCGATGTACTCGGGCAGGTGGCGCGGCAGGCAGGCGACCTCGACCTCGTTCATGATGTGGGTGACGATCGCGCCGTTGAACTTCACCGCGGCTGCGGACTCCGCGTTCACGAAGTGCAGCGGCACCTTCATGTGCAGTTCCTGGTCCTCGGCCACGCGCTGGAAGTCGACGTGCACCACTTCCTTGCGCCAGGGGTGCATCTGCGCGTCACGCAGCAGCACCGACAGCTTCGAGCCATCGAGTTCCATCGAGAGCACCGACGCATGGAACTTCTCGTCGCGCAGCTTCTGCCAGAGGTCCTTGTGGTCGACTTCGATCGACTGGGCGGGCTGGCCCCCACCGTAGAGGACGCCGGGCACGGTGCCGGCGCTGCGCAGGCGGCGGCTCGCACCCTTGCCCTGCAGCGTGCGCGATTTCGCGCTGACTTCGAGTGACATGATGTTTCCTTCGTGTTCGCCGCCCCGCGACCAGGGCGGCGGTTGGGGTCCCGCTCGACCGCAACCGGCCGGCGGGGCTGTCTGCCGAGGGCAAGCCCCGGCGCAGGTCAGTCCATCAGCAGCGAACTGACCGAATCCTCGTTGCTCACCCGCAGGATGGTCTCCGCAAGCAGGGAGGCCACCGAAAGCTGCCGGATGCGGGGGCACGCCGCCGCCGCCTCGGACAGCGGGATGGTGTCGGTGACCACCAGTTCGTCCAGGTGCCCGGCCGAGTGCGAGATGCGCTCGATCGCGGGGCCGGACAGCACCGCGTGCGTGCAGTAGGCGACCACCCGGGCGGCGCCGTGCTCCTTGAGCGCCTGCGCCGCCTTCACCAGGGTGCCGGCGGTATCGACCATGTCGTCCACGATCACGCAGGTGCGGTCGGTCACGTCGCCGATGATGTTCATCACCTCGGACACGTTGGCCTTCGGCCGACGCTTGTCGATGATGGCGAGGTCGGCTTCGAGCCGGCTCGCCATCGCGCGCGCGCGCACCACGCCCCCGGTGTCGGGGGACACCACGCACAGGTCGTCGTAGTTCTGCTTCCAGACGTCGGCGAGCAGGATCGGCTGCCCGTAGATGTTGTCGACCGGGATGTCGAAGAAGCCCTGGATCTGGTCGGCGTGCAGGTCCATGGTGATGACCCGGTCCACGCCCACCGACTGCAGCATGTTCGCCACCACCTTGGCGGTGATCGGCACTCGCGCCGAGCGGGGGCGGCGGTCCTGGCGGGCATACCCGAAGTAGGGCACCGCGGCGGTCACGCGCGCGGCCGACGAGCGCTTGAGCGCATCGACCATCGCCATGAGTTCCATCAGGTTGTCGTTGGCCGGGGAACAGGTGGACTGGAGCACGAACACGTCGCGCCCGCGCACGTTCTCGAGCAGTTCGACCTGGGTCTCGCCGTCGCTGAAGCAGCCGACCATCGCGCGGCCGAGCTGGATGTTCAGGTGGCGCACCACCCCTTCGGCGAGCTTGTGGCTCGCCGAGCCGGAGAAGACCATCAACCGGTCGTAGGCCATGCTCGCCCCGCTCCCCTTTGCCCCGTTGCACCGGCTGGGCGCGCCCGAGGCCTCCGGCTCGATCGCCCGGACCGCCTCATCGACGCGGATGGATGGCTGGGGAGGTAGGGATCGAACCTACGAATGCCGGAATCAAAATCCGGTGCCTTACCACTTGGCGACTCCCCAGGAGAACCCCGGCTTCCAGGCCTTCGCGCTACGCCGCCGGGAAGATCCCGTCGAGCGGATGGCGGTCGAGCCCGGCAGCCACGAAACCCTGCATCGGGGGCGGCCGCCGCGCGAAGACTTCCCGCGCCTCGGCCTCCGAGGCGAATGCCGCGAAGACGCAGGCACCCGATCCGCTCATCGCCGCTGGCCCCTGTTGCCGCAGCCACGCGAGATGCGAAGCCACTGCCGCGAAGCGCCGGGTCACCACGGGCTCCAGGTCGTTGCGACCCGGTGCGAGCGGAAACCGGAAACGAGCTCCCGAAGAACCCGAGATTGTCACCGGCGGGGCGTTCCGTGTCAATTCCGGAGCGTTGAACACCTCGCGCGTGGCCACCGCCACCGGCGGCACCAGCACGACGTACCAGGCGGGCTCGGCATCGATCGGTTGCAGGACCTCGCCGATGCCACGGGCAAATGCGGTCTGCCCGAACACGAACACCGGCACGTCGGCCCCGAGGGCAAGGCCGATGGCCTGCAGGCGCTCGCGGGACAGGCCGGTGCCCCACAGGTGGTTGAGCGCGATCAGCACCGTGGCGGCGTCCGAACTGCCCCCGCCCAGGCCTCCCCCCTGGGGTATGCGCTTGTCCAGCGCGATTCGCGCGCCCAGGCGGCAGCCGGTGGCCTGCTGGAGGGCGCGGGCGGCCCGCACCGACAGGTCGTGGTCCTCGGGTACGCCCGGAAGGTCAACCACCCGCACGATCCGCCCGTCGGTCGTGGGCGCCAGCCCGACCGCATCGGAATGGTCGATGAACCGGAACACCGTCTCGAGGAGGTGATAGCCGTCCGGCCGGCGCCCGGTCACGTGCAGCACGAGGTTCAGCTTGGCCGGCGCGGGAAACCACTGCAGCGAACCGGAATCGACGGTGGCACCCCCGGGCCCGGTTGCCGGGCTCACGACCCTCCCCCCGCGCCCGCGGGCGGCTGTACCCACGCGTCGATCACCAGCCGCAGGCGAAGGTCCCGTGCCTGCACGTCCAGTCGGCGCGGCAGGGCGGCCAACGGATCGGGCGAATAGGCGGGGATCGTCACCGTCCAGCCGTCCTCGGCGAACGCGGCAAGCCTGCCCCGGGCGTCGCGCTCGACCCCCTCGCCGCGAACTCCGGGGCCGCCCTGGCCGCGTACCCAGAAGCGCAGTCCCTCCAGCGGCAGCGCGAAGCCCAGCGCCTCGAGCATCAGGGCCTGCGCATCCGGCGCGCGGCGCTCGCCGCGGGAATCGCGGAACACGACGCCCCCCGGGGACCTGACGATCTCCACCGCACCGATGCCCAGCGGCCCGGACAATGACAGCCGATCTGCCCCACCATCGAACTGCCACCGAAGGTTAGCCGTTAGCGAGCGCTCGCCATCGCGTAGCGCCAACCGACCCGACAGTTCGAACGGCGGATCTCCGCGGACCTCGCCGAGCGGGGCGGGCGGGGCCGGGGGCACGCTGGCGCAGGCCGCAAGCAGCAGCGGCAACGCGAGGGACAGTGCCCGGCGCATCCCGGGCCGATCGCGCCCGCTGCCGCTCACCGCCGCAGCAGGCGCTTCATCGTGCCGCGCAGCGTCTCGTTGCCGGCTTCGACCTTGAGCGACTCGTCCCAGATGCGCCTCGCCTCGTCGCGCTGGCCGAGCGACCAGAGCACCTCGCCCAGGTGGGCCCCGATCTCCGCGTCGGCCTTCCCGCGCCAGGCGCGCCGCAGGTACTCGAGCGCCTTCTCGGGCTGCCCGCGCCGGAACAGGACCCAGCCCATGCTGTCCAGGATGTAGGGATCCTCCGGAGACAGTCGCAGCGCGGTGTCGATCAGGGACAGCGCCTCGTCCAGGCGCAGGTTGCGGTCGGCCAGCGAATAGCCCAGCGCGTTGTGCGCGTGCGCGTGGCCGGGCTGGATCTCGATGACCCGCCGCAGGTTGCGCTCGAGTACGTCGACGCGGCCCAGCCGCTCGGCGATCAGCGCCTGCTCGTAGAGCAGTTCGGGCGAATCGGGCGTGCGCGAGAGCGCGGCGTCCAGCACGTCGTAGGCCGCCTTGAGGTCGCGCGCGTCGCGCAGCACCTGCACCTCCGCAAGCGTCACCTGTACCCGCTCGGCCAGCGACGCGGGAACGACGCGCGATAGCGCCTCGCGGGCCTCGGGCACGCGGCCCATGCGACCCAGCACCGTCGCCGCGCCCAGCTGCGCGGCGAGCCGATGCTCGCCGCCGGTGACCGCGCGGTAATGCTCCAGCGCCTGCGGCAGGCGCCCGCGTGAGTCCTCGGCCCGCGCGAGGTAGTAGCGCACGAGATCGGGATCCCGCGGGTCTCCCCGCCAGCACGCGCCCGAGCAGCGTGCTCGCCTCCTCGTGGTCGCCGGACTGCAGCGCCAGCAGGCCCGCCGCGAACGAGGCAT
Organism: uncultured Pseudomonadota bacterium; assembly: GCA_903831455.1. GTDB lineage: Bacteria > Pseudomonadota > Gammaproteobacteria > Burkholderiales > CAIKXV01 > CAIKXV01. The sequence continues at coordinate 10,833 of CAIKXV010000146.1, read as the reverse complement.
CGAGGTTGTCGGGCGACTCGCCGGCAATCGAACGGAACAGCGCCCGCGCCTCGGGCAGGCGCTTCTCCGAAGCATAGAGCCGCGCGAGGTTGATCCGGGCTTCGGCAGCGCCCGGGTTGGCCTTGACGAACGCCTCGAGCGCGACGATCGCCTCGGCGTTCGAACGCCGCGCGAGCACCTGCGCCTCGAACAGGGCCGCGAGTTCCCACTCGGGCGAGAGGCGCCGTGCCTCCCGCGCCTCGCGCAGCGAGAGGTCGAATTCGCCGGCGTTCCATGCCGCCTGGGCAACGGCGAGCCGCGCTTCGCGCAGCGAGGGGTGCGCCGACGCCAGTTCGCGCACCACGGCGAGCACTCGCGCACGATCGGGCTGCTTGGCGAACAGCGCCCCCAGCTGCAGGAAGCCGCCGCCGACGTTCTCGCCCTCGGCGGCCAGCAGCCGCTGCAGGTGGGGCCGCGCGAGATCGATCTGCCCTGCGTTGAGGTACAGGGCCACCAGCGCCTGGCGCGCCTGCACCGAGCGTTCGTCCACGGCCACCCACAGCTGGGCGGCGTCCAGCGCCGCCTTGAGCGAGCCCGCCCGGACCGAAAGCTCGGTCGCGCGCTGCGCGATCCGAGGGTCGCGGGTCGCCCGCGCCAGCGAAGTCATGGCGGCCACCGCCACGTCCGGGCGGCCGCGCTGCGCGGCGATCTCCGCCAGCATGTACTGGAACAGCACCTGCCGGGTGAGGTCCTGGCGCGGCAGCGCGGACTCGGGCAGCCAGGCCTCGCGACGGCTGGAGGCCGGAGCGTCCGCGGGCACGCTCGGCGGCGCCGCGGCTCCCGCCTGGGCGAGTCGCACGTGATCGGGCGCGGTGCGCGAGCCGTCGCCTGGCGCCGGGGCGCTGCCCTCGGCCCCCTCGGGCGGGTTCGCCTGCGACTGCGCGCCTCCGCCGGCCTCGGCGCCGATGGCCGGGACGTCGGGGGCAAGGGTCTGAAGCGCGACCGCAAGGGCGGCAGGCTGGACACCGGACGCAATCGACGGGGCCGGCCCGGCAGGCATCGCGGCGGCTGCGACCGCCCCTGCCGGCCCGGGCACGCCGACCATCCACAGACCGGCGGCGGCCAGCGAGGCGACCGCTGCCCGCAACCGGGCCGGTCGTGCAGATGCGCGATCGCCTGCAGCCGCGGGCGCCGGACCCCGACGGCTGCGCATCGCATCGCCCGATTCCGCGCACCCCGGCCGGAGTGCCGCGACGCGGGTGGGCCGTGCACATGCGCCGTCTGCCGGCCCTGGGGGGCGCGGTCCGGCGACACAGCCGGGCGCGAGGCCCGCGGGGCGAGACACGGATTCGTTCATGTTTCAGCCCAGTTTAGGTATATTTGCCCGCCGTCACAAGGCGGCCGGCGCTGTAGTTCGTCGCGAAACTGCAGTCGTGCGCCGCGCCCGGGGAACAACCGCCAGCGAGCGTGTGTCCAAGTCTCCGGCCGATCGAAAACGCTCCGTACCGTCGGTCGCAGGCCGTTCGCCGTGCGCTTGTCGTCAATGCCCCGGCGCCGCGCCCGCGCATCGCCGCCCCCCTCGCTGCCCAGGAATCGCTGCCCCGCATGACTGCAACGGACGAAAACCTGACCGTGCGTGCCACGGCGCTCACCCGCCAGTTCGGCAAGCGCGTCGCGGTCAACGAAGTCAATCTCACGCTCGCCCGCGGCGAGGTCCTCGGCTTCCTGGGACCCAACGGCGCCGGCAAGACCACCACGATGCAGATGATCACCGGCAACCTCGCGCCCAGCGCGGGACAGGTGGAGATCTGCGGCGTCGACATGCTGGAGCGCCCGCGCGACGCCAAGGCGCGCATCGGCTACCTGCCCGAGACGCCCCCGCTGTATCGGGACCTCACGGTCAACGAGTTCCTCGCGCTCGCCGCACGGCTGCACCGGGTGCCCCGCAAGCAGGTGGGCGCCGCGGTGGACACCGCGCGCGCGCGCTGCGGGCTCACCGACGTGGGCCAGCGACTGATCGGCACGCTGTCGAAGGGCTACCAGCAGCGGGTGGGCATCGCGCAGGCGATCATCCACAATCCCGACGTGGTGATCCTCGACGAGCCCACCGTCGGCCTGGACCCGAACCAGATCCGCGACATCCGCGCGCTGATCCGCGAACTGGGCGGACAGCACAGCGTGATCCTGTCCACGCACATCCTGCCCGAGGTCGAGCAGGTCTGCGACCGGGTGCAGATCATGCACAAGGGCTCGCTGGTGTTCAACGACACCATCGCCGGCCTGCGCCATTTCCGGGGAGGCACCCTGATGCTCGGGTTGCGGCAGGCGCCGGCGGTCGAGGAGATCGCCGCGGTGCCAGGCGTCGCGCACGTGGAGGTCGTGGGCCCCGCCAGCGACGGGATGTTCCGCGTCGAGCCCGAAAAGGGCGCCGACCCCATCGATGCGCTGGTCGCGCGTGCCGCCGAGCGCGGCTGGCGGCTGTCCCATGTCGCCCCCGCCGCCTCGCACATCGAGGACGTGTTCGTGCAACTGACCCAGCGCGAGGAGGCCGCCTGATGATCCTCACCATTGCCGCCAAGGAACTCCGGGCACTCTTCGCCTCGCCGCTCGCGTGGGTGGTGCTCGCCTTCCTGCAGGTCATCCTCGGCTGGATCCTGGTCACCCGGCTCGATGCCTTCATCACGGTGCAGAGCCAGCTCATGCAGATGGAGACCCCGCCCGGCATCACGGAAATCGTGGTCGCTCCGATCTTCGGGGCCGCCGCGGTGGTGCTGATCATGGCGGTGCCGCTGCTGTCGATGCGCCTGATCGCCGAGGAGCGGCGCAACCAGACGATGACCTTCCTCGTCTCCGCGCCGCTGTCGATGACGCAGATCGTGCTGGGCAAGTTCACCGGGCTCTTCGCATTCCTTCTGCTGTCGCTCGTGCTGATCCTGCTGATGGCCGCGTCGATGTACCTCGGAGGCCGGCTCGATCTCGGCCTGCTGGGCACGCTGTCGCTGGGACTCGCGCTGATGACCGCGGCCTTCGCCGCGGTCGGCGTGTTCTTCTCCGCGCTCACCGCGCAGCCCGTGGTGGCCGCCACCGGCACGCTGGCCACCCTGCTCGGGTTGTGGCTGCTCAACATGTCGCAGGCCAACCCCGACAGCCCGTTCCTGATGCTCGCCCTGATCCGCCGCTACGAGAGCTTCACCAAGGGGCTGCTCGACACCAGCGACATCGTCTTCCTGGTGCTGTTCACCGCGGTGTTCCTGATCCTGTCGATCCGGCGCCTCGACGCGGACCGCCTGGGCGCCTGAGCGCCCGTCGCCCCGCGTCCTGCCCGCAGCCCGCCTCCACGAACCTCGCGCGTCCCCGACCATGGCCACTCGCATCGATACCAAGTCCCGCCGCAAGCTCTCGGCACAGAACTGGCTGTTCGTGTTGCTGCTCATCGCCTTCGCCGGGATGCTGTCCTGGGTCGCACGCGACTACCGCAAGGAATGGGACGTCAGCCAGAACGCGCGCAACACGCTCTCCGAGCCGACGATCGCGATGCTGCGCGAGCTCAATGGCCCGGTCACCATCACCTCCTACGCGACCGCCCAGGAAGACCTGCGCAAGGTGGTCCGCGATTTCCTCGCGCCCTACCAGCGGGTGAAGCAGGACATCGCACTGGCCTTCATCGATCCGCGCGAGCAGCCCAAGCTCGCCCAGGCCGCGGGCGTCCAGGTCAACGGCGAACTGGTCGTCGAGTTCGGGCGCCGCAGCGAGAACATCGCCACGCTGACCGAGCAGGCCTTCGCCAACGTGCTGATGCGGCTCGCCCGCGGCCAGGAGCGCCTCGTCATGTCGCTCGATGGCCACGGCGAGCGCAAGTTCAACGGGGACGCCAACCACGACCTCGGCCTGTTCGGCAAGCAGCTGGAGAACAAGGGCTTCCGCACCGGGCTGCTCAACCTGTCGCTCGCGCAGGAAGTGCCCGAGAACCTGCAGATCCTGGTCATCGCCAGCCCGAAGGTCGACCTGCTCGCACCCGAGGTGCAGAAGATCAAGCGCTGGATCGATCGCGGCGGCAGCCTGCTGTGGCTGATCGACCAGGAGCCGATCCGCGGCATGCAGCCGATCGCCGACATCTTCGGACTGGTGCTCAACGGCGGCACGGTGGTCGACCCCAGCGCGCAACTGATCAACGCCTCGCCCACGATGGCGGTGGCGACCGGTTACGGCCAGCACCCGATCGCGAAGAACTTCTCGCTCAACACCATCCTGCCCTTCGCCCGCTCGATCACCGTCGACGACAGCCGCGACTGGCGCGACACGCCGCTGATCGAGGTCGCCCCGCGCGGCTGGCTGGAGATGAGCCCGATCGGCCAGTCGATCACCTTCGACAAGGGCAAGGACACGCCAGGTCCGATCACCGTCGGACTCGCGCTCGAGCGTACCCTCAACGACAAGCCGCAGCGCGTGGTCATCGTCGGCAGCGGCCACTTCCTCGCCAACCAGTACGTCGGACTGGTGGGCAACATGGACCTGGGCATCAACATCGTCAACTGGCTCGCCGGCGACGACAACCTGATCACGGTGCAGCCGCGGGCCACGCTCGACTCGGGACTCACCCTGTCGCGCACCTCGATGATGGTGATCGTCTACGGTTTCCTGGTGCTGCTGCCGCTGGGCTTCCTCGTGACCGGCGGCGTCATCTGGTGGCGTCGTCGCCGCAGGGCCTGATGGCGCTTCACGCGGGCGACCACCCGTGCAGGCTGCCCGGACGGACGGGGCGATCGCATCGGATCCGTCATCGACCCCGCCCGGGGGAGGGCGCGTTCCGGAGGGAACGGCGTGCCACCCTCGGCGTCCGTTGAAATCGTCGCATCCTCGTGCCCGTTCCCGGGCGCGCAGTAGCCTCGCGGAGATCGCTTCGTGAAGAATCGCCTGATCCTCAACCTCGTCCTGCTGCTGGCCGTCGTCGGCCTGGGCGCCTTCCTCTACCTCAAGCCCAAGCAGGAGGAACCGCGCCCGACCGAGCACAAGCTCTCGGAACTCAAGCCCGAGGACATCAAGCGGGTCGAGGTCCGGCTGCGCAAGGGGGTGCCGGTCGTGCTCGAGCGGGAGGGGGAGCAGTGGTACGTGACCGCACCCTTCCGCGCGCGGGCCGACAACTTCGAGGCACGGCGGCTCGCCGACCTGGTGCGCGCGGTCAGCGTCGAGAAGCTGCCGGCGACCGATCTCGCCCGGTTCGAGCTCGACCCGCCGATGGCGACGGTGATCCTCGACCAGCAGGTGTTCGAGTTCGGCACGCTCAACCGCATGCTGAAGATGCAGTACGTGAAGACCGGCGACTCGGTCTACATGGTGAACCCCCAGTACGCGCAGGCCATCCCCCCCCAGCCGGAACGCATGGCCGACAACCGGCTGTGGACGGCTGCCGAGGCGGAGATCGTCTCGGTGGAACTGCCCGGGTTCAAGGTCGCGCAGGTCGACGGCACCTGGACGGTGACGCCGAAGCCGCCGATCACGCCCAGCCAGGACGAACTGCTTCGCTTCATCGACGAGTGGCGCCTGTCCTCGGGCACGCTCACCCAGCCGGCGAAGCTCAAGCCGGGCCAGCCCAGGGCGATCATCCGCAACAAGGAAGGCAAGACGATCGCGGTGTCGGTCGGTGCGCGAGACCCCGAGTTCGTCGTGATCCGCGAGGACGAGGGGCTGCAGTACCACCTGTCGCGCGAGACCGCTCGGCGGATGTTCGAGCCGAACTGGCGCTGAGCGCGCGCGCGCGCCGCGCGACCATGCCCGAACTGCCCGAGGTCGAGACCACGCGCCGCGGGCTGCTGGCGGTCGCGCAGGGCCGTCGCATCGCGCGAGTGGTGGTTCGCCAGCGCGCACTGCGCTGGCCGGTCACCGCGGGGCTGGAGCAGGCCGCTGCCGGGCAGCGTATCGAGGCGATCGAGCGCCGCGCGAAATACCTGCTGTTCGCCTGCGGCGAAGCCGGGCGCATCCTCGTCCACCTGGGCATGTCGGGTCGCCTGTGGGTGGTGCCCGCGATCGAGCCCGCGACGCGCCACGACCACGTGGACATCGTGCTCGACGACGGACTCGCGCTACGCCTTCGCGATCCCCGACGTTTCGGCGCCGTGCTGTGGCTGCCCGCCACCTCGCCGAGCGACGCGCAAGCCCTCGGGGACATCGGGACGACGCCGGCACACGCCCCGGGCATGGCCCCGGTCGACGGCACCGCCGCGCGGCAGCCCCGCGTCCCGCCCGTCCCGGCCCCGGGCGCCGCGGGCGCACTGCATCCCCTGCTCGCGGCGATCGGCCCCGAACCCCTGGAACCCGGCTTCGACGCCCACTACCTGTACCGGATCACCCGGGGGCGCCGCGCGGCGATCAAGCTCGCGCTGATGGACGGGCACGTGGTGGCCGGGGTCGGCAACATCTACGCGAACGAGGCCCTGTTCGCCGCGGGAATCCATCCGCTCACCCCTGCCCGACGCGTCGGCCTCGCGCGCTGCGAGCGGCTCGTGGCCGAGGTACGGGCCGTGCTCGAGCGCGCCCTCGATGCCGGGGGCAGCAGCCTGCGCGACTACGTGGCGAGCGACGGGCAGGCCGGACGTTTCCAGGAGAGCTTCAGCGTCTACGATCGCGCCGGGCAGCCCTGCCCGCGCTGTGGCTCGCCCGTGCGCGCGATACGCCAGGCCGCGCGATCGACGTTCTACTGCGTGCGCTGCCAGCGCTGAGGCAAGGCCATGGCGCCCGGTGCTTGCCCCTGCAGGCGCAAGCCGCCCGTATCGCCGCCAGTGCCGCCCCGGCGGCGAGCGCGCGATCGCCGCGGTGCCGCGCGGGATGCTCAGCGCGCCGGCTGCCCGGGCGCGCGGGCGATGCCGGCTGCGCGCAACGCATCGCACTTCGCCTGCAGTTGCTCGCGCGTCTCCAGGTGGCGGGGATCGTTCGGGATGCAGTCGACCGGGCACACTTCGGCGCACTGCGGCGTGTCGAAGTGGCCCACGCACTCGGTACAGCGACCCGGATCGATCACGTAGTACTCCTCGCCCGGGGAAATCGCCGAGTTCGGGCACTCCGGCTCGCAGACGTCGCAGTTGATGCAGGCGTCGGTGATCATCAGCGCCATGGTGGCGTCTCCCGTCGGGTCGCCGTGCTCAGCCCGCCGAGGGCGCGGCGCGCAACTGCGCCACCCGCTCGCCCATCGCTTTCGCGATCACCGGGCTCACCAGCGTGGAGATGTCGCCGTCCATCGTCGCGATCTCGCGCACGAGGGTCGCGGAGATGAAGGCCGTGCCCTCGGTGGGGGCGAGGAAGACGGTCTCGAAGCCGGGCAGCAGCCGACGGTTCATGCCGGCGAGCTGCGCCTCGTACTCGAAATCGGCCACCGTGCGCACGCCGCGCACCACCACGCTCGCGCCGCGCTCGCGCGCGTAGGTGGTGAGCAGGCCGGAGAAGCGCTCGACGCGGATGCCCGGCATGTCCGACAGGGCCTCGCGCGCGAGGGCCACGCGTGCCTCGACATCGAGGAAGGGCCGCTTGGCGCGGCTGTCGGCCACCGCGATCACCACCTGGTCGAACAGGCGCGCCGCGCGCCGGGCGATGTCTTCGTGGCCGAGGGTGAGCGGGTCGAAGGTGCCGGGATAGATCGCGAGGGTCATCGGGTGTCTCCTGCAGGGGGCAGCGAATCGGCGGCGCGATCCGGCGCACGGGCGAGCAGTCCGCAGGCGACCATCCCCGCCCGCCCCTGCTTCACCCACTGCCATCCGGCATCGGTCTCGGGCAGGCGATCGGACTCGACGTAGAGCAGACCGCCGTCGGCCAGGCAGGGCTTCGCCGCGTCGAGGGCCGTGGGCAGCAGATCGGAGTCGAACGGCGGGTCGAGGAAGATCACGTCGAACGACGCACGCACGGCCACCTGCGCGAGAAAGTGTAGCGCATCGCCGCGTACGACCCGGACGCAGTCCCGCGCGCCCAGACGCTCGCAGTCCTCCTGCAGCACGCGCACGGCCCGCGCGTCGCGCTCGACGAGGATCACTTCGCGCGCACCGCGCGAGGCGGCCTCGAAACCGAGCGCGCCGCTGCCGGCGAAGGCATCGAGGCAGCGCAGCCCGGTGAGATCCTGTCCCAGCCAGTTGAACAGCGTCTCGCGCAGGCGGTCGGGCGTGGGTCGAAGCCCTTCGAGCGGGCAGACCGGAAGCCGGCGGCCGCGCCAGCGACCGCCGACGATGCGCACCTCGCCGGGCGCAGCGCCGCGACGCACCCGGGGATCCACGCGGCCCGGCGCGCCCGGGCGCGCGACCGCGCGCGAGGCTCCGCGATCCCGGCTCATCGCGCCCTCGTCGGCGGGGTCTCGTCGGGCGCACCCACGACCACCGTGACCAGGCGTTCGGGATCGAGGCGACGGAACGCCCGGATCACATCGGCGCGCGTCACGCGCTCGACCTGCTTCGACCAGCGCGAATACCAGTCGAGCGGAAGGTCGTAGAAACCGATCCGCGCCGCCGCATCCAGCAGTTCGCGCTGGGTATCCAGCCGAAGCGGGAAGGCATTGACCAGATGGCGCCGAGCGGCCGCCAGTTCCTCGGAGGTCGGTCCGCGGGCGATGAACTCGGCCAGCACCGTGCGCAGCACCGCCAGCGCCTCGTCGGTCTGGTCCTTGCGCGTCTGCAGCGACAGTTGCAGGGGACCTCGCTCGAGCCACGGCTGCAGCGTGCTCGACACGCCGTAGGCATAGCCGCGACGCTCGCGCACCTCGGTGAACAGTCGCGACGAAAACCCGCTGCCGCCGAGCACGTGGTTGCCGACCAGCAGCGCGAAATGGTCGGGATCCGGCCAGGTCGCCGCCGGCACGCCGACGATGATATGGCTCTGCTGCGCGGGATGCGCGACGCGCCGCACGACGGCGGCGGCCAGCGAGGCCACCGGTGGCACGGCCGCCCGCACGCCGCCGGGCGGCAGCGCGCCCGCGACCTGCCGGGCGATCTCCTCGGCCTCGGCGCGGGAGAGGTCTCCGACGATGGACACGACCGCGGACACGCCGTTGTAGTGGCGGCGCCGGAAGTCGAGCACGGTCTCGCGGGTGATGGCGCGCACGCCTTCGGCCTCGCCGAGCGGCCGGTTCGCATAGGGATGGCTGCCGTAGGCGGCCTGGAAGAACAGGCGACTGGCGAGGATGCCGGGCCGCGAGGCTTCCTCGCGCAGTTGCGCGGCGATGCGGGCGCGCTCGCGCTCGAGCGGGACCTGCGGGAAATCGGGTGACTGGACCACGCGCGCGAATACCCCCAGCGCGATCGACCTCTCGGCGCGCGAGGACAGCGTGCGCAAGGTGAAGCCCGCGCGATCGGTGTCGACGCGTCCTGCAAACTGGGCCCCGACATCGGCGAAGCGCCGGGCGATCTCCTCCTCCCCCAGGCCACCTGCACCGGTGCGGGCGAGGTGCTGGACCAGCGCGGCGAGCCCCGAGCGATCCGGCGGGTCGAAAGCCGATCCCGCCCGGAAGTCGACCGCCACGTCCACGATGGGCAGCGCGCGCGATTCGGCGAAGACGACTCGCGCACCGTTCTCGAGCGCCCACGACTGGAACACCGCGGCCTGCGCGGCCACCCAGGGCACGACCAATGCCAGCGCCAGCGCCAACGCCGGGAGGCAGGCACCTGCGGCACGCACCCCGCGCACCCGCTCAGTCGGCATGGCGCAGGTCGCGGGCAGGTCCCGCGGGACGCCGCGGCGGGGCCACCGGATCGAGCACGGCCACGGTCATCCGGTCCTCGGCGAGATAGCGCCGCACGACTTCACGGATCTGCTCGACGCTCACCGCGCGGATCCGCGGGACGAAGCGCTCGATCGCGCGCACGCCCGGTCCCGCCATCTCGGCCATCCCGATCTGGGTGGCCTGCGCCAGCATCGAGTCCTGCTGGAACAGGTGGTTGGCGATGACCTGGGTCTGCGCGCGCGCGAGTTCGTCCGCACCGACGCCCTCGCGCGCGATGCGGGCGATCTCGGCGCGCAGCGCGGCCTCGAGTTCGCCCACCGTGCGCCCTTCGGCCGGTGCAGCCGTGAGCACGAACAACCCCGGCCCGCGCATGTATTTCTCGTAGCCGGCATCCACGCTGGCCGCCACCCGCGACTCGCGCACCAGGGTCCGCGGCAGGCGCGCGGCATCGCCGGAGTCGAGCAGCCACTCGAGGACCTCCAGCGCGTACGGCTCCCAGTCGCGCTCGGCATCGCGGAGCGCGGGCACCTGGAAGCCCAGCATCAGGAACGGCGACTGGGCGGGCGCCTGCAGCACGACGCGCCGCGCCCCCCGCTGTTCCGGCTCGGCCTGCGGATTGCGGCGCGGCAGCGCACGCCGGGCAAGCCCGCCGAAGGACCGCTGCGCGAGCCGGAAGACTTCGGCCGCGTCCACGTCGCCCACCACGACCAGCACCGCGTTGTTCGGGGCGTACCAGCGGCGATGGAAATCGCGCACGTCGTCGGGCGTGAGGTTTTCCAGGTCGGTCATCCAGCCGATGACCGGCGTGCGGTACGGATGGATCGTGAACGCCGACGCGTAGAGCTGCTCGGCGAGCGCGGCACGCGGCCGGTCGTCGGTGCGCCAGCGTCGCTCCTCCATCACCACCTGCATCTCGCGCGCGAAGAGCTCGGGCGACACGCTGATGGCGGCCATGCGGTCGGCCTCCAGGTCCAGCGCCGTCGCCAGCTCGCGAGCGACGAGTTGCTGGTGGTAGGCGGTGTAGTCGCGGCCGGTGAACGCGTTGTCGCGACCGCCCAGCTGCGCGATGCGGCGGGAGAACTCGCCGTCCGCGAGCCGCCGCGAGCCACGGAACATCATGTGCTCGGTGACATGGGCGAGCCCGGTGAGTCCGTTGGTCT
>CAIKXV010000145.1 GCA_903831455.1 uncultured Pseudomonadota bacterium | reverse complement strand
CTGCAGCAGCGCGCGGCTGCGGCTCATGCCCACCAGCGTGAGGCGCAGGCGCAGCACGTCGGGCCCGGGCGCGTCGGCCAGCGTCACCTTGCCGCCGCCGAGGATGCGGGCGGCGTGCGCATCGATGCGCCGCGCGAGTGCCGTGCGCTCGGCCGCCGGGGTGTCGCCGAAGCCATGGTCGCTGCCGCCGTAGAGCACGGTCGGCTCGATCAGGACACGCCGGTAGCCGGAGAAGTCCTGCTTCGGATCGATGTACTGGTAGCCCGAGGCGCCCTGGGGCAGGGGCTCCAGCCGCGAGGCGACCTGCAGGTCGCGCACCTTTTCGACGCCGGAGGATGCGCAGCCCGCGCACACCAGCGCTGCGCACAGCAGGGAGGGGACGAGGGCGTGCTTCATCGCGAGTCTCCGTTCAGCGGTCGGTCCGCGGCGCCCATCGTGTCGCGGGCCGCGCGTGTAACGCACGGTAACACCCGCCTGCCGCCGCTTCCACCGCAGGCTGCGGGGTGTTGCCGTCCGCCGTGTCCGCTCGGCCGACAACGGGGCCGCGTCGCGTCCCCGGGCCGGGCTGTGCCGCGCGAACCTCCCTGGCTACCGTGGTGCCCGCGGCGCGTCTACGACGGCGTGGGCCCGTCGGCGACGCGCTGGCGAAACTCGGCGACGGCCGCGTCCATGCGCACGAACTGCGCGCCGCGTTCGAGCAGGGTGTCGACCAGCTTCTCCAGCATCAGCAGGCGATGGCCGCGGCCGATGATGAACGGATGGCAGGTGTAGGTGAGCACGCCCCAGTCCAACTCCCGTTGCATGAAGTCGAAATCGGCGAGCCAGTTCTCCAGCACCAGGCCGGCGTTCATGTTGCCCGGCCGGATCGCGGTGGGATAGCGCATGAACTCGAAGTGCGGCGCGTCGTCGGTGGACCAGCTGATCGGCATCTCCACCAGCGTCGAAGGCGAACCGAAGCGCGCGGGCTGGTCGAGGGTGATCACGTCCCCCTGGCGGGCGAAGTAGGGCGTGTAGTCATCGCCCATCATGCTGCTGTCGTAGTCGAAGCCGTGTGCGAGCATGAGTTCGATGGAGTGGGGCGACAGGTCCCACGAGGGGGACCGATAGCCGGTGGGCCGCGTGCCACAGACACGCTCGATGGCCGCGATGCCACGCGCGAGTTCGGCGTCCTCCTCCTCGCGCGAGAGCGAGGCCGGCGGCACGTGCCGCCAGCCATGGTGGCCGATCTCGTGGCCGGCGCGGGCGACGGCGGCGACCGCGTCCGGGAAGGTCTCCGCGGTGTGTCCGGGCACGAACCACGTGCTGGGCACGCCGCGCGCGGCCATCATCTTCAGCAGCCGGGGCGCGGCCACGCGGGGGCCGAACTCGCCGCGCGAGAGGGCCGAGGGTGTCGGCGTGCCGCGCGCGATGAAGCCGGAGAGGGCGTCGAAGTCGAAGGTGAGGCAGACCAGGTGTCGGGGCATGTCGGCGTTCGTCGGGAGTGGGCTCCCCGCCAGTTTAACGAGGATGTACCCGCAACCCTGCAGGCCTCGTCCGCGCGCGGAGCCGTGTGTCCACTCGTCACCGGACGCGATTGGCTATGATGGCCGGGCGAGCTTCCGGTCACCCGCGAGGAGTCCCGACCATGCAGCGCCCCCGGCTGTGCGCGACCCTGATGTTGGCCCCCTGTGCGCTCGGCGCGATCGCGAACGCCGCCGAGCCCGCGCGTGCCGTCTGGCCGGAGCGGCCGATCCGCTACATCGTGCCCTTCGCCCCGGGCGGGCCCACCGACATCCTGTCGCGGGCGGTCGGCGAGCGGCTGTCCCAGTCGCTCGGCACGCCGGTGGTGGTGGACAACCGGGCGGGGGCTGGCGGCGGGCTGGGTGCGGAACTGGTGGCGCGCGCGGCCGCCGATGGGTACACGATCATGATCGGCCATGTCGGTACCCACGCGATCAACCCGGCGCTGTATTCGAAGGTCAACTACGACCCGGTGCGCGATTTCCAGCCGGTCTCGCTGATCGCCACCCTGCCGCTGGCGCTGGCGGTGAACGCGGCGCTTCCGGTCAACAGCGTGAAGGACCTGCTCGCGCTGGCGCGGGCGAAACCGGGCGTGCTCAACTTCGCCTCGGCCGGCAGCGGGGGGCCGACGCACCTGGCCGGGGAACTGCTGCGCAGCGCCGCAGGCATCGACATCGTGCATGTTCCCTACAAGGGCAACGCGGCGGCGCTGGCCGATCTCGCCGGCGGCCAGACGCAGATGATGTTCTCCAACCTGCTCACCGCCACCCCGCTGGCGCGCGCGGGCAAGCTGCGACTGCTCGCGGTGTCGCCCGCCCGTCGCTCGCCGCAGGCCCCCGACCTGCCGACGATGGCCGAGGCGGGCGTGCCCGGCTACGACATCACGCCCTGGTACGGCGTGCTGGCGCCTGCCGGGCTGCCGAGGCCGCGCCTGTCGCGCCTCAATCGCGAGGTGGTCGGGATCGTCGACTCGCGCGAGATGCGCGAACGCTTCGTCACCCGGGGCGTCGACCTCGAGTCGAGCACGCCCGAGGCCTTCGCCGCACTCATTGCACGCGAGATCCCGCGCTGGCGCGAGATCGTTCGCCGCTCCGGCGCCAGGGCCGACTGACGCCCGCGCGGCGCCTGTACGCTCTCAGCGCCGGCCGCGCACTTCGGCCGGTGCGCGGCCGGCGCAGCCCGACCGGCCGCGGGCCACCGCGCGCAGGCCGGACGGGCCGGTCGCGCCTCGCGACCGAATCGCAGCGCGAGTGGCGGCCGCCGGCTACAGGCTGCGCGCCGAGAACGTGTCGCAGGCCTTGATGTCGCGCGCCTCGAAACCGGTGCGGAACCAGCGCACCCGCTGCTCGGAGGTGCCGTGGGTGAACGAGTCGGGCATCACCCGGCCCTGGGCCTCGCGCTGCAGCCGGTCGTCGCCGATGGCCGCGGCCGCGCGCAGCGCCTGTTCGAGATCGCCCTGGTCGAGGAAGGACTTCATCTCGTCGGAGGTGCGCGCCCACAGGCCGGCGAAGCAGTCGGCCTGCAATTCCATGCGCACCGACAGCGCATTGCCCTCGCGCTCGCCCACCCGCTGGCGGCGTTCGTGCACCTTGCCGGCGATGCCCAGCAGGTTCTGCACGTGGTGGCCCACCTCGTGCGCGATGACGTAGGCCTGCGCGAACTGCCCGGGCGCGCCGAAGCGGGTGGCCAGTTCGCGGTTGAACGCGAGGTCGATGTACACCTTCTCGTCGGCCGGGCAGTAGAACGGCCCCATCGCCGTCTGCCCGGTGCCGCAGGCGGTCGGGGTGGCGCCGGTGAACAGCACGAGCTTCGGCTCGCGATAGCGCGCGCCGCTGGCGGCGAAGATCGAGCCCCAGGTGTCCTCGGTGCGCGCGAGCACGCGGCGCACGAAGCGGCTGGCCTCGTCGTCGATCGGCGCGGCCTGCTGCTGCGAGGTGGCCGGGGGACCACCCCCGCCCGCCAGCAGCGAGAGGACCGCGCCCGGATCGGCGCCCATCAGCACCGCGACCAGCGCGATGATCACCGTGCCCATGCCGAGCTTGCCGCGGCCGATCGGCAGCCCGCCGCGCGAGGGGCCCGCCCCGCGCCGGTCCTCGACGTTGCTGCTCATGCGGTCGTCTTCGATGCGCATTGCCTTCCTCCCAGCCTGTCGGCGGCCCTCCCCGGCCGCGTCCCGAGGTGCGAGTGTGACGCAGGTCGGGCAGGCGTGCCCGCCTGCGTCGCAGGTTGCCCGGGACCCGCCCGGGAGGTTCGGTGCCGCGCACTCGGTGGCGCGCGCGATCGCGGTGGCCGCGTGGCGGTCTCCGGCGTCCTCGAACCGGAGCCGCGCGCGCCGGCAGACATCCCCCGGATCGGGGCCCGCAGCGCATCGGTGCGCCCCCTCCGGGCCGGGCGGTGCGGCGCGGCGGAGGTCACCCCGCCGGCGCGGCGCCGGCTCACGCCGGATCGGCTAGCATCGACCTCCCGGCGGCGACCCTGCGCGCGCCGTCCGGACCGCTGCGAGGCGCGCCATGCTGCTGATGATCGACAACTACGACTCCTTCACCTACAACCTCGTGCAGTACTTCGGCGAGTTGGGCGAGGAGGTGCGGGTCTTCCGCAACGACGAGATCACGCTCGAGGGCATCGAGGCGCAGGCGCCCGCGCGGCTGGTGGTCTCGCCCGGTCCGTGCACGCCCAACGAGGCCGGGGTGTCGGTGGCGGCCATCCGCCACTTCGCCGGCAGGCTGCCGATCCTCGGCGTCTGCCTGGGCCACCAGGCGATCGGCCAGGCCTTCGGCGGGCGCATCATCCACGCGCAGCAGGTGATGCACGGCAAGACCTCGCAGATCCGCCACGAGGACATCGGGGTCTTCCACGGCCTGCCCAATCCGTTCGCGGCCACCCGCTACCATTCGCTGGTGATCGAACGCGCGACGCTGCCGGCCGAACTCGAAGTGACGGCCAGCAGCGAGGACGGCGAGATCATGGGCGTGCGCCACCGCACGCTGGCGGTGGAGGGCGTGCAGTTCCATCCCGAATCCATCCTCACCGACTGCGGCCACGCGCTGCTGCGCAACTTCCTGCGCATGGGAGCCTGATCCGATGAACATCTCCGAGGCCATCACCGCGCTGCTCGACCGGCGCGACCTCGACCGCGAGCAGATGAGCGCGCTCATGCGCGAGGTGATGCAGGGCGCGCTCACGCCCGCGCAGATCGCCGGGCTGGTCGTCGCGCTGCGCGCCAAGGGCGAGAGCGTGGACGAGGTGGCGGGCGCCGCCTCGGTGATGCGCGAACTCGCCACCCGCGTCGACTGCAGCGGCATCGAGCACCTCGTCGACACCTGCGGTACCGGGGGCGATGCGCGCCATACCTTCAACGTGTCCACCTGCTCGGCGCTGGTGGCCGCGGCCGCCGGCGCGCACGTGGCCAAGCATGGCGGGCGCTCGGTCTCCTCGCGCTGCGGCAGCGCCGACGTGCTCGAGGCGCTCGGGGTGAACCTCTCGCTCGACGCGGCCGCCGTCGGCCGCTCCATCCGCGAGGTGGGCGTGGGCTTCATGTTCGCGCCCAACCACCACTCGGCGATGAAGCACGCCGCGCCGGTGCGGCGTGAACTGGGCGTGCGCACCGTGTTCAACATCCTCGGTCCGCTCACCAATCCGGCGGGTGCGCCCAACCAGGTGCTGGGGGTGTTCCGCCGCGAACTCGCGCCGCTGCTCGCGCGCGTGCTGCAGGCGCTGGGCAGCCGGCACGTGATGGTCGTGCACGGCAGCGACGGCCTGGACGAGATCACGATCTCGGGCGACACCGACGTGGCCGAACTGCGCGATGGCCGCGTCACCGAATACACGATCAATCCTGCCCGCTTCGGGCTCTCGGTGGCGCCGGTCGAGTCGATCCGGGTCGAGGACATCGAGCAGGCCCAGGCGATGCTCACCGCCGTGCTGGCGGGACAGCCGGGCCCCGCCCGCGACATCGTCGCGATGAACGCGGGCGCGGCCATCTACGTGGCCGGAGTGGTCGACACGCTGGAGGCCGGCGTCGCCGCCGCGCAGCGCGCGATCGATTCCGGCGCCGCCCGCGAGCGGCTCGCGCGGCTGGTGGCCTTCACCGCGGCTGCGGCCGCGAAGCCGTGACGCGGGGCGCGGCCATGGATACCCGGGTTCCGGACGTGCTCGCGCGCATCCTCGCCACCAAGGCGGTCGAGGTGGAGCAGGCGAGGGCGGCACGCCCGCTCGCGCAGGTGCGTGCCGCGGCGCGCGAGGCCGCGCCCGCGCGCGACTTCGCCGGGGCGATCACCCGCCGGGTGGCGGCGGGCCGCAGCGCCGTGATCGCCGAGGTCAAGCGGGCCAGCCCCAGCAAGGGCTTGCTGCGCGCGGACTTCCAGCCCGCGCAGATCGCCGCCAGCTACGAGCGGGGCGGTGCGGCCTGCCTGTCGGTGCTCACCGACCAACAGTACTTCCAGGGCAGCCTCGACCACCTGCGCGAGGCGCGCGCCGCCTGCGCGCTGCCGGCGTTGCGCAAGGAATTCATCGTCGACGAGTACCAGATCCACGAAGCCCGGGCCGCCGGCGCGGATGCGATCCTGCTGATCGTCGCCGCGCTCGACGACGCGCAGCTCGCCGGATTCGAGGCGCTGGCGCTCGACTACGGGATGTCGGTGCTGGTCGAGTCGCACGACGCGGCGGAACTGGATCGGTCGCTCGCGCTGAAGACGCCGCTGATCGGCATCAACAACCGCGACCTTCGCACGTTCGACACCCGCCTCGACACCACCCTGGGCCTGCTCGGCCGCATCGGCTCCAGCCGCACGGTGGTCACCGAGAGCGGCATCCTCGAGCGCGCGCACGTCGCGCTCATGCGCGCCCATGGGGTCAATGCCTTCCTGGTGGGCGAGGCCTTCATGCGTGCGCCCGATCCGGGCGAGCAACTTCGCGCGCTGTTCGACTGACGCGTGCATCGCCGCGCGACTGCGCGCGGACGACCGCCCGGGCCAAGGGGCAACGGCGCGCGCTCTGGTACCGTCGTGTTTCCATGGCCCTGCAGCCTGCCTGTCCTTTGTTCCCTGTCCCCTGACGCCTCCGATGCTTGCCCGCCTGCCCATCCCCGACCGCCTGCTGATCGAAGTCGACCGCGCGCTGCGCACGCTGGCCGGCACGGTGACGGCCTCGCGCCCTGCGCCGGAGCCGGCGAGGGATTTCGACGGCGACGGTGACCTCTCCCCGGCGGATCGACAGCACGCGGGTGCGCTGATGCGCGTGAACCATGCCGGCGAGGTCTGCGCGCAGGCGCTCTACTCGGGCCAGGCGATGATGGCTCGGGATCCGACGAAGCGCGAACTGCTGCTCGAGGCCGCCCGCGAGGAGGGCGACCACCTCGCGTGGACGCGCCAGCGGCTGCAGGAACTCGACGCGCGTCCGAGCCTGCTCAATCCGCTCTGGTACGCGGGCTCGTTCGCGATGGGCGCGCTGGCCGGCCTCGCGGGAGATCGCTGGAGCCTGGGTTTCGTGGTCGAGACCGAGCGGCAGGTCGAGGCGCACCTCGACCGTCACCTCGAGTCGCTGCCCGCGCACGACCAGCGCAGCCGCGCGGTGGTCGAGCAGATGCGCGAGGACGAGATCCGCCACGCGCGCAGCGCGCAGTCGCGCGGCGCCGCGTTCCTGCCGCGGCCGGTTCGCTCCGCGATGCGCGCGACCTCGCGCGTGATGACCGGCAGCGCCTACTGGATCTGAAGCGGACCCGGACCGACCGGGACCGCACCTCGACGGCTCGCGACCCGCGATCCACCGGCCTTCCGCTGCACACGGTCGACGGACCGTGTGCGGACTGCCGTCCGGTCGCCGAAGGCCGCGCGCCGTATCGCCCGGCGCCAGGCGGGCGCCGTCGGCGACGAGGGCCCGTCAGCCCGCCTCGACGATCTCGAAGTCGTGGGTGATCGTGGCGGTCTTCGCCAGCATGATCGAGGCTGAGCAGTACTTTTCCGCCGACAGGTGGATGGCGCGTTCCACTGCGTCGGGTTTGAGGTTGCGCCCGGTCACCCTGAAGTGGAAGTGGATGCGGGTGAACACCTTCGGGTCCTCGGTGGCGCGATCGGCGTCGATCTCCACCGCGCAATCGGTCACCGCATGGCGGCCGCGACGCAGGATGTGCACCACGTCGTAGGCGGTGCATCCGCCGGTGCCCAGCAGCACCGTCTCCATCGGGCGAGGCCCGAGGTTGCGGCCGCCGCCGTCGGCGGGCCCGTCCATCACGATCGCGTGCCCGGACTCGCTCTCGCCGAGGAATGCGACGCCTTCGATCAGTTTCACGCGCAGTTTCATGGGTAGTGCGCGGCATCGTCCGCGCTTGGCAGGTGGGCGCGGTGCATCCGCGCTCGCAGGGGGATGGAACCGGGCCGGGACCCGGATGCGGTGGCCGGTGGCCGGTGCGGGGCCGATTCAGGCGAGCCGACCGGCGCGCGCAGCATCCCACAACCCGGTATCGAAGGCCGCGGTGCGAACGGCTGCCCGGGTGCGGGGCCGCGCCGCCGGGCGAGCGGCCACGCCGCATCGCCCCGGCCGTCGTGGCCGGCGGCGTGTCGTCCGCTGCCGAGCCGTATCCTGCCCGCCGGCCCCGGTCCAGCCGGGCCGGGACCGGCGG
>CAIKXV010000144.1 GCA_903831455.1 uncultured Pseudomonadota bacterium | reverse complement strand
GGTCGTGGTGTGCGCGGTGGACCTGCTGCGCACGAAACAGCAGGTCGCCGAACGGCTGCTCGAACAGCGCGAGTACCGACTCGCGGGTCCAGGCGGCACCGCCTTCGGAGGTTTGCGCGCACAGCGCAGGAGTCTCGACCGTATCCATGGCGGGCTGGCTCGTGATGATGTCGGTGGTCGCGGTACGCCCCTCGACGGGCGCACCGAACGGGCGGGACCCGCGCGCCGCGAGGGCCGCCCGACATACGGAGTATCGCCGATGTCGGCATCCGGCCGCACCTTCCATCCGCAGTCCTCGCCGGGCAACGGTGGCCCGGGCGCGCTGCGCCGGGCCTCGACGGTCGTCGGACCCGCGCCCCCGGTCGAGACGCCATGCCCCGCGACCTGATCGCGGCGCTCGCCCGGGCCCATCGCGCGCTCGCGCGGCCCCACCCCTGGCGCGGAGCACCCTGCCTGCTGTGCGGCGCAGGACGCACGCCCGGCGGACTCTGCGCGCCCTGCAGGGCGGACCTCGTGCCATGGCCGGCCGATGCCTGCCGGCGCTGCGCCCGCCCACTGGCCGCGCCCGGCGATCGGTGCGGCGACTGCGCGCGCGCGGCACCCGCGCACGGTCCGGTGACTGCGGCGGGCGCGTACGCGTGGCCACTGGCCGCGGTCGTTCGCGCCTTCAAGTTCCGCGGCGACCTGTCGCTCGCCGCGCCGCTCGCCACGCTGGTGGCCGAAGCCGTCGAGACTCCGCCCGCCCGGGCGTTGCTGGTGCCGGTACCCCTGGGGCGCGCACGCGCCGCCGCGCGCGGCTACAACCCGGCCGCCGAACTCGCGCGTCGGCTCTCGCGCGAGTTCGGCCTGCCCTGGGATCCGGACCTGCTGGTGCGCATGCGCGAGACGGCACCGCAGTCCTCCCTGCCCCGCTCGAACCGGACGAGCAACGTCGAGGGCGCCTTCGCCGTGCGGCGGTCGCTCCCCGGGGCTCGCGTCATCCTCGTCGACGACGTGCTCACCACCGGCGCGACCGCCTCGGCCGCCGCGCGAGCACTGACCGCGGCGGGCGCATCGGACCTGGCCACCTGGGTGGTGGCACGCGCGCCACCGCCCGCCTGAGCGGCCCTCGCGCGTCCGGGGTCGCATCGCCGGCACGCGCAACACCCGGCCGAGGCATCCGGGGGCGGATGCCGCACGGGTGATCTTCGGGACGCCGGCGTGCCTTCCGGACGCACGGGCATCGTCCCGGTGGCGCGGGCACTTCCCCGAAGGCGTCCGCGCGCGCGGTCCCGGCCCCCACTCGCCATCGCCGCGCAAGGCGCGCTATCGTCGAGCCTGTCCACCGACCTGGGAAGGCCCGCCCATGCTCTGGCTCGTCATCGGCCTCGTGCTGTTCATCGCCGCGCATTCGGTACGCATCGTCGCCGACGACTGGCGGACCCGGACCCTCGCGCGCGTCGGGCCCGGCGGCTGGAGGGCGATGGTGTCCGTCGCCTCGATCGCCGGCCTCGCGCTCATCACCCTGGGCTACGGGCAGGCTCGACTCGATCCGGTCTGGCTCTGGCTGCCACCGCTGTGGACGCGTCACCTGGCCGCCCTGCTCACGCTCGCCGCGTTCGTGCTGGTGGCGGCGACCTACGTGCCCGGCAACCACCTGAAGGCGGCGGTCGGGCACCCCATGGTGCTGGGCGTGAAGGTCTGGGCCTTCGCGCACCTGCTCGCCAACGGGACGCTCGCCGACCTGCTGCTCTTCGGCGGCCTGCTGGCCTGGGCGATCGCGAGCTTCGCGGCGGCGCGTCGCCGCGACCGGCTCGCCGGCGCGCTGCGCCCACCGGTGGCGGTCGCAGGCACGGTGATCACGCTCACCGTCGGCGTCCTCTCGTGGGCCGCGGTGGCCTTCTGGCTGCACCTCGCGCTGTTCGGCATCGCGCCCTTCGGGCGGGCCTGACGGCGCCTCGGGCCTTCGCGAGCGGTCAGGCGGATTCGGAGGGCCCGGTGTACCAGCGCGGCCAGCGCTGCAGCACCGCCGGCCCGTCGCTGCGGTACACGTGGCACGCGTCGATCTGGTACGGGCGACGATCGGACGTCGTCGCCTGCTCGCGCTCGGCGCGTGCGCGCCCCGTCGCCTGGTAGGCGGTCGTCGCCATCGGCACGAGCAATTCGACCAGGTGGGTGCAGCCGCGGGTGCCGCCGAGCAACTCGAGCGTGCGTCGCCGCCATCCCGGACCGATCCGCTGCCCGATCAGGGCCCGCATCCCGGGCGTCACGTCGCCGCAGTGGCTGTACGGACTCTGCTCGGTGGCCGCCACGCAGTCGTGGATCACGAAGTCGAGGTCGATGGTGAGTCGGATGCGCATCTCGTGGATGGGTTCGCCCGCGGCGCGCGAAGCGCCGCCGTCGCGACGCGCGTGGTCGTGGGTCTTGGTGTCGGTGAGATGGGCCTCGATGTCCCACAGGCCGTCCTCCCGTCGGTAGGCCGCGCACTCGATGCGACGGGTATGGATGCGTTCGCGGGGGACGGGTTCGGGCAGGGGCATGGTGATGTCGGCGTATGGCTGGGATGACGGGGACGACCGGACGCCTGAAGGCGCACGCCTCGGTCGCGCGGCATCGCGCGAAGTCAGGCGCGGGCGGAGGCGGCCCGGCGGGCTGCGCGCAAGACGACCTCGCGCTGCTCCTCGGGGGTATAGATCGGCCAGTCGGTGATCTCGTCGAGCGTGCGATGGCACCCCTGGCACACCCCGGCTGCGGGATCGTACAGGCAGACGCGCACGCAGGGCGAGGGTACGGGACGGGCATCGGCGACCTCCGTCCCGACCGACCCGGTCGTTGCGGCCGGCGCGTACGCGCGGTCGCCCTCGTCGGGCGCCGGTGGCGGGTGGAAGCCGCCTCCGCCCCCGTGGTCGCCCGGGTTCATGCGTCCTTCCCGGCAGGCACGAAGGCCCTCGCACCGTCGGCATCGCTCGCGCGCGCTGCCCGGCGCGCGAGCATCGCCCGGGCGGTGCGCGAGCCGACCGGGCGCCCCAGTGCCTCGCAGATCCACGCCCCGGTGTCCACCAGCCGGTCCAGGTCGACGCCGGTCTCCACCCCCATGCCGTGGAGCATGTAGACGAGGTCTTCCGTGGCGACATTGCCGGTCGCCCCGGGCGCATAGGGGCATCCGCCCAGGCCGGCCACCGAGGCGTCGAGCGTGGCGACGCCGAGGTCGAGCATCGCCAGCGCATTGGCGAGCGCCTGCCCCCAGGTGTCATGGAAGTGCCCGGCGAGTCGCGCCGGATCGATCTCGCGGCACAAGGCCTCGAACAGTCGATGCACCTGCCCGGGCGTGCCGACGCCGATCGTGTCGCCGATCGACACCTCGTAGCAGCCCATGTCGATCAGCGCGGCGCCCACCCGCGCGACCGCGCCGGGATCGACTTCGCCCTCGTACGGGCAACCCAGCGCAACCGAGACGTAGCCACGCACCCGCCAGCCCTGTGCCCGGGCCGCGTGCGCCACCGCGCGCAGCCGCTCCAGGCTCTGCGCGACCGTGCAGTGCGTGTTGCGCAGGCAGAACGACTCCGTGGCGGCGGTGAAGACGGCCACCTCCCCGACCGGCACTGCGTGCGTGCGGGCCAGTTCGATCGCGGACTCGAGGCCCTGCGGATTGGGCACGAGTACCGGATAGTCCACGCCCGGCCTGCGCACGAGCCGCCGCAGCACCTCGGCGGTGTCGGCCATGCGCGGGACCCAGCGCGCCGACACGAAGGCACCGCTCTCCACCGCGGGCAGGCCGCAGGCCGCGAGGCGTTCGATCAGTTCGATGCGCGTGTCGGTGGACAGGGCACCGGGTTCGTTCTGCAGGCCGTCGCGCGGCCCCACCTCGACCACGCGCACGCGCGCCGGCACGCGCAACGACACGGCTTCAGCGTCCGCGCGATCGGGGCCGGGGGGCCGCGCCGCCCTCGCGGGCCGCCACCCGCCGCTTGGCCTCGGCCAGCCACGGCGTATCGCGTTTCTCGAGGAAGGCGGAGATCCCGGCCCGACCCTCGGCGCTCGCCCGCAGGCCCGCGATGAGCGTGGCCGACTGCGCGACCAGCGTGTCGTCGATCGGGCTGGCCGCGACCGTCTCGATCCACGACTTGCCGTGGGCGAGCGCCTGCGGACCGGCACGGAAGAGCAGGGTCACCAGCCCGTTGAGCGTGGGCGTGAGCTCGTGCTCCTCCACGATGTCGTGCACCAGCCCGATGCGGTAGGCCTCGGCGGCATCGAAGGTCTCGGCGGTCAGCACGTAGCGGCGCGCCTGCCGCTCGCCGATTGCCTTCATCACGTAGGGCGTCACGACCGCGGGCACCAGCCCGAGCCGCACCTCGGACAGGCAGAACTTCGCCTCGCGCGTGGCGACCGCGATGTCGCAGCAGGCCACCAGCCCCATGCCGCCCGCGTAGGCCGGCCCATGCACCCGCGCGATCGTGGGCCGCGACAACCGGTAGAGGGTGTTCATCAGCGTCGCCAGCGCCAGCGCGTCGCGCTCGTTGTCCGCGGCCGAGTAGTCGGCCGTCCGCCGCATCCAGTTGAGATTGGCCCCGGCCGAGAAACTGGGACCGTTGCCGGCGAGGATCACCACCCTCACCCGGGGATCGGTGTCCAGCTCGCGCAGCACGGCGGTCAGCTCGGCCACCATCACGTCGTCGAATGCGTTGTGCACGTCCGGGCGGTCGAGCGTGACCGTCGCGATGCCGTCGGCATCGAGCGCGAGCCTGACGCTGGTGAGCCCGGCGGCACGCGGGCCTCCGGCAACCGGGGCGCGCGAGGCCTTACGAGCGGTCGTCGGGGTGGCCTTGCGAGCCGCCTTCGAGGTGGCCTTGCGAGCGGTCGTCGGGGTGGGCTTGCTGCGGGCTGCGGGCATGTTCGGTCTCCGAGGGGGCTTGCGGCGGGCCAGGGGGTCGCGACGGGCCCCCATTGTGCCGCAGCACGGCCACACGCGACGACGGGCGCCGGCATCGCCGGCGCCCGTCGGGAACCACCGAGGGCGCGGGGAACTCGCCTGCCCCGCGCCGGTACGCGTGCGGATCAGTCGGCGTAGATGCCGGCCTTGCGGATGATCGGACCCCACTTCGCGATCTCCTTCGCGAGGTGGTCGCGCAGGCCCTGCGGCGTGGCGAGTTCCGCCCGCACCGGCTCGGCGCCGAACTCGGCGATCCGGCTGCGGAACGCGGGGTCCTTCACCAGCGACTGCAGCGCCGCGTTCAGGCGGGTGACGGCTGCCTTGGGCGTGTTGCGAGGCGAGTAGAGCCCATGCCACACCGCGAGTTCGAAGCCGGGCAGCCCGGCCTCGGCCAGCGTGGGCACGTCGGGCAGTTGCGACAGGCGGGCGGGCGAGGTGGCGCCGATCGCCTTGATCTTGCCGGCCTTGATCTGCTGGACGGTGTTGGTGGTCTGGTCGCACAGCAGGTCGACCTGACCGCCGACCGGGTCATTCATCGCCGGGCCGGTGCCCTTGTACGGAATGGTGTTGAGGTTGATGCCCACCGTGCTCATGAAGAGCAGGCCGCACAGGTGCG
>CAIKXV010000143.1 GCA_903831455.1 uncultured Pseudomonadota bacterium | reverse complement strand
GATCGGTGTCGCCCGCCGACGCGCCGGCCGCGTCGTGGGCGAAGAACGCCGAGACCGCCGGATCGTCCACCGCCGCCACGTCGGCCACCGTGCCCAGCGCGACGATGCGACCGCGCGACAGCACCGCGACCCGGCTCGCCAGCGCCGCCACGGTCTCGCGGTCGTGGGTGATGATCACCACGGTCGGTGCGAGTTCGGCGGCCAGTTCCTGCAGCAGCGCGACGAAGCCGCGGGCCAGCACCGGGTCGAGGCCCGCCGTCGGCTCGTCGAGGAACAGCAGTTCGGGATCGAGCGCGATCGCCCGCGCAAGCCCGACGCGCCGCGCCATGCCGCCCGACAGTTGTGCCGGACGCTTGTGATGGTGCTCCGGGCCGATGCCGACCATCGACAGCTTGAGTGCCGCCACCTCCCTCACGACCTCGTCGTCGAGACGGCGCAATTCCCGCAGCGGAAGTGCGACGTTGTCGAGCGCCCCGAGCGCCGAGAACAGCCCGCCCTGCTGGAACAGCACCCCCCAGCGGGCGCGGATCGCCGCGCGCTCGGCGGCATCGGTGCGCGCGAGGTCGGTGCCGAACACGGTGACCTTCCCCGCGACCGGACGCTCGAGGCCGAGCAGCTGCCGCAGCAGCGTGGTCTTGCCGCTGCCCGACCCGCCCACGATCGCCAGCACCTCGCCGCGCCGCACCTGCAGCGAGAGGTCGCGATGCACCGTCTGGTGGCCGAATCGCGTCTCCAGGCCCTCGACGTCGAGCACGACCCCCTCGGTCGGACTCATCGGCGCAACCCCATGCCGGAGAAGGTGACCGCGAACACCGCGTCGGCCAGGATCACCACGGTGATCGAGGTCACGACCGAGGCCGTGACGCTGCGCCCGAGGCTCGCGGTGTCCGGCCGCGTGCGCAGCCCGA
Organism: uncultured Pseudomonadota bacterium; assembly: GCA_903831455.1. Taxonomy (GTDB): domain Bacteria; phylum Pseudomonadota; class Gammaproteobacteria; order Burkholderiales; family CAIKXV01; genus CAIKXV01. The sequence continues at coordinate 50,570 of CAIKXV010000143.1, read as the reverse complement.
AGTGGCAGGACACGATCGCCACCAGGGCTCCGAACACCACGCCCTTGAGCAGCCCGATGCCGATGTTGAGGATCGGCAGCGTCGCGCGCAGCCGCTCGATGAACTGCCCGGGAGCGATCCCGAGTTCGACCTGGGCGGCCAGCACGCCGCCCGCCAGCGTGGCCACGCTGGTCCAGGCCACCAGCAGCGGCATCACCAGCAGCAGCGCCAGCACCCGTGGCAGCACCAGCCGCAGGCCGTGCGGCAGGCCCAGCACCGTCATCGCGTCGAGTTCCTGGTTGAGCCGCATCACGCCGATCTGGGCGGTGATGGCCGAACCCGAACGCCCGGCGACGAGAATGGCCGCGAGCATCGGACCGAGTTCGCGCACCACGGTGATGCCCAGCAGGTTCACGATGAAGACGTCGGCGCCGAACTGCTGCAGTTGCCGGCCGGACAGGTAGCAGAACACCACGCCGACCAGGAACCCGACCATGGCGGTGATCGGCAGCGCCTGCGTGCCGGTGCGGAACACCGCTGCCGAGAGGTCGCGCCACGGAAGGCGCGAGGGCTGCGCGATCACCCGGGCGATGTCCAGCAGGACCTGGCCTGACAAGGCGAGCAGCTCGACGGCATGCGACAGCAGGGGACGTACGCCGGCCCGAACGGGCTCGCTCCGGGGCGCCACCGGCGCGCTCGGCGCATCGGACATCGCGGCGAGGCGGGCGAAGAGCGTGCGATGCTCGGGCCGCAGGTCGACACGGTCGGGAAGACGGCGGCCCCATGCCCTCCAGAGCAGAACGGCGGCCAGGCTGTCGAGCCGGGTCACGTCGCGCAGGCTCCACGCGGCCCGAGGATGGGCCGCGACGAGCCGGGCGAGTTCGGCGGCCATGTCAGGCTGGCGCCCGGAGAAGGTTCGCAGTTGCCAGCGCCCGGAGAGCCGCACCTGGGCACCAGCCCCGGGATCGGCCGCATCGACCCGCCACGCGGGACCGTCCTGTCCGCCCTGCATGTGACCGCTGCCCGACTGCATCGCCGCCTTCCCGGTACTGCAACCCCGCGATGATGCCAGCGCCCGCCCGAAGACCTGTCCGGTTCGACAGTGAACGGGCGGCCGGCGCCTTGTCGCACAGCAACAAAATAGCCGCCGAACGGCGGATCGGGGGTTGACACGCCAAGGGAACGCCCCTAGATTCCTTCTTGTGCAGCGCAGCAACCCGGGAATCCACAAGGTCGACTGCGCAGCGCGCCGGTCATCGGACTGGCTGTCGCATGAATGCCCAGCACGCGGTCGATTGCAGCCTACCCTGCGTCCGACCCGGACGCCCCACCCTCACCCCACAGGAGCACACCATGATCCAGGTTCCCGAGCAGGTCAGTGCGATCGCCAAGGCGCAGGTCGATAGCGCGATCAAGTTCGCCACCTTCGGCATCGAGTCCACCGAGAAGTTCGTCGAATTCCAGATGAAGTACGCGAAAGTCGCCTTCGGCGACGCGGTCAAGTCGGCCAAGTCGGTCGTCGAACTGAAGGAGCCCACGCCGCTTGCGGAAGTGAAAGCCACCTTCGTCGACCCGACCGTGGAGAAGATGACCGCCTACGGCAAGGGTCTGTACGAACTGTCGAGCACCACCCAGTCGCAGTTCGCCAAACTGATCGAGGAACAGATCGGTGCCGTCAACAAGCAGGTGCTGTCGATGCTGGACACCGCCGCGAAGAACGGCCCGGCGGGTACCGAACTCGCGGTGTCCGCGCTCAAGTCCGCGATCGTCGCGGCCAACACCGCCTACGACAACATCGCGAAGGCCACCAAGCAGGCCGCGGGCATGGCCGAAGCCAACCTGGCGACGCTGACCGAAGGCAACAAGAAGAAAGCGGCCTGAAGCAGTCCCGGAGCCGCCTGCTTGGCGGCTCCACCTGCCTGAAGCGGAAGCGCCCCGGATGGAAACATCCGGGGCGTTTTTCCAGGCGCGCGAGGCGAAATCCGGTCGACCGCACAAGGCGGTCGCCGTGGGTCAGCTCGCGGCGTAGACCTGCGAGGCACCGGCGGCGCGGGCGGTTTGCAGTGCCGACTCGGCCAGTTGCATCAGCGACTCGGGATCGCGCAGGTTCTTCGCCATCGAGGCCACCCCGATCGACACCGTGAGACCGCGCGCCTGCGGGGGTGCGCTCGACTCGCCGTCGGAGGCGCCGAAGCGGCGAACCACCGCGGCCCGCAGCCGGTTGGCGAACTCGACCGCGCCGGGGCCGTCGGTCACGGGCGCGATCGCCAGGAATCGGGTGTCGCCTATGCGGCACAGCACGTCGTGCGCGCGAACGCCATCGCGCAGTACGCCCGCCAGCATCGCGAGCGTGCGGTCGGCGGCCGAATGGCCGCCCCCCTCCGGCATCGCATCGATGTCGATGGCGAGGCAGGCGAGCGCCCGGGAGTGGCGCAACGCGGAGGACCACTCCTGTTCCAGCCGGTCGATCGCGTAGCGGCGATTGGGCAGGCCGGTCAGCGCGTCGACGAGCGCGGCCCGGCGCAGGCGCCGATTGGCGACCGACAGTTCGGTCGCGAGTCGACGGGTGTCTTCGTGCGCCCGACGGGCTTCCTCGCGGCGCGCGAGCGCGCGCCGCATCGCGCGCAGCCTGAGGCCGAGTTCGGCTGCGGAGAACGGCGCGAGCAGCACGTCGTCCGGGCCCTCGTTGGCCGGCACGACCGCAAGCGAGGACTCCTCGGCGAGCGTATCCGCCCCCGACGCGGGCAGCAGGCCCAGCACGTAGACGCGGGCACCGATGGCCGTCTCGCGCAGCCGCGAACAGGCGGCACCCAGTGCCTCGGCCGAATCGGCAGCCAGCAGCAACCCATCGGGCAGTTCGTTCAGCATGGCGGCGAGTACGTCGGGCACGCCGGCGAAGCGCTGGCACTGGTGGCCGGCGGACTCGAGCAGGCTCGGCAGGCCGGGTTCGAGCACCTGGACATCGCCCGCGATGGACAGGCGAAGCCCGGTGCGCCGCGCGGCCGGAGTGACCGCCGGGGGACGTCCCGCCTCGGGCCGCGGCGAGAATGTCACGCCGGGATCGGTCCGCTCCAGGTCGACCGTCTCCCCGGCCGGCGCATCCCCGCTCGGCGCGGCCTCGCCCGCGGAGGCAGGCACCTCGAAGGCGGGCGCCGTCCCGACGTCGAGCGAAAGCACGCCGCCCCAGCGCTTCCAGGCCTCGCCCAGGGTCTCGTAGAAAGCCGGGAGTTCGGCCGGATCGAGGCCGAACTGCGTACTGCGCGAGAGGACGGGCGCCACCAGGTGGGCTCGCGTATCCGGCTCGGCCGTGAACGACTGCCCGATCAGGCGCGCCAGCCCGACCGAATCGGCCAGCCGGCGTGCGCGCGAGCCGGGCTCGAACCCCGCGCGCTCGGGCTGCTCGCTGTGGAAGACCGCATCGACGAAGACCCGCGGCAAACGCCAGTCTTCCAGCAGGGCGGCGGTCAGTTCGACCCTGTCGGTCCCGAAGCGTTCGCGCTCGGCCTGCATCCGCTCGCTGCCTTCGAGTCCGCTGGCGAGCAGTTCGCCGTAGGCGTCGGGATGGAGCGAAGCGAGCGCGAGCGAACCGATGTCGCAGAGCAACCCGCAGGTGAATCCTTCCTCGGGCGACAGTACGCGTCCTCGCGCGCACAGCATCTGGCCCGCGAGCGCGGTGGCAAGCGAGCGCGACCAGAACCGGGGGTAGTCGAAGCCGGGACAGCGTCCCTCGCGGTTGGTCGCCAGCACCGAGAAACCCAGCGCCAGTTGCCTCACGACGGCAAAGCCCAGCATGCGCACGGCATCGCCGATGGCCACCACGGGGCGTACCGCACCCGCCTGGGTGGAATTGGCGAAACGCACCAGCCGCCCGGCGAGCGCAGGATCGGCCTGCAGCACATGGGCGAGCTGCGAGATCGACGTGTCCTCCGCCTGGGTCAGGCGCAGGATCTCCAGCGCGACTCCCTGCGGGCTGGGCAGGGCGCCGGTGGCCTTCATCTGGTCGAAGCGGGAGAACAGGTAGGACACGGCGCTCATGCCCACGGCGCGGGGTGGAGCCCGCGCCAAGTGAGGAAAATGCAACGGATTATCGGGGGGCGCCGGGTCGGCGACTGTGCACTATTCACGCTTTCCGGCGCAGGTCCCGTGCGGCAGCGCGCCGGTTGCAGCGCGGGCCTGGCCTCCTTGCCGCCGCAGGCCGGCGGGCGTCAGTCCAGCGCGAGGCTCTTCCTCGGCTCGAAACGAAGGCCGCGCTCGCGGACCCCGGCTTCGAGGAAGGATAGCGCCTCGACGGCCCGCGAGGGCTCGGCACGGACGCCGAGCTCGATGTAGGACGGGTCGCCGATCCGGGGCAGGCTGAACAGTTTCACCCCCGGATGGCGCTCGAGGCAGGCGTTCATCAGGTCGATGAGCTGGCTCTCCCCCACCCCGTAGACGAGAAGGGCCACGTCCGATTCAGGGGCGCGCGCGAGGTGCGCGTAGTGGGTGTCGAGCACCCACTCGAGCATCGGCCAGGCCATCTGCGGGAAACCGGGCAGGAAGTGCACGTTGCGGAAGCTGAAACCCGGGATGCGGTTGTACGGATTGGGGATGATCGCGCTGCCCACCGGGAACGTGCCCATGGCCAGTCGATGCGCAGTGACCTCGCCGTCGAAGCGGGCCCGGATCTCGCGCTCGGCATCCGGATGCAGTTCGAGGGCCACGCCCGCGGCCTGCGCGGCGGCCTGTCGGGTGTGGTCGTCGGGGGTCGCCCCGATGCCTCCGAACGAGAACACGACGTCGCCGCTCGCGTAGGCGCGCGCCAGGGCGTCCGCGATGCGCGCGGGCTCGTCCCCGAGGTAGGTGCTCCACGACAGTTCCAGCCCGCGCCGGCCGAGCGCTGCGACCACGGTCGCGAAGTGCTTGTCCTGGCGCTTGCCGCTCAGGATCTCGTCACCGATGATGATGCTGCCGAAGCCCATGGTCCTCGTCCTCCGCCGGGCGGCCACCGGGGGCGCCACGCGCCGGATACCCGGTCGTGGAGGCCCGCCGCCATCGCGGCCGAATGCTACACGCTCGCGGGCACCCGGTGCGCCCGACCGGCGACGGTCAGGGCGATTCGCTCTGCGAGGACGAGCGCGGCGGGATCTTCAGGCTGAGGAACATCGAGATCGCCAGCACGCTGATCACCACCGACAGCGAAACGTAGATCGGGATCTTGTAGATGTCGAGCAGCAGCATCTTGCACCCGATGAACACCAGGATGACCGCCAGGCCGTAGTTGAGCAGGTGGAAGCGGTCCTTCATGTTGGCGAGCAGGAAGTACATCGCGCGCAGGCCGAGGATCGCGAAGATGTTGGAAGTGAGCACGATGAAAGGGTCGAGCGTGATCGCGAAGATCGCAGGGATCGAGTCGACCGCGAACACCACGTCGATGACCCCGATCATGGTCAGCACGACGAACATCGGCGTCGCGTAGCGCACGCCGTCGCGCAGCACGAAGAACTTCTCGCCGGCGTACTCGCGCGTCATCTTCATCCTGCCGCGCATGAACTTCAGCACCGGGTTGGACTCGAGGTCCGGTTCGTCGTCGGCGTGCGCCCACATCTTGTAGCCGGTGTAGACGAGGAAGGCACCGAAGACGTAGAGGATCCAGTGGAAGTGCTGGATCAGCCACACCCCCACCAGGATCATCACCGCGCGCAGCACGATCGCCCCGATGATCCCGTAGATCAGCGCGCGTCGCTGGAACTCGGGCGGCGTGGCGAAGAACGTGAAGATCATCAGGAACACGAAGATGTTGTCCACCGCCAGCGACTTCTCGATCAGGTATCCGGCGAGGAACTCGAGCGACTTCTCCCAGGCGACGTACCAGCCGAAATCCGCCCCGAACTGGCTGGTGTACTCGGGGGCGCTGTACTTGTCCCAGAGGTACAGGAACAGCAGGCCGTTGAACACGAAGGAGAGCGCGACCCAGAGGATCGACCAGTTGAGCGCCTCCCTGAAGCTGACCGCCTTCGAACCCTTGCGCTCGAGCAGCAGGATGTCGACGGCGAGCGCCACCAGCACGAAGAGAACGAATGCGCCCCACATCCAGGGTTCACCGACCTGGATTTCGAATTCCGCTGCCTGTTCGAGGTTCATGATGCTCCGTCCGGCGAGGGCGCGGATCGGCGCCGCCTGCTGGCTGATTGAGGGAGGTCCCGGCGATCGCCCGACCGGACGCGCCTGTGGCGCCCGACGGGCGTGTCCTGCCGAGGACAGTCGCTGCCGACGCGTACATGACGCCGGGGACAGCACTCTTTGACAGCGGTTCGGGCGAAAGTTTCATCACGGACGGAAAATTTTCCGTCGTCGACTGCGGCGGCCGGAGGGCGGACGCCGATCGCACCCGCCGCGAATCAGGCCGCCGGGGAGGCTCCCGCCCGGGCCGCGATCGCCGACGCGCGCTCGAGCAGCTGCTCGGCCTGGCGAATGCTGACGATGTCGAGCATGCGGCCGTCGAGTGCCACCGCGCCCCGTCCGTCGCGGCGGGCCTGCTCCATCGCATCGAGTATCCGGCGCGCCTGGGCAACCTCGCCCTCGCTCGGACTGAACACCTCGTTCACGACCGGTATCTGGGCGGGGTGGATGCACATCTTGCCCTCGAAGCCCAGCGCGGCCGCACGGCGGGCCGCAGCCGCGAGTCCCGGACCGTCGCGGAAATCGGCGAACGGGCCGTCCACCGGCCTCAGGCCCCACGCGCGGCAGGCGATCACCAGCCGCGAATGGATCGCGTGCCAGGGATCGCCCCAGTGGAAGCCACGCGTCCCGTCGGACGCGGGGTCGGACAGGACGCCGTACTCGCCGCTCACCCCGCCGATGCCGGTCGTGCGCATGCGCGTCGAGGCGGCGAAGTCCCCGCTGCCGAAGGTGCAGCCCTCCAGCCGCCGGCTGCCCGACTGCGCGATCTGCTCGATGCTGGCCATGCCCAGCGCCGTCTCCACCAGTGCGACCAGCCCGACCGGACGCTGCCGGCCCGCCTCCATCTCGACCTGGGAGACGAGCACGTCCACCGCGTACAGGTCGGCGGGCACGCTCACCTTCGGAACGATCAGCAGGTCGAGGCGCGGGCATCGGCCGACCACCTCGATGATGTCGCGAAACGCGTGGGGCGTATCCAGTCCGTTGACGCGCACCTCCACCGTGCGTGCGCCCCAGTCGATCCCGTTCAGCGCATCGACCACGTTGGCTCGCGCCGCCGCCTTCTCGTCGAGCGCGACGGCATCCTCGAGGTCGAGGTAGACCGCATCGGCCTCGCTGCGGGCGGCCTTCTCGAAGAGGCGCGGCTGCGACCCGGGCACGGCCAGTTCGCTGCGGAACAATCGGTTGCTGCGCGAGGGATGCACGGTGAGGCTCATGCGGATGCCCGGGGATCGTCGACGGCGCGAAGTGTAGCAGCGCCCGCCGCGACCCCTGCCCGGCGGCGAGGCCACCTGCCCGCCCTCAAGTCACAGGCGCGATTGCCGATGATGCGAAAGTGCAGGCGCGGATGGCGTGGCCGCCCGACGGCGGGTGCGTCCGTGGACCTGCCTGCCCCCGCAGCCCCTTGCCCGACGCCCATGCCCACCGCATCGCATGCCCCCGACTGCATCCTCCGCCGATCCGGCGCGATCGCCGCGTCCCTCGCGCTCGCGGTCGTGCTCGCCGGATGCGAGTCCATGAACACCACTCGCGTCGCCGATCGCCTGCTGCCCGCCAGCACCATCATCCCGGACAGCACAGTCAACCTGGCGCCGTCGGTCAGCGTCTCGGTCGAGGCGCTGGTCGGCGCCGCGCTCGTCGTGTGGTACGTGGATCCGCTCGCCCCGAACTGGGAGGTGCGCGAGCGACCGCTGGGGGCCGATCGCGTGCGCTTCGAGCTCCGGCAGAAGCGCTACAACACCGGCGGCGACGGCGAAGCCGGCCTGCTGATCCGTCGCCGCGCGGCGGAACTGGCGCGCGAGGCCGGCCTCGCCCACTTCGAAGTCGTCGAGCAGCAGGAGTCGGTCGATTCCCAGACGCTCGGGGCGAGGCGGATGGTCACCGCGGAGGTGCGGCTCCTCGCGCAGCGGCCTGCACGGCCCTGGGCGCCCTGAGGGCGGACTGGCTGCCGCGCGCCTTCGGCTGAGCGCCGGGGTGCCGTTCGCGCGAGCGAGGCCTCAGGCGGGGGTTGCGTCGCTCGGGTCCGCGGGCGGGAGACCCGCCGCGCGCAGCACGGTGACGATCGCGGAGGAGTCGCGGCGCGCACCGCCGGCCGCCTGGAGGGCACTGAACGTCTGGGTGGCCAGCGCGGTGCCGGGCAACGGGACACCCGCCTCCCGGGCGACCTCGAGCACGATCCGAAGGTCCTTCCAGTGCAGCCGGGACTCCACGCCCGCGCGATGGTCCCCACTCGCCATCCGCGGCCCCATCACCTCCAGGATCCGGCTGGCCGCCAGCCCGAGTCCGGCGGCCTCGAGGATCGGACCCGCCGCGCAACCCTGGCGCTGCGCGTACATCACGGCCTCGGCCATCGCCTGCAACGTGACGCACAGTGCAAGCTGGTTGGCCGCCTTCGCCACCTGTCCGGCCCCGCTGTCGCCCACCCGCACCCGGGTGCGACCGATGGCCGCGAACAGCGGTTCGGCTCGCGCATAGGCCCCCTCGCTGCCGCCGGCCATCACCGAGAGCGTGCCGGCCACCGCGCCGACTTCGCCACCGGAGACCGGCGCATCGAGGCAGTCGACGCCGCGCGCGGCCAGTGCCTGCGCGCAGTCGCGCGCCGTCGAGGGCGCTATGGTGCTGTGGTCGATCACGAGCAGGCCCGGCCGCGCGCCCTCGATCACGCCCGAGGGCCCGAGCAGCACCGCCCGCACGTCGGCATCGGCGGTGACGACCGTGACCACCGCATCGCAGGAGCGGGCGAGATCGGCCGGCGAGGCACGGAGCCGCGCCCCCTCGGCCACGAGCCCTTCGGCGGACTGCGGCCTTCGCGCCCATACGGAAATCCCGAAGCCCGCCTTCATCAGGTTGCGCGCCATCGGCGCACCCATCGCGCCCAGCCCGATCACACCCACCGTGCGCACGGCCGCCGTCATGGCCGGGGCGCCTTCGCGGGCGAAGCCGGAACCGGGGCGGCAGCCGCGGCCGGCGCGTTCTCGGGCCAGCCCCGGCCCAGCGCCTGGCGCAACTCGCCCAGCGTCTGGAAACCCGGGCGCGGCACCGCCAGCCAGAGCGGGGGCGAGGGGCTGCGCGCGTCGCCGGGCGCGGGCTGTATCGAGTGCAGTTGCCAGCCCTCGAGCGAGAGGTCGTCGCCGAAGGCGGGAGGCGCGCGATCGTCCAGTTGCCAGGTGCCGCGCAGGGCCGTCGAGTGGAACCCGTCCGGATCGGTGCGCGAGCGGCTGCGCAGCACGAAGTCGAAGGCGACGCCCTCGGCAGTGGGTCGCACCTTCCCGGTGAGCGTCCAGGGCGCGAGGAACAGGCCCTGTGCGGTCGGGGTGTCGACGACGATCGCCACGGAAGGGTCGGCGACCTTGACGACCCGCTCGCCGCGCAGCGACTGCGGCCCGCCCGGCACCGCTCGCTCGAGCATGCGCAGCGTGAGATTGAGCAGCAGCGCCGGACCGTCGATCGCCGGCAGCGCGCTGCCGGGACGCGCCAGCTGCAGCGAGCGTGTCAGCAGTGCCTTCTGCCCGATCAGCAGCAGCGTGCCGCGCTGCGGGCCCGCCTTGCGCTGTTCGTCGATCACCACGCGGATGTCGTTGGCGGTGCTGCGCTCGAACTGCCAGCGCGCCTTGATGCCGGCCGATGGCTCCTCGATCTCGAGCAGCACGCGATTGCCCCGGTACCACTGCGCCGCGGGTTTCTGCACCGCCTTGCGCCGCTCGTCCTCGGATAGAGCGGCCTGCGCGCGCGCCTTTGCCTCGGCCGCGCGCTTCTCCTCGGCCGCGCGCGCCTCGGGGTCGACCATGAAGGGCTTTCCGACCTGACCCGGGGCGAGGCGCTCGGGCTCCGCGGGCAGTGCCTGCGCGGATGCCGGCTGGGCGGGGGCCGGCTGCGCGGGTGCCGACGGCGGTCCGCCACGCCCGCCCATCGCGCCTGCCGGTGCGGCCGAGATCGCCAGCGCGCAGAACGCGCCCGCCAGCCCGAAGCGGGCCGCAGTGCGCAGTGGCCGGGTCATTGCCGTCCCCTCCGCGCGCGCAGCCGCTCGAGGGCCTCGCCCAGAGCCGAGAGATCGTCGTGTGCCTGCCCGCTGCCGGCGAGCGCACCGACATGCTGGGCCACGACCGCGGTGAGGGGAAGCGCGCACCCGGCCGCATGGGCCTCGTCCAGCAATGCCCCCAGGTCGCGCGAGCAGGCCCCGAGGCTCGGGCCGCAGCCCGTTTGCGCGCCGCCCGGCGACCCGGCCCGGCAGAGCCTCGCCAGCGCCTCGCTCGCGGCGAATCCCCCCGCCATTGCCGCCGCCACGCGAGCGACGTCGGCCTCGAGCGCATGGGCCAGCACCCGGGCTTCGGCCACGGCCTGTGCGGTGCCGACCATCAGGATCCGATGGCAGTCGAGCGCCACCGCGCTCGCCCCCGCGGCACCGACGCGGGTGACGGCGACCGCGCCTCCGCCCGGCGACGCGCTGCCGCGGGCCAGCGCGTCGAGCCAGGGCCGCGCGCGATCGCACGCGGCCGGATCGCCGCCCACGACCAGGGCCGCCACCTGGCCGTCGGCCGTCGGGACGCACGCGAGGTCGACGCACTCGATGCCCAGCCCGGCCAGCCGCCGTTCACGGGCCCGCAGCCCCGCGACCGGGGCAGGCGTGGCATCGATCACCAGCGAAGGCCGTGCCGCGAGGTCGTCGGGTCGCAGCAGCGCGTCGACCTCTGCGCAGTCCTGCAGGGCGACGACCCAGCATTCGGCCATCGAGTCCGCGGGCTCGACACCCGCGGCGCGCAACCACGCGCGCAGGTCGCCGGCGTGCGGGGTGTCCCCGATCACGCGGGGCGGCGGGATGGCTGGAGCAGTGGGCGGGTTCACGGGTCGGGATGCGGGACGTACCGCCGGGACACTACACGAACGGGCGCGATCGGTCGCGCGGCGGCATCAGCGCACGACGCCCGCGGCGAGCAGCAGCGGCAGCGTCAGCCAGAACGCGATGGTGCTCCAGCCGATCAGCAACGCGGCGCCCGGGGCGTCCAGGTCGAACCGGTCGCACAGCATCAGCAGGGTCAGCATGACCGGGACGGCGGCGAGCACGACCGCGGACTCCGCGGCCATTCCCGGCACCGGCAGCAGCAGCGGGCCCAGCAACCACGCGGCGATCGGCACCACCAGCAGCTTGATCGCGGTCGCTGCGAGGAACTCCCGGCGCGGGACCAGTGCATGCCACGGAATGGTCAGCCCGAGCACGAACAGCATCACCGGAATGGTCGGCTGCCCGATCAGCCGCGCGGCGTTGACCAGCGGCGGCCATGCCAGACCGGCCTGTTGCAGGCCGACGCCGATCACGAACGCCCAGACCGGCGGCATCGCCAGCATCACCGACAGCACGCCCAGGCGCCCTGCGGCTTCGCCCGACGGCCCCTCGCGCCCGAGGCGCAGCGCGATCCAGACACCCACGCTCCACACCAGCGGCATCACCATCAGCATGTCGTTGAACACCGCGTAGCGGAGCGAGGACTCGCCCTGCAGGAACAGCAGCAGTGGCACGCCCACGTTGAACGTGTTGCCGAACATCGCGCCGATCACCAGCACCGCCCGGGTACGTCGGGGCAGGCGCGAACCGAACCGCGTGCGATAGAACAGGGCCCACGCGATCACGCCGCCGACGGCGGCCGCCAGGGCGGTGACCAGCGGCACCGCGAGCAGTTCCCGATCGAGCGGGGTGACCATCGCCACCGAGCACAGGATCGCCGGGTAGAACAGGTACATGACCAGGCGGGAAAGATGGTTGCGCAACGCCTCGACCTGGGTGTCCGGAAACCAGCGCCGCCACAAACCGCCCGCCGCCACCAGCAGTGACAGCGGCAGCATCACCTCGACGGCGAGGCCGCCGATCCGGGCCAGTTCGCTCATCGCGGGGGCGACCGCCGGCGCGGTGCGCGCCGGGTCGCAGGCAGTCGTCCGGGGGTCTGGGGCATGGGCTGGCGAATGTAGGCGCGAGACCCGCGCGACGCAAGCCGCGCGCGCCGGTCCGCGCGGCGGGCAGGGTACCCTCGGGGAATGGGAACCGCCGTCGGACTCGCCGCACTCGGGCTGCTGCTCAACGCCACCGTGTGGGGGCTTTCATGGATGCCCTTTCGCGGCCTGGCCGAGGCAGGGATGCACCCGCTGTGGGCGACCGCGGCGATCTACGCGATCGCGAGCCTCGCACTCGGCCTGGCGCGGCCCGGGTCGGTGCGTGCCCTGCTGGCCACGCCCGTACTCGCGTGGCTCGCGCTCGCCTCGGGCCTCACCAACGCGACCTTCAACACCGCGGTGGCGCTCGGCGACGTCGTCCGGGTCGTCCTGCTGTTCTACCTGATGCCGGTGTGGGCGCTGCTGCTCGCGCGCGCGATGCTGGGCGAGCCCATCACCGCGCGCGCCTGCGTGCGCATCGCGGTGGGGCTGGCCGGCGCCGCGCTGGTCCTCCACGAGCCGGGCATGGGCTGGCCGCTCCCGCGCAACCTGCCGGAGCTGCTCGCGATCGCCGGTGGCGTGGCCTTCGCGCTCAACAACGTGCTGCTGCGCCGGTTCGCCCACACCGACGACTCCGCGCGTACCCTCGCGATGCTGGCAGGGGGCGTGCTGCTCGGCGCCGGCGTCGCCGCGATGCTGGCGTTCGCCGGCGCGAGCGGGTGGCCGGAATCGCCCGGGCCCCACGGGCTCGCGACGCTCGCGCTGTGGGCCGCGCTGTTCCTCGCCGCCAACATGGGCCTGCAGTACGGCGCCGCACGACTGCCCGCCAACGTCACGGCCGTCGTGATGCTGAGCGAGGTCCTCGTCGCCGGCGCGTCCTCATGGCTCGCGGGGGCGGCGGAACTCAAGCCACAGGACATCGCCGGTGGCCTGCTGATCCTCGCCGCGCCCTGGCTGCTGCCCGACCGCTCGCGGGCGTGAGCCGCCCTTCGGACGCAGGCGTGCCACCGCCCGCGGAGGCGCACGAGGCCGCAACCCGCGTCGTCGCCCACCTCGACATGGACGCGTTCTACGCGTCGGCGGAACTGCTGCGCCGCCCGCAGTTGCGAGGCCTCCCGCTGGTCGTGGGTGGCCGCCGGGCCGTCTCCGGGGCGACGATCCCCGAGGATGTCGATCCCTCGCGCGTGCCCCGGCTGCGCAGCTACTCCGGACGAGGCGTGGTGACCACGGCCAGCTACGAGGCGCGCGCCCTCGGCGTGCATTCGGGCATGGGACTGGCGAGGGCCTCCCGGCTGGCCCCGGACGCGCTGCTGCTGCCCGCGGACTTCGACCGCTACCGCGAACTGTCGCGTCGATTCAAGGAAGCCGTGCTCGCGATCGCACCCCACGTCGAGGACAGGGGCATCGACGAGATCTACATCGAGTTCACCGACCACGTCCTCGGCGACGACCCCTGGGGCCGGGCGGCGGCGCTCGCCCTGCGCTTGCAGCAGGCGGTGCTCGCGGCGACGGGCCTGACATGCTCGCTGGGCGTCGCGCCCAACAAGCTGCTGGCGAAGATCGCCTCCGACCTGCGCAAGCCGGCAGGGATCTCCGTTGTCACCGCGCGGGACGTGCCCACGCTCATCTGGCCGCTGCCCGCGCGCCTGATCAACGGGATCGGTCCGCGCGCGGCGGACCGGCTGGGCGAACTCGGGATACGCACGGTGGCGCAACTCGCCCACGCCGATCCGGCCCCGCTGGCCGCGCGCTTCGGCCGCTCGATGGCGCAGTGGATGCTCGCCGCCGCACACGGTCGCGACGAGCGGCCGGTCGTCACCACGCGCGACCCGCGATCGGTTTCACGCGAGACCACCTTCGAGCGCGACCTGCACGCGCGCGCCGATCGCGCGGAGCTGGCCGCCCGGTTCACCGAGCTGTGCCGGCGACTCGCCGAGGATCTCGCGCGCAAGGAGGTGCGCGCGCGCACCATCGGGATCAAGCTGCGCTACGAGGATTTCAGCCAGCTCACCCGCGACCTGACGCTCGCCGAGCCCACCGCGGACGCAGCCGCCATCCGCCGCGCGGCGGGCGCCTGCCTGCGGCGCGTGCCGCTCGAGCGCCGGGTGAGGCTGCTCGGCGTGAGGGCGAGTTCGCTGGTCCCGGGGGCAGGCGAGCACGGCCCGGACACCGCCGCGCCGGCGAACGGACGGCTGTTCGACTGACCGCGCCCGCGCGCGGCGCCGGCCACGGCCCGGGCGGTCAGCCCGCCCGCGGCGAACGGCTACAATCCGTCCATCGTTTCCTGCCGCGGGATCCCGCCATGCCCTCGTTCGACATCGTCTCCGAAATCAACAAGGTGGAAGTCCACAACGCGGTCGACCAGGCCAACAAGGAGATCGGCAACCGCTTCGACTTCAAGGGGTCGGACTCGCGGGTCGAATGGAACGAGAAGGACAGCACGCTCACGCTCCACGCCGACGACGACTTCAAGGCCGGCCAGGTGAACGACGTGCTGGTGGGCAAGCTCACCAAGCGCGGCATCGACATCCGCTGCCTCGAGCACGGGGACACCGAGAAGGTCAGCGGCAACAAGGTGAAGCAGGTGGTCAAGGTGCGCAGCGGCATCGAGACCGATCGCGCGAAGCAGATCGTGCGCATGCTCAAGGACAGCAAGCTCAAGGTCCAGGGCAGCATCCAGGGCGACAGCGTGCGCGTGTCGGGCGCGAAGAAGGACACGCTGCAGGAGGCCATCGCGCTGGTGCGCAAATCCGTCACCGACTACCCGGTGCAGTTCGACAACTTCCGCGACTGAGTACGCCGCGCCCTCGCCGCGGCCCGCGCCCCCGGGGTTTCATCGGCCGCCGGGCCGGCACCGCGCGGCATCGACGGCGGGACGCCCGCCAGCCATCGCTCGTAGACTCGATCGGCGAGTCGGTTGAGTCCGCCGACCCGCGCCTCCAGGTCGTGCAGCAAGGCCGGCGCCGCCTGCACCGAGTCCCCGGCATGCTCGCGCAGTTCGCGGGCGCCCCCTCGCGTCCAGACGCGGACCATCCGCGCCGTCATCTCGATGTGGCACTGCAGTCCGAGGTGCGGCCCGATGGCGAAGGCCTGCCGCTCGCACCAGCGGCTGCGCGCGAGCGGCACCGCGCCCGGGGGCAGCGTGAAGGTCTCGCCATGCCAGTGGAAACCGAGGAAATGATCGCGCTCGCCGAACCATTCGCGCGCGAGCGGGTCGGGCTCGAGGTCGACGCGCCCCCAGCCGATCTCGCGGACCGGATTCGGACCCACGCGGCCGCCCAGCGCGCGGGCGAGCAGTTGCCCGCCGAGGCAGTGGCCGAGCACGGGAACGCCGCGCGCGACCGCATCGCGGATGAGCGCGAGCACCGGCTGCACCCACGGCAGCGGGTCGTTGGCGCTCATCGGCCCGCCCATCAGGGCCAACCCGGTCAGGCCGGCGGCGTCGACCGGCAGCCGCTCGCCGCGATCCAGCGCGATCTGTCTTCGCTCGATGCCGTGCCGATCGAGGAACGTGGCAAGATGACCGGGTCCTTCGGTCCTCGCGTGGCGGACGATCAGTACCGGCTCCATGGAGTCTCCCGCGTGGCGCATCCGCCCGACCCGGCCCGCTGCACCGACACGCCCATGTTAAGACCCCGACCACCGACCATGCCCCGCGCCGCCTGTCGTCCGCAACCCGGGCGCCCGGGCCTGGACCCGGTCGAACCGGCTCGCCCCGGATGCCCGTCGCCGCAGTCGCGCGCGCCGCTCCGGCGGGTGCTCGGGTGGGCCGCGCTCGGCGCGGTCGCCGCGCTCGTGCTTCCGGCCCCGTACGCGAACGCGCAGCCGCGAATCGACGTCGTCGGGTTCTTCCCGGAGGGCGCGATCCTCGTCATCGACGGCTCGCCACCACGCACGCTCAGGGTCGGACAGGTCTCGCCCGAGGGCGTGCGCCTGGTCGCCGCGGACGGCCGCGAAGCGGTCGTGGAGGCGGGTGGCCGACGCCAGAGCCTGCCGCTGGGCCAGGCCATCGCGACGCAGAGGCCCACCGGCGGACGGCAGCAGGCCATCCTCCAGGGCGACCGGCAGGGCCACTTCTGGGCAAGCGGCGAGATCAACGGCGCGAGCGTGCGCATGCTGGTCGACACCGGCGCCACGCTGATCACGCTCTCCGCGGGCATGGCGCGACGCCTGGGCGTGAACTACCTGTCCGGCACGCCGACGCAGACCTCCACCGCGAACGGCCTGGTGCGCGGATGGAAGGTGACGCTGGCACAGGTGCGGGTAGGCGACATCACCTTGCACGGGATCGAGGCCGCGGTGCACGAGGGCGACAACCTTCCGATCATCCTGCTGGGCATGAGCTTCCTCAATCGCGTCGAGATGCAGCGCGACGGCGACCGGATGACGCTGCTGCGCCGGTTCTGAGGGACGCCGGACCGGATCGGGGGTGCTCCCCCGGCACCCTCTCGCGCAGTGTGTCAATCAAACGTTCGTTTGACACGACTCGAGTGGCGCGTTAGCCTCCGATTCCCCGCCACCGCCCGAACGCCCGTCCATGCCTGCCGCCCGTCAGGGTCCACGAGTGCCGCGCCGCCGCGCCGCCGCGCCCGACACCTCGGCCCCCGCCCGGCAGCGCGTGCTTGACACCGCGCTGCGCCTGTTCTCCGCACAGGGCTACAACCGCACGGGCATCCGGGCGATCGCGGCGGCCGCGGGCGTGAACGTCTCGGCCATCGGCTACTACTTCGGCGACAAGGCCGGGTTGTACCGCGCCACGCTCGTCGAGCCGCTGTGCGAGTTCAGCACGCCGGCCCAGGGCTGCACGCTTCCCGATCTTCCGCTCGACCGCGCGCTCGCGGCCTTCATGGCCGAGTTCCTCGCGCCGCTCAAGCTCGGGCAGACCGCGCGGCGCGTGGTACGACTGCATTTCCGCGAGATCGTCGAACCGACCACCGTCGGCTCGGCGATCGTCGACGGCGCCATGCGACCGGAGTACACCGCGCTGCTGGCGAGGCTCGCGCGCGAGTTCGGACAGCGCAGGCCCGATGCCGGCCTGCAGGTGCTCGCCTTCGCCGTGCTCGGGCTGGCCGTGCACTTCTACGTCGCGCAGGACCGCGTGAGCGACCTCGCGCCCCGGCTGCTTGCCGACCCCGCGGCGATCGACGCACTGGCACGCGACCTCGCCCGCCATGCCTGCGCGATGATCGAGGCCGAGCGTCGTCGCCGCGGAGTCGGCAAGCAGCGGAGGCAAAGGTGAAACGCGGGGGGATCATCCCGGCGCTCGCCATCGTCGCGCTCGCCTCCGGCTGCGCGCTGCGACCCCTGCCCGGACCGGACTCGGCCGCGATGGCGCCGGAACCCTCGCTGCCCGCCGGATGGACGGCCGACCGCGTGCCGCAGGCCGCGCCGCTCGCCGGCGGATGGTGGGTCGCGTTCGACGATCCCCTCGTGGCCGAACTCGTGTCGAGCGCGACGCACGCCAGCGCGTCGATCGCCCAGGCCCAGGCACGGATCGCGCAGGCGCGCGCCGAACTCACCGCGGCGCAGGCACGTGCGCTGCCCTCGCTCGACGCCACGGCCGCCGCCAACCGCGGCGCGGTCACCTTCGGCGGCCCCCTCGTCCTGCGCAACCTGTACCAGGCGCAGGCCCAGGCGACATGGGAACTCGATCTCTTCGGCGGCGCCGCGCGTGCCCGCGAAGCCGCCGCAGCCGGCGCACTCGCGCGCCACGCACGCCTCGCCGAGGCCCGACTCGCGGTGGCCGGCGAGACCGCTGCGGCCTACACGACGCTGCGCCACTGCGAGGTCCAGTCCGGGCTGATCGCCGCCGATGCCGAATCCCGGCGCGAGACCGCCCGCCTGGTGCGCGCCGGCGGTGCCGCCGGCCTGCAAGCGGAGGCCACCGTCGCGCTGGCCGTGGCCAGCGCATCCGATGCCGCGAGCCGGCTCGAGCAGCAGCGTGCGGCCTGCGAGGCGCAGGTGCAGGCGCTGGCCGCGCTCACGGCCATCGGCGTCCCCGCGCTGCGCGCGCAACTGTCCGAGCGCACCGCCCGGCTCCCTCTGCCCCGCCGCTTCGCTCCCCAGTCGCTACCTGCCGAGGTGCTGGCCCGACGCCCCGATCTCGCCGCGCTCGAACTCGAACAGGCGGCCGCCCGTGCGCGCATCGGCGTGGCCGAGGCGGCGCGCCTGCCCCAGCTGTCCCTGGCCGGCAACATCGGCCCGGTGCGGGTGGAAGCCGGCGGCATCAGCCTGTCGGCCACCTCCTGGTCGCTCGGGCCCTCGCTCACGCTACCGCTGTTCGATGGCGGTCGTCGCCGCGCCGGCGTCGAGTCGGCGGTCGCCGACTGGTCGGCTGCGCAGGCTGCATGGCGCGAGCGGGCGCGCGTGGCCGTGAAGGAGGTCGAGGAAGCCCTGCTGCGCATCGCCACAGCCGCGCGACGCGAGCCGCATGCCCTCGCCGCTTCGCGTGGATACAACGACGCGCTTGAGGGCGCGCGGGCACGTCATCGGGCCGGCTTCGCGAGCCTGATCGAGCTCGAGGACGCCCGACGCAGCGCACTGCAGGCCGATGCCGCACTGGCCGACCTGCGCCACGAACAGGTGGCCGCCTGGATCGCGCTCTATCGCGCGATCGGGGGCCCCGGCCTGCCCGAGGGTCTGGCTGCTTCCACGGAGGTTACCCGGTGAATCCCGTTCCCCCATCCGAGCGACCCGGGTATCGCCTGCGGCCGGCCCGGCACACCGGTCCGCGCGCGCGCGGCATTCGCGGGCTGGTCGCAGGGTCGGTGGCCATCGCGCTGGCGTGCGCCTCGATCGCGCCGGTCCATGGCGGCGAGCCGCCGGCCGAGGCGCGCAAGGGCGCGCGCCCGGCGCTCACCGTGGAGACGGTCGTCGCCGAGCGGGCCAGCCTGCGCGAGCGGATCACGCTCTCGGGTAACGTGGCGCCCTGGCAGGAGGCCGTGATCGGGGCCGAGATCGCCGGGTTGCGCCTCGCCGAGATCCACGCCGAGGTCGGCGACCAGGTGGCCGCGGGGGCCTTGCTGGCCCGCTTCGCCACCGACACGGTCGAGGCGGAACTCGCGCTCGCCCGGGCCTCGCTCGCGGAGGCGGAGGCGGCCCTGGCCGAAGCCCGGGTCAATGCCGAGCGCGCGCGCCAGGTGCAGGCCAGCGGGGCGCTGTCGGCGCAGCAGGTCGGACAGCTGCTCACGGCCGAGATGACCGCCCAGGCCCGCGTCGAGGCTGCCCGCGCCCAGGTGCGCGCCCAGGAGGTCAGGCTTCGCCACGCGCAGGTGATCGCGCCCGATGCCGGGGTCATCTCCGCTCGCAACGCCACGCTGGGCGCGGTCGCGCAACCCGGTGCCGAACTGTTTCGCATGATCCGCCGGGCTCGCCTCGAGTGGCGCGCCGAGGTGCCCTCCGCCTCGTTGCATCGACTGCGCGCCGGCCAGGTCGTGCAGGTCCAGGCCCCCTCGGGTGCGGTCATCGAAGGCCGCATCCGGCGGATCGCGCCCACCGTGGACGCCGCCAGCCGCAACGCGATCGCCCACGTCGACCTGCCGGCGTCGGCGGCGCCCGCGCTGCGCGCGGGCATGTTCGTTCGCGGCGAACTCGACCTGGGCACGGTCGGCGCACTCACGCTGCCGCAGTCGGCGGTGCTGCTGCGCGAGGGCCTGAGCTATGCGTTCCGGGTCGAAGCGGACGGCAGGGTTGCCCAGGTGCGCATCGAGACCGGACGCCGCGATGCGGGGCGAGTCGAGGTGGTGTCCGGACTCGCCGAGGGCGTGGTGGTCGTGCGATCGGGCGTGGCGTTCCTGTCCGACGGCGACCGCGTGCGCCTGGCACCGGCCACTCGCTGAAGGCGGACCCCGCGATGAACGTCTCGGCATGGTCGATCCGCAACCCGATCCCGGCGATCATGCTGTTCTTCCTGCTCTCGATCGCCGGCATCGCCGGCTTCATGGGCATGAAGATCCAGAACTTCCCGGACATCGATCTGCCGACCATCATCGTCACCGCGACGCTGCCGGGAGCCGGTCCCGGGCAACTCGAGACCGAGGTCGCGCGCAAGATCGAGAACTCGATCGCCACGGTTCAGGGCGTCAAGCACATCTACACCCGGCTGCAGGAGGGCACGGCGACGATCACCGTCGAGTTCCGCCTGGAGAAGCCGGTCCAGGAGGCCCTCGACGAGACGCGCGACGCGGTCGCCCGCATCCGCGCCGACCTGCCGGCCGACCTTCGTGATCCCGCGATCGCCAAGCTCAACATCGCCGGGCTGCCGATCCTCACCTACACGGTGTCCTCCTCGCGCATGGACGAGGAGGCGCTGTCATGGTTCGTCGACGACGAGGCCACCCGCGCCCTGCTCGCCGTACGCGGCGTCGGGGGCGTGTCCCGGGTGGGGGGCGTCACGCGCGAGGTCACGGTCGAACTCGATCCGGCGCGCCTGATGGCGCTGGGCGCGACCGCGGCCGAAGTATCGCGCGCGCTGCGCCAGGTGCAGCGCGAGCTGTCCGGGGGCCGGCTCGATCTGGGCGGTGGCGAGCAGTCCGTGCGCACGCTCGCCACCGTGCGCAGCGCCGAGGAACTGGCCGCCATCGAGATCGCGCTGCGCGATGGCCGGCGGGTACGGCTGTCCGACCTCGCGCGCGTCACCGACGCCCACGCCGAGCGCCGTTCGGCCGCGCTGCTCGATGGCCGGCCGGTGGTCGGGTTCGAGGTCACCCGCGGTCGCGGCGAGAGCGAGGTGGCGGTGGCCGAAGGCGTCCGCAGCCGCATTGCCCGATTGCAGGCCGAGCACCCGGACGTGACCGTCACCGAGGTGTTCAACTTCGTCGACATGGTCGAGGAAGGTTACCGTGGCTCGCTCTGGCTGCTGGCCGAGGGCGCACTGCTCGCGGTGATCGTCGTGCTGTTCTTCCTGCGCGACATTCGCGCCACCGTCGTCGCCGCGGTCGCGCTGCCGATGTCGGTGATCCCCACCTTCCTCGGGATGTGGGGGTTGGGCTTCAGCATCAACACCGTGACCCTACTCAGCCTTTCGCTGGTCGTGGGCGTGCTGGTCGACGACGCGATCGTCGAGATCGAGAACATCACCCGCCACCTCCGCATGGGCAAGCCGCCCCGGCAGGCCTCGCTGGATGCCGCCGACGAGATCGGTCTGGCGGTGATCGCGACCACCTTCACGCTGGTCGCGGTGTTCCTGCCCACCGCCTTCATGAGCGGCGTGGCCGGCAAGTTCTTCAAGCAGTTCGGCTGGACGGCCGCCCTGGCTGTGTTCGCCTCGCTGGTGGTGGCCCGCATGCTCACGCCCATGATGGCTGCCGCGCTGATGCGAGCGGACACGCGCCCCCACCGCGAGGGGCGCTTCACCGCGGCCTATCTCCGCCTCATGCAGGCCTGCCTGCGCAACCGGCTCGCCACCTCGGTTGCCGCGGGAGCCTTCTTCGCCGGCTCGCTCGCGCTGATCCCGCTGCTGCCCACCGGTTTCATCCCGCCCGACGATCTCAGCCAGACGCAGGTGACCCTCGAACTGCCGCCGGGGACCCGCTTCGAGGACACGCTGGCCGCGGCCGAGCGCGCCCGCGAGCTGGTCAGCGGCAGTGCCCACGTGCGTACGGTCTACACGACCGTGGGGGGCGGCACCGCCGGCGGGGATCCCTTCATGCCCCCGGCCAGCGCCGAGGTGCGCCGGGCGACCCTCAACATCAACCTCACCCCGCGCGGGGAGCGTCGAGGCATCTCCAAGCAGGCGATCGAGGCGGACCTTCGCGAGCGCATGACGCTGTTGCCGGGCGCACGGGTATCGGTCGGCCTGGGAGGGTCTGGCGAGAAGTACGTGCTCGTGCTGGCGGGCGAGGACGGGGATACCCTGCTCGCAGCCGCGCGCGAGGTCGAGTCCCAGTTGCGCACGATCCCCGGACTCGGCGGCATCACCTCGAGCGCGAGCCTGGTGCGTCCCGAACTGGTGGTGCGTCCGGACTTTCCCCGCGCGGCGGATGCAGGCATCGACTCCACCACCATCGCCGACACCCTGCGCATCGCGACGCTCGGCGACTACGACCAGTCGCTGCCCAAGCTCAACCTGGCGCAGCGGCAGGTGCCGGTGGTGGTGCGCCTGCCGGAGGCGTTTCGCAGCGACCTCTCGGCGGTGGCGCAGCTCACGCTGCCGGGTCGCTCGGGGCCCACCCGCCTCGACTCGATCGCAGGGCTGTCCATGGAGAGCGGCCCCGCGCAGGTCAACCGCTACGACCGGCTGCGCAACGTCAACATCACCCTCGAACTGAACAGCGTCCCGCTGGGCGACGTGGTGGCCGCGGTGGATCGCCTGCCCGCGCTCGCCAGCCTGCCGCCTGGCGTCACCCGCGCCACGGTGGGCGATGCCGAGGTCATGGGCGAACTGTTCGCGAGCTTCGCGCTCGCCATGCTCACCGGCGTGCTGTGCATCTACGTGGTGCTCGTGCTGCTGTTCCGCGATTTCTTCCAGCCGATGACCATCCTCGCCGCGCTGCCGCTGTCGATCGGCGGCGCCTTCGTCGCGTTGCTCGCCGCGGGCAGCAGTTTCTCCATGCCCAGCCTGATCGGCCTGATCATGCTGATGGGCGTGACCACCAAGAATTCGATCCTGCTGGTCGACTACGTGATCATCGCGCGCCGGGACCTCGGCCTCGGACGCACGGAGGCCATCGTGGACGCCTGTCGCAAGCGGGCGCGGCCGATCGTGATGACCACGCTCGCCATGGGCGCCGGCATGCTGCCCATCGCGCTGGGCATCGGCGTCGATCCCAGCTTCCGCTCGCCGATGGCCATCGCGGTGCTGGGGGGGCTGGTCACCGGCACGCTGCTCTCGCTGCTGGTGATCCCGGTCGTCTACACCCTGGTCGACGATCTCACCCGGCTGCCGGGGCGGCTGCTGTCGCGGCGCCACCCGCGACCGACGCCCTCCGCCTAGCGCCCCCCGCCGGTATAGGCGCCTCGGATGTAGGACTCCAGTTGCTGGATGAGGTAGCGCTGCTGGCGCAGCACCTCCTTGACCACGTCGCCGATGGACACCATGCCCACCACGCGACCGCCATCGACCACCGGCAGGTGGCGGATGTCCCGCTCGGTCATCTGCTGCATGCAGTCCTCGAGCGGCTGCGAGGGCAGCACCGTGATCACGCTGCGGGTCATGATCTCGCCAACGGTCACCTCGGTGGCCATGCGGCCCCGCATCGTGACCTTGAGCGCGCAGTCGCGCTCGGACACGATGCCCTCGAGCCGATCGCCCTCCATCACCATCAGCGCCCCGATCCGATGTCGTGCGAGCAGGTCGAGGGCGGCGGCAACCGAGTCGGTGGCCGATACCGTGTAGAGATCCCGGGACTTGGTGGCCAGGAGCTGGCGAATCGTGATCATGGCGCCTCCCCGCGCTTCGAACCCGCGGAGTATAACGACGCCGGCCCATTGCGAGCATGCGCGAGCGCGTGCGAGGGGGCGAGGCGGATTGCGCCCGGGCGATGCCCCGTCCGTCGACCCGGCCACCGCGAGACGTCAATTGCCGCCGGGCGGCGACACCGGACAGGCTGCCGCCGGGCGCCCCCGGTCAAGGGTCGCTGCGCCCCTCGCCGACCATCGACAGCAGGTGTCCGAAGCGCGTCTGCTTGGTCTGCATGTAGCGACGGTTGGCCGGCCGCGGAGGGACTTCGAGCGGCCGCCGCTCGGCCACGATCAGCCCCTGCTCCTCGGCCGATCGCACCTTGTCGGGGTTGTTGGTCATCAGCTTGAGCCGGCGCACGCCGAGATCGAACAGGATGCGTCCGCCCACGGTGTAGTCGCGCAGGTCGGCCGCGAATCCGAGCTTGTGGTTGGCCTCGACGGTGTCGTAGCCCTGGTCCTGCAGCGCGTAGGCCCGGATCTTGTTCGCGAGGCCGATCCCGCGTCCCTCGTCGAACATGTAGACGATCACGCCCCGTCCCTCGCGCTCGATCTCCCGCAGCGCGAGTTCGAGCTGCTCGCCGCAGTCGCAGCGGGTCGATCCGAAGACGTCCCCGGTCAGGCACTGGGAATGCAGCCGCGCGAGCACCGGTTCGTCGCCGGCCACGTCCCCCTTCTTGAGCACGAGATAGAGGCTGGTCTCCAGCTCGTCGGTGTAGGCCATCATCTCGAAGTCACCGAAGTGCCGGGTCGGCAGCACGGTCTGGGACTTGCGACGGATCTGACGCTGGCCTCGCCGCCATTCGAGCAGGTCGCGGATGCGCAGGATGGGGATGCCGTGCGCGGCCGAGAAGGCCTCGAGTTCGGGCATGCGCGCCATCGTGCCGTCGGCGTTCATCATCTCGCAGATCACGCCGGCGGGCGCCAGCCCCGCGAGCCGCGCGAGGTCGACCGCAGCCTCGGTATGCCCTGCGCGCGCGAGCACGCCGCCCGCCTGCGCACGCAGCGTGAGCAGCCGCCCGGGCCGGATCAGGTCACCGGGGCCGCTCCCGGGGTCGATCGCGACCTGGATGGTCCGGGCACGGTCCTGGGCGGACATGCCGGAGCCCACGCCCTCGCGGGCATCGATCGGCGTGGCGAAGGCGGTCCGAAACTTCGTGGTGTTGGCCTCGTCCGCGGTGATCAGCGCCAGGCCCAGTTCGCGCAGCCGCTCCTCGGTCAGTGCGAGCGATACCAGTCCGCGCGCCTCGCGCGCCATGAAGTTGATGGCCCCGGCACTGGCGTGGGCGGCGGCGACGAAGAGATCGCCCTCGTTCTCGCGATCCTCGTCGTCGACCAGGATCAGCATGCGTCCGTCCCGCACCGCCGGGAGGATCTCGTTGACGATGCGGCGCGCGAGCGTGGCCGCGGGCTGGTCGATCATGGATGCAGGCCCTGGCGGGGATTCATCGCGGCGAGATCAGCCGCAGGAACTCCGCGCGCGTCTTCTCCTGCTCGAAGGCGCCGGTGAAGGCCGAGCTCGTGGTGCTGGAGTGCTGCTTCTGGACCCCGCGCATCACCATGCACATGTGCGTGGCCTCGATCACCACGGCCACGCCGGCGGGATTCAGCGTCTCCTGGATGGAGTCGCGGATCTGCATCGTGAGCCGCTCCTGCACCTGGAGCCGCCGCGAGAACACGTCGACCAGCCGGGGCAGCTTCGACAGCCCGACGATGTAGCCGTTGGGGATGTAGGCGATGTGCGCCTTGCCGAAGAAGGGCAGCATGTGGTGCTCGCACAGCGAGTAGAGCTCGATGTCCTTGACGATCAGCATCTCGCGATAGTCCTCGCGGAACATCGCCGAGCGCAGGATGGTGGCCGGATCGAGGTGGTAGCCATGCGTGAGGAACTGCATCGCCTTGGCCGCTCGCTCCGGCGTCTTCACCAGGCCCTCGCGAGTGGGATCCTCGCCGATCATCGACAGCACGTCCGCGTAGTCGCGCGACATCCGCGCGGTCACTTCCGCGTCGTAGCGGTCGATCTTCTCGTAGCCGCCCTCGCCGATATCGCCCGCTTCGCCGGTGCCCTCGTTGCCGCTGCCCTGCTTGCCCGTCATCACCGTACCCCTCTTCACGAAGCGGCCACCCGCCCTGGCCTGGGCAGCAGGCGACCCGAGTGCATTACCT
This sequence comes from uncultured Pseudomonadota bacterium, assembly GCA_903831455.1. Taxonomy (GTDB): domain Bacteria; phylum Pseudomonadota; class Gammaproteobacteria; order Burkholderiales; family CAIKXV01; genus CAIKXV01. Next base: position 24,947 of record CAIKXV010000143.1, on the reverse strand, counting down.
GCCCGCCGCGCCTCCGGGATGGTGCCCGCGGAGACGGGAGGCCGGGGAGGCTACTGCCGCGCGCGCACCTGATTGACGATGCCTTCGCTGTCCAGCCCGCACTCGCGCAGCAGGCCAGCGGGATCGCCGTGCTCGACGAAGGCGTCGGGCAGGCCCAGGTGCTGGATCGACACGGACAGCCCCAGGGCGGCCAGCGCCTCGGCCACCGCGCTGCCGGCGCCTCCCATCACCACGTTCTCCTCGACCGTCACCAGCCGGGCGTGGGTGGCGGCCATCTCGCGCAGCAGGTCCAGGTCCAGCGGCTTCACGAAACGCATGTTGACCACCGTGGCATCGAGCGCCTCGCCGGCCTGCAGGCACGGGGCCAGCATCGAGCCGAAGGCCAGCAGCGCGAGGCCGCGGCCCCGCCTGCGCACCTCGCCGCGCCCCACCGGCAGCGCGGTCATCGTCGGCTCGATCGCAACGCCGGGACCGGTGCCCCGCGGATAGCGGACCGCGGTCGGCGTGTTCATCGTGTAGGCGGTGTAGAGCATCTGCCGGCATTCGTTCTCGTCGGCCGGGGTCATCACCGTCATGTTGGGCACGCAGCGCAGGTACGACAGGTCGAAGGCGCCGTGGTGGGTCGGGCCGTCGGCGCCCACGAGGCCGCCGCGATCGATCGCGAACATCACCGGGAGGTTCTGGATCGCGACGTCGTGGATCAGCTGGTCGTAGCCGCGCTGCAGGAACGTCGAGTAGATCGCGACCACCGGCTTCATGCCGTCGCAGGCAAGGCCGGCGGCGAAGGTGACGGCATGCTGCTCGGCGATGCCGACATCGAAGTAGCGCTCGGGATGCTCGCGCGAGAACCGGACCAGGCCGGATCCTTCGCGCATCGCGGGGGTGATGCCCACCAGCCGGTCGTCGGCGGCCGCCATGTCGCACAGCCAGTCGCCGAAGATCTGCGTGTAGGCCGGCGCCGCCGGCTTGGCGGGCGTCTTGGCGACGATGCCCGCGGCCGGATCGAACTTCGACACGCCGTGGTAGAGGATGGGGTCGGCCTCGGCCTGGACGTAACCCTTGCCCTTGCGGGTGACCACGTGCAGGAACTGCAGTCCGCGCAGGTTGCGCAGGTTGCTCAGCGTGGTCACGAGCAGGTCGATATCGTGCCCGTCCACCGGGCCGAGGTAGTTGAATCCGAACTCCTCGAACAGCGTGCCGGGCAGCAGCATGCCCTTCACGTGTTCCTCGGCCCGCTTCGCGAACTCGAGCATGCCGGGCGTGACCGAGAGCATGCGCTCGCCCGCGCGCCGCGCCGCCGTGTAGAAGCGTCCGGACATGAGGCGGGCGAGGTAGTTGTGAAGCGCCCCGACCGGCGGCGAGATCGACATGTCGTTGTCGTTCAGGATCACCAGCAGGTCGACCTCGGCGGTCTCGGCGTTGTTGAGCGCCTCGAAGGCGAGTCCCGCCGACATCGCGCCGTCGCCGATGATCGCCACCACGCGGCGATCGATGCCCTGGCGGCGCGCGGCCACCGCCATGCCCAGGGCCGCGCTGATGGAGGTGGACGAATGCGCGACGCCGAAGGTGTCGTACTCGCTCTCGTCGCGACGGGGAAATCCGGCAACGCCCCCCCGCATGCGCAGGCGGTCCATGCCCTCGCGGCGCCCGGTGAGCACCTTGTGCGCGTAGGTCTGGTGACCGACATCCCAGACCAGCCGGTCGCCGGGCGTGTCGTACACGTAGTGCAGCGCGACGGACAACTCCACCGTGCCCAGGTTGGAGGACAGATGCCCCCCGGTGCGGGCTACCGACTGCAGGAGGAACTCGCGCATCTCGCGGCAGACCTGGGGCAGGAGCCGACGGTCGAGCGAGCGCAGGTCCGCGGGCGAGACGATGCCGTTGAGCAGTTCGAGGGGTTCGTGCGCGCTGTTCAAGATGATCTCTTAACGATGAAGTCGGCAAGCTGCCCGAGCCGTTGCGCCCGTGCGCCGAAAGGTTCGAGCGCCGCGGATGCCTGCGCATGCAGGTCCTGCGCCCACTGCCGCGCCGCGGCCAGGCCGAGGACGGTGACGTAGGTCGGCTTGTTCGCGAGCGCATCCTTGCCCGCCGTCTTGCCGAGGGTCTCGGTGCTGGCCTCCGCATCGAGGAGGTCGTCGACCACCTGGAAGGCGAGGCCGATCGTACGGGCAAAGCGCTCCAGCGCCGCGCGCTCGCCGTCGCCGAGCGGGGAGCCGCACAGCGCACCGAGCAGCGTCGCGCAACCGATCAGCGCGCCGGTCTTGAGCGCGTGCATGGTTTCCAGTTCGGGCTGCGACAGCCGGCGGCCGACCGACTCGAGGTCCATTGCCTGTCCGCCGGCCATTCCCCTCGACCCGGAGGCCCGCGCCAGCAGCGCAACCCGCTCGAGGGCCGCATCGCAGGCCTCGCGGTCCGCGCAGCGGGCCAGCGCCTCGAAGGCGAGGCTCTGCAGGGCATCGCCGACCAGCAGGGCGGTCGCCTGGTCGAAGGCGACGTGGACCGTCGGCTTGCCCCGGCGCAGGATGTCGTCATCCATGCAGGGCATGTCGTCGTGCACCAGCGAGTAGGCGTGGATGAGTTCCACCGCCGCGCCTGCGGTGGCGACCCGCTCGACCGGCGCGCCGGTCAGTGCACCGGCCGCGAAGGCCAGCAGCGGCCTGACCCGCTTGCCGCCGCCGACCACGGCGTAGCGCATGGCCTCGTGCAACCGCGACGGCGGGGTGCCGACGGCTGGCAACAGGCGATCGAGCTCGCGCTCGGCCAGCGCCTGGTGCGCCTGCATCCAGGCCTGGAACGGGACAGGGTCGGCCAGTGTCATGCGGTCGAACATACCTGAGGGCGCTGCAGCGGGCAAACCGGCACGCACCCGCATGGGGCACGCGCCCGCTCCCGGTGCGCGCCGCGCGACTTGCCCCGGCGGTGCGCGCCGCCCGTCAGTCGCCGATGTCCTCGCCTGCCCCGGCGCCCGCCGTCCGCCCGGCTCCGGGCTGGAAGTCGCGCAGCAGGCCGTCCTCCAGGACCTTGACCTGATCCTGCACGGACTGCAACTGGGCCTGGCAAAACCGGAGCAGTTCGGCCCCTCGCCGGTAGCGGCCCAGCGACTCCTCGAGGGTGAGATCGCCGGCTTCCATGGTCTCGACGATCTGCTCGAGTTCGCCCATCGCGGATTCGAAATCGGCGGGGGGCGCGGGCTCGCGGGGGGCGGTCTTGGGCATGGGCCGGTGGATTCCTGCAGCGGGGCTTGCCCCGGCGATGGTCGGACACGGTCCGGCGGCCCCGCCCGGGCATGGTCGCCGGTCGTCGCCACGGGAGTGGTCGCGCAGGCTAGCCGAGGCGGGTCGCGCGGGTCAACCCGCGCGGCGCTGCGCGACCCGCGGGACGGACGGGCTCGCGCCGTCGTCGGCCCGCGCGCGTCGCCACGACCGTTTCGCGTTGCCCGACCCCGGGATTCGGGGGACAATCCCCGCCCCCTTTCACGGCGCGCGGTTCCCGGCGGCGCGCCGCCAGCCCCCAGGGAGCAGCGCGCCGGGATCACGCTCGAACACCCCCGCATCTCGAGGAGGGCCCCGTGACCGACATCGCAGGCGTCCGGCGACTGCAACCGGCAGCGACCCAGCTGCCGGTGAGCTGGTACATCGACCCCGTCATCTGGGAGATGGAGAAGCGCCTGATCTTCGATGCCGGGCCGCGCTATGTCGGCCACGAACTGATGGTGCCGGAGCCGGGCGACTACCGCGTGCTGGACACCGCAGGCGGGGGCAAGGTGCTGGTGCACGGCCCCGAGGGTGTCGAACTGCTGTCCAACGTCTGCCGCCACCGTCAGGCACGGATGCTCGACGGCGCGGGGCGCCTGGAGCAGATCGTCTGCCCGCTGCACCGCTGGACCTACGACCTGCAGGGCCGACTGCTCGGCGCGCCCAAGTTCGCGCAGACCCCCTGCCTCGACCTTCCGCGCACGGCGCTCACGCGCTGGAACGGACTGCTGTTCGAGGCTGGCCACGACGTGCTCGCCGATCTGGGTGGCCTTTCGATGGCGGGCGACCTGTCCTTCGACGGCTATCGCTTCGACCACGCGATGGTCGACCACTACGACGTGAACTGGAAGACGTTCATCGAGGTCTACCTCGAGGACTACCACGTCGAGCCGTTCCATCCCGGCCTCGGCCGGTTCGTCGACTGCGACCAGCTGCACTGGGAATTCGGTGATCGCCACTCGGTCCAGGTCGTGGGGGTCAACGACGCCCTGGCTCGGCCGGGCAGCCGGGTCTACGCACGCTGGCACGAGCAGGTGCTGCGCCAGTTCGGCCAGGCGCCTCGCCACGGCGCGATCTGGCTCACCTACTACCCGAACGTGATGGTCGAGTGGTACCCGCACGTGCTCGTGGTGAGCACGATCCTGCCCCGGGGACCCGAGCGCTGCACCAACGTCGTGGAGTTCTACTACCCCGAGGAGGTCTTCTTCTTCGAGCGCGAGTTCATCGAAGCCGAGCGCGCCGCCTACCTCGAGACGGCCGCCGAGGATCGGGAGATCTGCGAGCGCATGCATGCCGGCAGGCGCGCGCTGTGGGAGCGCGGCCAGGACGAGCAGGGGCCCTACCATTCGCCTTACGAGGACGGCATGCAGCACTTCCACGAGTTCATGCACCGCCAGCTGAGCGGGGCGTGAGCGGCAGGGCCGGCAGCGGCCGCGCCCGGACATGAGCGCGGCCGTCGCCTGGATGCTGGTCTCGGGGCTGTGTTTCGCCGCGAGCGGGGCCTTCGCGAAGGCAGCCTCGGCCGACTACGGTCCGGTCGAGCTGATGCTCTACCGCTGCGCGTTCATCGTGCTGGCGATCGCCGTGTACGCACGTGCGGCGGGCCTCGTGCTGCGGACCCGGCTGTGGGGCGCCCACTTCGCCCGCAGCGCGGCCGGCGTGAGCTCCCTGCTGTTCTTCCTCTACTGCCTGTCGCAGGCGCCGCTGTCGACGGCGGTCACGCTCAACTACACCTCGCCGCTGTTCCTCGCGCTGATCACCGGCCTTGTCCTGCGCGAGCGCGTGCCGCCACTGGCCGTCGCCGCGATCGTGCTGGGCTTCGTCGGTGTCGTCGTGCTGCTCCAGCCCGGAGGGGCCGAGGTACCGCTGCTCGCCGGCCTCTCCGGTCTCGCGGGCGGCGCCGTGTCTGCCCTGGCCTACCTGGGCATCCGCCGGCTGGGCGCCGCGGGCGAGCCGGAGTGGCGCACCGTGTTCTACTTCGCGCTGCTCGGCCTGCTCACGGGCCTGCCCGCGCTGCCCTGGCTGGGCGCCTCGCTGCCGCCGCTCGCCGACCTGCCGCTGCTGCTCGCCGTCGGCGCCTCGGCGCTGGGCGCGCAACTCGCGATGACTGCCGCCTACGCGCGCGGGCCGACGCTGGTCGCGGCCACGCTGTCCTACAGCGGCGTGCTGTTCGCGGCACTGATCGACGTGGTCCTGTGGCGCCAGGTGCCCGCCGCGTCCGGGTGGATCGGCATGATCGCGATCGTCGCGGCTGGCGTGATGACCGTGCTGGCACGACGACCCGCGGCGCCGCCCCGGCGCTAAACTCGCGGCGCGAACACGCACCGGCACGACCGCAGGCGCGCAGCGCGCTGCGTGAGCCCGCGCCCGTACACGAGGACATTCGATGACCCAGACCCCTCCCCGCACCACCCTGGTCAGCACCGCCGAGGCGCAGGCGCATCTCGACGATCCGCGATGGATCCTGTTCGACTGCCGCCATGACCTCGCCGACGTGGAGGCCGGACGCCGCGCCTACGCGGTCTCGCACCTGCCCGGGGCACGCCTCGCGCACCTGGACGAGCACCTCTCCGCGACGAAAACCGGTCGCAACGGACGCCACCCGCTTCCCGATCCCCAGGCCTTCGCCCGCTGGCTCGGCGAGCAGGGCGTGGGCGCTGGGTCGCAGGTCATCGCCTATGACGCGAGCGGGGGCTATTACGCCGCCCGCCTGTGGTGGATGCTGCGCTGGGTGGGACACGACGCCGTGGCCGTGATCGACGGTGGCTTTCCCGCGTGGGAGCGCGAGTCCCGACCGCTCACCGCCGAGGTGCCGCAGCCGGTGGCCGCGACCTTCGTGGCCCGGCCGCGCGACGATCTGCGGGTCGACGCGCAGCGCGTGCTGGCGGCGATCGGGTCGTCGTCGATGCAGGTGGTCGATGCCCGCACGCCCGAACGGTTCGCGGGTCGCAACGAAACCCTCGATCCGGTCGGTGGGCACATCCCCGGCGCGATCAACCGGCTGTTCATGCTCAACCTCGAGGCCGATGGCCGCTTCAAGCCGGCCGACACGCTGCGCGCGGAGTTTCGCGCGCTCCTGGGGTCGCGTCCCGCCGCCGAGGTCGTGCACCAGTGCGGTTCGGGCGTGACCGCCTGCCACAACCTGCTCGCGATGGAGGTGGCCGGACTCGCCGGTTCGCGCCTGTATCCCGGTTCGTGGAGCGAGTGGTGCGCCGATCCTGCGCGCCCTGTGGAGACGGCTGTCGGCTGAGCCCGACATCCCGGACACCGCCCCCGGGCCGCCGCGCTCGCACCGACCGCACCGTGGCCGCGACCGTGCTCGCCGACGCGGTGCTGGTGCTGCACGCGCTGCTCGCGCTGGCGCTGGTGGCCCTGCTGCCGCTCTGCTGGGCCGGGGCTGCCGCGGGATGGCGGTGGGTGCGCCATCCCGGCGTGCGCACGCTCCACCTGGCCGGACTCGCGGCGGTCGCCGCGCTGGCGATGCTCGACCTTCGCTGCCCGCTGACGGTGCTCGAGGACCGGTTGCGCGGGAGCGCCGGCGGGCAGCCCGGGGCCATCGAGCGCCACGTGGAAGCACTGCTCTACTGGGATCTTCCGACCAGTGCCTTCACCGGCGCCTACGTGGCCTACGCGCTGGCGACGGCGGTCACGTGGTTCGTCGTGCCGCCGCGGGGTGCGACTACTCCAGCGCCTTGACGATGTCCTCGACCACCTTCTTCGCGTCGCCGAACACCATCATCGTCTTGTCCATGTAGAACAGTTCGTTGTCCAGGCCGGCGTAACCGGCGGCCATCGAACGCTTGTTCACGATCACCGTCCGCGCCTTGTAGGCGTCGAGGATCGGCATGCCGTAGATCGGGCTGCCCTTGACCAGCGCGGCGGGGTTCACGACGTCGTTGGCACCGAGGACCATCACCACGTCGGTCTGGCCGAAGTCGCTGTTGATGTCCTCCATCTCCACGACGTGGTCGTAGGGCACCTCGGCCTCGGCCAGAAGCACGTTCATGTGGCCGGGCATGCGGCCCGCCACCGGGTGGATCGCGTAGCGCACCTCGATACCCTTCGCCTGGAGCTTCTGCGCCATCTCCTTCACCGCGTGCTGGGCACGGGCGACGGCGAGGCCGTAGCCGGGGACGATGATCACGCTGTCGGCGTTCGAGAGCATGAAGGCCACGTCGTCCGAACTGCCGCTCTTCACCGAGCGCTGGGTCGCGTCGGCCGCGGCCGCCCCGCCCTCCTGGCCGAAGCCGCCCAGGATCACGTTGAAGAACGACCGGTTCATCGCCTTGCACATGATGTAGGAGAGGATGGCGCCCGAGGATCCCACCAGCGAACCGGCGATGATCAGCATCGAGTTGTTCAGCGAGAAGCCGATGCCGGCCGCCGCCCAGCCCGAGTAGCTGTTGAGCATCGACACCACCACGGGCATGTCGGCGCCGCCGATCGGGATGATGATCAGCACGCCGAGCACGAAGGCGATCGCCAGCATGATCCAGAACGGCGTCCAGTCCTGGGTGACCACGAACGCGGCGCCGAAGCCCAGCATCGCGAGCGCGAGCGCGAGGTTGAGCAGGTGCTGGCCCTTGAACACGACGGGAGCACCCTGGAACAGGCGGAACTTGTACTTGCCCGACAGCTTGCCGAAGGCGATGACCGACCCGGAGAAGGTGATCGCGCCCACGAAGGCACCGATGAACAGTTCGAGCCTGTTGCCCATCGGGATCGGCTCGCCCCTCTGCACCAGCCCGAGGGCCCAGGGCTCGGCGACGGTCGCCACCGCAATGAACACCGCCGCCAGTCCGATCATGGAATGCATGAAGGCGACCAGTTCCGGCATCTTGGTCATCTCGACGCGCTTGGCCATGACGGCGCCCAGCGTTCCGCCGACCGCCACGCCTGCAAGGACCCAGCCCATGCCCGGGCCGGCGATCTCGGGTCGCAGCTTGAAGATCAGCGCCACGGTGGTGGCCACGGCGATGGCCATGCCGGCCATGCCGAAGGCGTTGCCCATGCGCGAGGTGGTCGGATGGGACAGGCCCTTGAGCGCCTGGATGAAGCACACCGAGGCGACCAGGTAGAGCAGTACGACGAGGTTCATGCTCATCACGCGCCCTCCGACTTGCGCGGCTCTTTCTTCTTGAACATCTCGAGCATGCGGCGCGTGACGAGGAAGCCGCCGAACACGTTCACGGCAGCCAGCGCCACCGCAAGCACGCCCATCGTCTTGCCGAGCCCGGTTTCGGTGAGTGCCGCGGCGAGCATCGCGCCCACGATCACGATCGCCGAGATCGCGTTGGTGACCGCCATCAGCGGCGTATGCAGGGCCGGGGTGACGTTCCAGACGACGTGGAAGCCGACGTAGATCGCCAGCACGAAGATGATCAGGTTGATGATGGTCGGGTCAACGAGGTCCATGGCGCGCTCCGGTGCGTGCGGCGTTCGGGGTAGCGGACTACTTCCGGGTCACGAGATCGCCGCCGTGGCACACGAGCGTGCCGGCGACGAGGTCGTCTTCGCGATTGAGGTTGAACTGCCCGGTCTTGTTGTCCAGCATCAGCCCGAGGAAGGTGAGCAGGTTGCGCGCGTAGAGCGCGCTCGAGTCGGTGGGTACCAGCGCCGGCAGGTTGGGGAGGCCGACGATCCTCACCCCCGACACGGTCACCGTGCGGCCGAGTTCGGAGCCCTCGACGTTGCCCCCCTGCTCGACGGCCATGTCCACGATCACCGAACCGGGCTTCATCGAGCGGACCATCTCGCCGGTGACCAGCACCGGCGCCTTGCGGCCGGGGATCAGGGCCGTCGTGACCACGATGTCGGCCAGCGCGATGCGCTTGGCCACCTCCGCCGCCTGGCGCGACATCCACGACGCCGGCATCGGCCGCGCGTAGCCGCCGACACCCTGCGCGATTTCGCGCTCCTCGTCGGTCTCGAAGGGCACGTCGATGAACTTGGCGCCCAGCGATTCGATCTGCTCCTTCACCGCGGGGCGTACGTCCGAGGCCTCGATCACCGCCCCCAGCCGCTTGGCCGTGGCGATCGCCTGCAGGCCGGCGACGCCAGCCCCGAGGATGACCACTCGCGCAGCCTTGACCGTCCCGGCGGCCGTCATCAGCATCGGCATCAGGCGCCCGTAGGCATCGGCCCCGACGACCACCGCCTTGTAGCCGGCGATGTTCGCCTGCGAGGACAGGACGTCCATCGATTGCGCACGCGAGGTGCGCGGCAGCAGTTCCATCGCGAAGGCGGTCAGCCCGGCGCGGGCAAGCGCCTCGAGCCCGGCGGAATCGTAGGGCGAGAGCAAGCCGACCAGTACGGTACCGGCCTTCATCTGCGCGATCTCGGAGGCCTGGGGCGAGCGCACCTTCAGCACGATCTCGGCCTGTGCATACACCGAGGCGGCATCCGGCACGAGGGTCGCGCCCGCCGCCGCGTAGTCCGCATCCGGGAAGTTGGCGTTCGAGCCGGCGCCAGCCTGCACCAGCACGGTGTTGTGCCCGCCGGTGCAGAACTTCTTCACCGTCTCCGGGGTCGCCGCCACGCGCGTCTCGCCGGGCAGCACTTCAGCGGGAATGCCGATCTTCATGTCGAGGGATCCTTCGCCACTGCGGCAGGAGTCTTCGCAACGCGCCCGTGCCGGCCCCGGCGCGCGCTATCGACGCGGACTGCGCACCGGCAAAAGGCCGCGAGTATAGGCCAAGCCCGCGCGGCCCCGCGGCGTCGAGGCCTGTGACCGGGCTCGGGCGCCGGCCTGTCCCTATAATTCGCCATGTCCCGCATCCAGGCCCTCCCTGACCTGCTGATCAGCCAGATCGCCGCCGGCGAGGTGGTCGAGCGGCCGGCCTCCGCGGTCAAGGAACTGCTGGAGAACGCGATCGACGCGGGGTCGGGCCGGGTCGAGGTCGAGCTCGACGGCGGCGGACTTCGTCGCATCGCGGTGACCGACGACGGCCACGGCATCGAGCAGGAGGATCTCGCGCTTGCGCTGACCCGCCACGCCACCAGCAAGATCGCCGCGCTCGAAGACCTCGAATCGGTTGCGACGCTGGGCTTCCGTGGCGAGGCGCTGGCATCGATCGCGGCGGTGTCCGATCTCACCCTGGCCAGCCGCACGCCCGGGGCACGCCACGGCTGGCGGATCGGGCACACCGGCGCGACGCGCGCTGCAGGGGCCCAGCCGGTCGTCGGGCCGGCCGCGCTCGCACAGGGCACCCGCGTCGAGGTGCTCGACCTGTTCTTCAACACGCCCGCGCGCCGTCGGTTCCTGCGCTCCGAGCAGACCGAGTACGCGCACTGCCTGGAGGCGGTCGAGCGCATCGCGCTCGCCCATCCCGAGGTCGCGCTGCGCCTCACGCACAACGGGCGGGTCACGCTCGATCTCCCCGCCCATTCGCGCGACCAGCGCGTGCACGCGCTGCTGGGCGAGGAGTTCACCGCCGCGGCGCTGCCGATCGACGAGGCGGGCGGCCCGCTCGCACTGGCCGGGTTGATCGCGCAGCCCGCCTACTCGCGGGCCTCGCGCGACGCGCAGTACGTATTCGTGAACGGGCGCTTCGTACGCGACCGGGTACTGGCCCACGCGATCGGTGCCGCCTACCGCGACGTGCTGCACCACCAGCGCCACCCCGCCTACGCCCTCTGGCTCACGCTGGACCCCGGCGCGGTGGACGCCAATGTTCATCCGACCAAGATCGAGGTTCGCTTTCGCGAAGGGCAGGCGGTCCACCGGTTCGTCCAGGGCGCCCTCGCGCGCGCGCTGGCGGCGACCCGCGCGGGCGCCGCCGGCAGCGCGACCGATGCGCCGCCGGCCACCGAGCCCCCGCGTGCCCCTGCAGGGTGGGGCCAGCGTCGCCCGGGGGCCGCGCCTCGCCAGGGCGGCCTCGGGTTGCACGAGGGGGGCGGCAGCGCGCTGTATGACACACTGTTCGGTCGCCGCGATGAGGCCACGGGGGCCACGGCGGCCTCGCGCGCCACCACGGCTGCCCCCGCGGACGCCGCAAGCATCCTCCGGGGCGCCGTGTCGGGCTCGCCGGCGGATGCCGGACCGGACCGCTCCCCCGAAGCCCGGCCGCAGGACCTGCCCGTCGACGACGCGCCACTCGGCTACGCGCTGGGCCAGCTGGCCGGGATCTACGTGCTGGCCCGGAACTCGCACGGGCTGGTGGTAGTCGACATGCACGCCGCGCACGAGCGCATCGTCTACGAGCGGCTCAAGTCCGCCCTGGCGGGCGACGCGGTGCCGGCGCAGCCGCTCCTGCTTCCCGTCTCGTTCGCCGCCTCCGCGGTCGAGATGGCCACCGTCTCCGAGCACGCGGCGACCCTCCTCCGCCTCGGCTTCGATCTCTCCGCGCTGTCGGACACGCGCCTGGCGGTGCGCTCGGTGCCGGCGACGCTCGTCGACGCCGATGCCATCGCGCTCGCCCGCGCGGTGATCGCCGAGCTGCGCGAGTCCGGGGCCACCGACGTGCTGGCCGCGCGTCGCGACGAACTGCTCGCCACCATGGCCTGCCATGCCGCCGTTCGGGCCAACCGCGCGCTGGGCCTGCACGAGATGAACGCGCTGCTGCGCGAAATGGAGGCGACCGAGCGCTCGGGGCAGTGCAACCACGGGCGCCCGACGTGGTTCCAGCTCACGCTGGCGGACCTGGACCGCATGTTCCTGCGCGGCCGCTAGACCCCCCGCACCCCGTGGCGCTTCCCCCGACACCGCCGCCGGACGCACGGCCGGTCGCCCTGGTGCTGACCGGGCCGACGGCAAGCGGCAAGAGCCGCCTCGCGCTCGAGATCGCGCGCGCATTACCCTGCGAGATCGTGAGCGTGGACTCGGCGCAGGTCTACCGCGGGATGGACATCGGCACTGCGAAGCCCGATGCGCGGACACTCGCCGAGCATCCGCACCACCTGGTCGACCTGATCGATCCGGACGATCGCTATTCCGCCGCACGGTTCGTCGAGGATGCGCTGGACGCGATGGCCGACATCGGCGCGCGGGGGCGGGTGCCGCTGCTGGCGGGGGGCACGATGCTGTACCTGAAGGCCTTGTCCTCCGGGCTGGCCGACCTGCCGGCGGCCGATCCGGACGTGCGGGCGGTCATCGACGCCATGGCGGCGGAATCGGGCTGGCCGGCACTGCATGCCGAACTCGCGCGCCTCGATCCGGCGACGGCCGCTCGGCTCGAACCCCGGGATGCTCAGCGTATCCAGCGGGCGCTGGAAGTCGCCTGGATCACCGGCACGCCGATGTCGACGCTGCTCGCCGAGCGCCCACCCCGACCCCTGCCATGGCGCCTGGTGCAGGCGGCGCTGGTGCCGGGCGACCGCGCGGCCCTGCACGCACGGATCGCGACCCGCTTCGAGGAGATGCTCGAACTGGGCCTGATCGGGGAACTGCGCCGCCTGCGCGAGCGATACCCGCTCGACCCCGACCTGCCCTCGATGCGCTGCGTCGGCTATCGCCAGGCCTGGGCCTATCTGGAGGGCCGGCTGTCGCTGTCCGGCCTGCGCGAGACGGGCATCGCCGCCACGCGGCAGCTCGCCAAGCGCCAGCTCACGTGGCTGCGGTCGATGCCCGGGATGACGAGCTTCGAGTGCATCGCCAGCGATCCGCGCGACGCGGTGCTCGACCTGTTCGGCAGCGCGCTCGCAGCCGAGGCCCGGGGCTGAACGACCCGACGGCGGGGCGAGCGCAGGCGGACGTACGGACGCATGGCCGACCGGGCCGGCCGCACCGCGCGGCGATCAGCCCGGACCGTCGGGCTCGACCCGCGAGCGCAGGATCCCGCGGGCGAGCGTGGTCTCGATCCGCTCGCCCGGGGCAGCGGCCGCGGCCTCGCGCAGCAGCCGGCCGTCGGCGCCGCGGGTGATGCTGTAGCCTCGCTCGAGCACGGCCAGCGGACTGAGGTGGCCGAGGCTCGACTGCGCGCGCTCGACCCGTGCCGTGGAACGCGCAAGCCGGCGCTCGCCCGCATGCGCGAGGCGCTGCGCAAGGCGCTCGAGGCCGGCGCGAAGCTCGCGCGAGTCGGGGGCGGCCTGCACGAGTGCGAGGGCGACGCGCTCCAGCGCGAGGCCGCGCCGAGCCTGGCCTTGCTGCAGGGCCGAGGCAAGGCGCCAGCGGAGATGGTCGAGTGCCGCCCCCTGCTCCCGTGCTCGCGCCCCCGGGTGCACCAGTCGACGCGACGCGAGGTCCACGCGCTGCATCCGCTGCTCGAGCAGGCGCTGCTGCGCCCGTCGCAGGCGCAGCCGCAGGGCGGCCAGCATCCGGGCCACTTCGGCGGCATCGGGACTCACCAGCACGGCGGCCGCCGTCGGCGTCGCCGCCCGCGCGTCGGCGACGAAGTCGGCGATCGTGAAATCGGTCTCGTGGCCCACCGCGCTCACGGTCGGGATAGGGCACTGGGCGAGCGCACGGGCGACGACCTCCTCGTTGAATGCCCAGAGGTCCTCGATGCTGCCGCCGCCGCGGCCGACGACCAGCACGTCGCACTCGCGCCGCTCCCCGGCCACCTCGATCGCGCGCGCGATCTGCCGGGCCGCGCCCTCGCCCTGCACCAGCGTGGGGTAGATGATCACGCGCAGCGAAGGTGCCCGACGCGCCAGGGTCGTGAGCAGGTCGCGCAGCGCCGCCGCCGCCGTCGAGGTGACGATGCCGACGGTGCGCGCGAAGGCGGGCAGGGGCCGCTTGCGCGAGCCCTCGAACAGGCCCTCGGCCTGCAGCTTCGCCTTGGTCCGCTCGAACGCGGCGTGCAGCGCGCCGCGCCCCGCGCGGCGCAGCGTCTCGACGTTGAGCTGGAAATCGCCGCGCGGCTCGTACAGCGTGGGCACGGCCCTGGCCTCGACCTCCATGCCGTCCTGGGGCATCCAGCCCAGCAGTGCGGCGCGCCCCCGGAACATCACGCACCGCACCTGCGCAGTGCGGTCCTTCAGCACGAAGTAGCAGTGCCCGGAGTCGTAGCGGCGGAAGTTGGAGATCTCGCCAGCCACCCACAGCGCAGGCAGGTCGCGCTCGATGGCCTCGCGGACCGCACGCGCCAGCGCGGAGACGCTCAGCACCGACGGCGTGGACGCCTCCGGGGCCGGGAAGGGTGCGCAGGGCGGGGCGGGTCTGGACATCGCGTGATTGTAGGCACTGCGGGCGAGCGCGGTGCGCGGGGGCAGGTCGCCGCCGACCGGGCACGGGTCGCGCGGGACCGACGCGTGGAACCGTGCCACGTCCCTCGTTTGTCACGATTTTGCAAAATCCAGCAACCATGCGGGTTAGCGGGCCGAAACTGCCGTGGAACCCGCATCGTTTCGTCGCGCCTGCCACACTTCTCCACAGATGTCCATGACATCCGGGGGAGAGGCCCGGAAATCCGGACCCGCCTGAAAGAAGATTCCAAGCCCATGATTATATTGGACTTCTGGATTGCCTATTTTTTGAGCACCCCGATTTTCGCGCGGCCCTGCCTTCGCCGGATCGCGAAAAGATCGCAGTTGTTCACAAACTTATCCACAGAATGTGTGGAGAATGAGGGAAAAGGCCATTGGTTGAAGCCCTTAGCGCGGAAAACTCCGAAAGTGGCTGAAATAGGGGCTTTTCCGGCGGCTTGCCGGCGCCCCCCGCCGCGGCTACAGTTCGGCGTTCCGCGATGCGCCCGGATCCTGCCCCGCCGCATCGCCCGACTGCCCCCCTACCACCGCCCTTTCGCTCCGACTCCACCGTGCTCGCGATCATCCAGGGTGCCGGCTGGCCGATCTGGCCGCTGATCCTCGCCTCCATCCTCGCCCTGGCCATCATCGGCGAACGTTCCTGGTCGCTGCGCACGTCCAAGGTGGCACCGGCCGACCTGCTGCCCTCGGTCCTGGCCGACTTCCGGCAGCAGGGCGCCAGCGCTGCGCTGATCGAGCGCACCGCGGCCCATTCGCCGCTGGGCGAGGTGCTGGCCGCCGGGCTGCGCAGCGTCGGCGCGACCCGCGAGGTCATGAAGGAGGCCATCGAGGAAGCCGGACGGGCCGTCGTGCTCCACCTCGAACGCTACCTGACCACGCTGGGCACGATCGCCGGCATGTCGCCCCTGCTGGGCCTGTTCGGCACGGTGATCGGGATGATCGAGATCTTCGGCGCGCAGTCCTCGACCGGCACCCCGCAGCAGCTTGCCGCAGGCATCTCGATCGCCCTCTACAACACGGCCTTCGGACTGATCGTCGCCATCCCCAGCATGATCGCCTACCGCCACTTCCGGGCCCGCGTCGACACGCTGCTCGTGGACATGGAACAGCAGGCGATCCGGCTGGTCGAGGTCGTGCACGGCGAGCGCCGTGCCTGAGCATCGAGCCGACGGCCGATGCTGAACTTCCGACGCGGGCGCCAGCGCGAGGAGCCGGAGATCAACCTGGTTCCGATGATCGACGTGTTCCTGGTCATCCTGATCTTCCTCGCCACCTCGACCACCTACTCGCGCTTCGCGCAACTCGAGATCAACCTGCCGCAGGCCGCTGCGGAGGCCACGCCCGAGCGGCCGCGCCAGATCGACGTGGCGGTCGACGCCTCCGGTCGCTACCAGGTCAATCGCCAGTCGGTGACCTGGACCAGCCCGGCGCAACTGGCCGATGCGCTGCGCCGCGCCGCGGGCGAGACGGCCGACCCGGTGATCGTCATCTCGGCCGATGCGGCCGCGACGCACCAGTCGGTGGTGCACGTGATGGAGGCCGCCCGTATCGCAGGCTACGGCCGGATCACGTTCACCACCCAGGGCGCGCCGGCGCGCTGACACCGGCTCCGTGCCGGCAGCGATGCCCCGCTTCGACACAGACCGCCACTTCGCGCGGCTCAGCCTGCGCAGCGGCCTGCTGCTGCCGCTGTCCTGGCTCTATCGGCTCGCGGGAGCGGCGCGTCGATTCGCCTACCGGGCCGGCTGGCTGCGAAGCTACCGGATGCCGGTGCCGGTGGTGGTGATCGGCAACGTCAGCGTCGGCGGCACCGGCAAGACGCCGCTCGCCGTGTGGGTGGTGCGCTTCCTGCGTGCCCGGGGATGGACGCCGGGCGTGGTCAGTCGCGGCTACGGCGGCAGCGCGAGCAACCGCCGCAGTTGCGAGGAGGTGACCGCGACCAGCGATCCCGCCCGGGTGGGCGACGAGCCGGTGCTGATCGCTCGACACGCGGCAGTCCCCGTGTGGATCGGAGTCGATCGCGCGTTCGCCGCCCAGTCCCTGCTGCGCAGCCACCCGGAGTGCGACGTGCTGATCGCCGACGACGGCCTGCAGCACTACCGGCTCGCGCGCGAGGTCGAGATCGCCGTGATCGACGCGGCGCTCGGCTTCGGCAATCGCAGGATGCTGCCCTCGGGCCCGCTGCGCGAACCGGCATCGAGGCTGCGCTCGGTGGATGCGCTTGTCGTCAACGGGGCGCCGTCCATCGACGCGCCGGTTCCCGAACACGCCCAGTTCGAGATGCGCATCGCGCCCACCCGCCTGTACCGCCTCGACGACCCGTCGATCGCCGGCGATCCCGCCTCGCTGCGGGCGACGCCGGTCCATGCCGTGGCCGGCATCGGCTACCCCCGGCGGTTCTTCGACCTGCTGCGCCAGATGGGTTTCGACGTGCAGGAGCACCCGCTCCCCGACCACCACGTGTTCACCGCCGCCGACCTCGAACACGGTTCCGGGCCCGTGATCCTGACGGAGAAGGATGCCGTAAAATGCCGGGCATTCGCCCAGCCCAACCACTGGGTGCTGGCGGTCGAAGCGCAGCTCCAGGAGGAGTTCGGCACATGCCTGCTCCGGGCACTGCGCAAGTCCGTCGACACGCCCCCCGGTCACCGGGCCTGACCTCGACACCCCCGAACCGCATGGATCCCAAACTCCTCGACCTCCTCGTCTGCCCGGTCACCAAGGCACCGCTCGCACTCGACCGCGCGCGCAACGAACTGCTGTCCCAGGCGGCAGGCCTTGCCTACCCGATCCGGGACGGCATCCCGGTGCTGATCGAGGACGAAGCCCGCAGGCTCGGCGCGGACGAACTCGACGCGCTCCGGCGCCAGTGAGCGCAAGCCCCGGATCGGGGCGCGCTCGGCCGCGCGCCCCGTTCGTGGCCGCCGTGCCCGCGCGGCTGGCCGCCTCCCGGCTTCCCGGCAAGCCGCTGGCCGACATCGGCGGACGTCCGATGGTGGTTCGCGTGGCGGACCAGGCTGCGCTCAGCGGAGCCGAGGAGGTCTGGGTAGCCGCCGACGACCCGGTCATCGTCGATGCCGTGCGCTCGCACGGGCACAACGCCTGCCTGACGCGCGCCGATCACCCGTCCGGCACCGACCGCCTGGCCGAACTCGCGCAATCGCGCGGCTGGAGCGACCGCACGGTGGTGGTCAACGTCCAGGGCGACGAACCGTTGATCGACCCCGACCTGATCGCGGCCGTCGCCGCCCGCCTCCACGAGGACGCCGAGGCGTCGATCGCCACCGCCGGCCACCCGCTGCACTCGACCGGCGCGCTGTTCGACCCGAACGTGGTGAAGGTCGTGCTCGACGCGCGGGGACGCGCGATGTATTTCAGCCGCGCGCCGATCCCCTGGGCGCGCGACCCTTTCGCCGGGGGAGCGCCGACCGTGGATGGTCCGTTGCCCGAAGGCCTGCCGGCGCTGCGCCACATCGGGATCTACGCCTACCGGGTGGAGGCCCTGCGCCGGATCGCCGCCCGCGCGCCAGTGCCGCTCGAGCGCTGCGAATCGCTCGAGCAACTCCGCGCGCTGTGGCACGGCGAGCCGATCGCCGTGGTGGTGACGCCCCGGGCGCCGCAGGCCGGGGTCGATACCCCGGAGGATCTCGAGCGCGTGCGCGCGATCGTCGGCTCCGGGGGCTGATCGCGGAGGCCCCGCCCGGCGCCGCGTTCCCGGTCCGGGCCCCTCGCCGGGCGTCGGCCCACTGCCCCGGGCCGGTCGGGTGCGTATAATCCGGCGCGCATCACATCCAGATGTCCCCGCACGTGGACAGTCGTGGCCAGCGGTCGACGCCCACCCGGCGCCGGCCCGCCGCACCGGCACGCCAGGCCGGCATGGCGCGGGGTCGTATCCGGCGGTCCTGGCGAGTCCATCCCGAGCCCAACCACCGGTCCCGGCCTGCCGCGCGGGATCCCTCAGAGGAATGACGTCCGCCCGCGCCCCGCGCGGACGCGAGCGCCGGTCCACCATGCGAATACTTCTCCTGGGTCCACCCGGTGCCGGCAAGGGCACGCAGGCCGTCTTCCTGCGCGACCGCTACGGCATCCCTCAGATCTCCACCGGCGACATGCTGCGGGCCGCCGTCAAGGCCGGAACCCCGCTCGGGCTCGCCGCGAAGAAGGTGATGGATGCCGGCGCGCTGGTCTCCGACGACATCATCCTCGGGCTGGTGCGCGAACGGCTGACCCAGCCCGACTGCTCGAAGGGCTACCTGTTCGACGGCTTTCCCCGCACGATTCCGCAGGCGCAGGCCATGCGCGACAGCCGGGTCGGCATCGACCACGTGATCGAGATCGTGGTCGACGACGCCGAGATCATCGCGCGGGTGAGCGGGCGCAGGGTCCATCCGGGTTCCGGACGCACCTACCACGTCCTGCACCAGCCGCCTCGCGTCGAGGGCGTCGACGACGCCACCGGCGAGCCGCTGATCCAGCGCGACGACGACCGCGAGGAGACCGTCCGCACGCGCCTGCAGGTCTACCACAGCCAGACGCGCCCGCTCGTCGACTTCTACCGCTCGTGGGCGGATTCGGGCAGCACCGACGCGCCGCGTTACGCCAGCGTCCAGGGCGTCGGTCCGGTCGAGGAGGTCGGGCGTCGCCTGCTCGCCGCCCTCGGCGAACCGGCGTGACATGCCGGTCAACGCGTTCTATGCGCAATCCGGCGGCGTCACCGCCGTCATCAATGCCTCGGCCAGCGCGCTGATCCTCGCCACGCGCGAGCATCCCGCGCGCATCGGTCGCCTCTACGCGGGCCGCGACGGCATCCTGGGCGCGCTGCGCGAGGATCTCATCGACACCGGGCGCGAGCCGGCGGCGGCGATCGCCGCGCTCTCGCACACGCCCGGGGCCGCCTTCGGCTCCTGCCGCCTGAAGCTGGGCCCCCCTGCGCAGGACCACGACCGCTACGCTCGGCTGCTCGAGGTGTTCCGCGCCCACGACATCGGCTACTTCTTCTACAACGGCGGGAACGATTCGGCGGACACCTGCCTGAAGATCGCGCAGGCCGCCCGGGCACAGGGCTATCCGCTCGCCTGCATCCACGTGCCCAAGACCGTCGACAACGACCTCGAGGGTACCGACTGTTGCCCCGGCTTCGGCTCGGTGGCGAAGTACGTCGCGACCTCGATGCGCGAGGCGGCGCTCGACGTGCGATCCATGGCCGCCACGTCCACCTCGGTCTTCGTGCTCGAGGTGATGGGACGCCACGCGGGCTGGATCACCGCGGCCTGCGGCCTCGCCTCCGACGCCCGGCTTGCCTTGCCCCTGGTCCTGCTGATGCCCGAGGTCCGCCACGACGAGGCCCGCGTCCACGCGCGCGTGCGTGCCGAGGTCGACCGCCACGGCTACTGCTGCGTTGCCGTCTCCGAGGGACTCCGGGATGCCGACGGACGCTTCGTCTCGGAGACCGGGATGCACGACGCGTTCGGGCACGCGCAGCTGGGCGGCGCAGGCGAGCGCGTCGCGGGGAGGCTGCGCGAGCGGCTGGGCCTGAAGGTGCACTTCGCGATCGCCGACTACCTGCAGCGCTCGGCCCGCCACCTGGCCGCGGCGACCGATCTCGCGCATGCGCAGGCCGTGGGCCGGGCGGCCGTAGCCGCCGCGCTGCGCGGCGAACGCTCGGTGATGATCGGCATCGAGCGCACCTCCGAGCGGCCCTACCGCTGGCGCACGCGCAGCGTGGCCCTCGGCCGCGTGGCCGGACGCGAGCGCGCGCTGCCGCGCGGCTTCATCAGCCGCGACGGCTTCGGCATCACCGCCCGCGCGCGCGAGTACCTCGCACCGCTGGTGCGCGGGGAGGCCCCCCCGCCCTACCGCGAGGGTTTGCCCGATTACGTGCAGCTGCGCAATCGCGCGGTCGATCGCACGCTGCCTGCCTGGGTGCGGGACTGACCCGTCCCGACCCCTTCGGCAGGTTCCGACCTTACCCGGTATCCTTGCAACCTCACCGACCACCCACGGACCAGACGACAGGGAGCACCCGATGTCCGCAGCACTGATGTTCGCCCTGGCCTGCTCGGTGGCCGCGATCCTCTACGGGATCGTGTCCACCCAGTGGATCCTCAAGCAACCCACCGGCAACGACCGCATGCGCGAGATCGCGGCGGCCGTGCAGGCCGGCGCCAGCGCCTACCTGAACCGCCAGTACACGACCATCGCGATGGTCGGCGCGGTGCTGTTCGTCGTGCTCGGCGTCGCGCTGTCCTGGCTCACCGCGTTCGGTTTCCTGATCGGCGCGGTCTTCTCGGGCATCGCCGGCTACATCGGGATGAACGTGTCGGTCCGCGCCAACATCCGGACCGCGCAGGCGGCGGTCAGCGGACTCAACGAGGCGCTGGCAGTCGCCTTCCGCGGCGGCGCGATCACCGGAATGCTGGTGGTGGGCCTGGGCCTGCTGTCGGTAGCCGGCTACTACGCGCTGCTCACCGGCATGGGCTACGACGTGAAGACCGACGTGCTCAACGCGATGGTCGGCCTTGCCTTCGGCAGTTCGCTCATCTCGATCTTCGCGCGCCTGGGCGGCGGCATCTTCACCAAGGGCGCGGACGTCGGTGCCGACCTGGTGGGCAAGGTCGAGGCCGGCATCCCCGAAGACGATCCGCGCAACCCGGCGGTGATCGCCGACAACGTCGGCGACAACGTCGGCGACTGTGCGGGCATGGCGGCCGACCTGTTCGAGACCTACGCGGTGACCGTGATCGCCACGATGCTGGTGGGCGCGATCTCGATGGACACCCTCGGGCCCAACGCCGTGATCTACCCGCTGGTGCTGGGCGGAGCCTCGATCATCGCCTCGATCATCGGCTGCTACTTCGTGAAGGCCTCGCCTGGCGGCAAGATCATGAACGCGCTCTACAAGGGCGTGATCGTCGCCGGCGCGCTCTCGGCCGTTGCCTTCTACCCGATCACCACCTCGATGATGGGCGGGGTCGAAGGCGGCCCGATGAACCTGTACCTGTGCGCGCTGATCGGACTCGCGCTCACCGCCGCGATGGTGGTGATCACCGAGTACTACACCGCGACCGAATACGCGCCGGTGCGACACGTGGCGCAGGCCTGTACCACGGGACACGCGACCAACATCATCGCCGGCATCGGCGTGTCGATGAAGGCCACCGCCGCGCCGGTGATCGCCGTGTGCCTCGCGATCCTCGCCGCGTACTCGCTGGGCGGCCTGTACGGGATCGCGATCTCGGCCACCGCCATGCTGTCGATGACCGGCGTGATCGTCGCGCTCGACGCCTACGGCCCGATCACCGACAACGCCGGCGGCATCGCCGAGATGTCGGAGATGCCCAAGGCGGTGCGCGACATCACCGACCCGCTGGACGCGGTGGGCAACACCACCAAGGCGGTGACCAAGGGCTACGCGATCGGCTCGGCCGGCCTGGCCGCGCTGGTGCTGTTCGCCGACTACACGCACAAGCTCGAGATCACCAACCCGGGCATGAGCTTCGTGTTCAACCTGTCCGATCCGGACGTGATCATCGGGCTGTTCATCGGCGGCCTGATCCCCTACCTGTTCGGCGCGATGGCCATGGAGGCGGTGGGTCGCTCGGCCGGTTCGGTGGTGGTCGAGGTGCGGCGGCAGTTCAAGGAAATCCCCGGCATCATGGAGGGGACGGCCAAGCCCCAGTACGACCGCGCGGTGGACATGCTCACCCGTTCGGCCATCCGCGAGATGATGATCCCCTCGCTCCTGCCGGTGCTGGTGCCGATCGTGGTCGGCTTCTGGCTCGGCCCGGTCGCGCTCGGCGGCCTGCTGATGGGCACCATCGTCACCGGGCTGTTCGTGGCGATTTCCATGACGACCGGCGGCGGCGCATGGGACAACGCCAAGAAGTTCATCGAGGAAGGCAACCATGGCGGCAAGGGATCCGAGGCGCACAAGGCCGCGGTGACCGGAGACACCGTCGGCGACCCCTACAAGGACACCGCTGGCCCCGCCGTCAACCCGCTGATCAAGATCATCAACATCGTGGCGCTGCTGATCGTGCCGCTGCTGCCCGCAGGCGGCACGCCGACACAGGCGTCGGCCCCGGCGGCCGGTGCGTCGGCGGTGGTCTCCGAGGTCGCGGTGTCGGCGCGCTTCCTGTTCGAGACCGGGGCTTCCGGGCTCGCACCCGAGGCCGTCGAGTCCGTCCGGTCGGTTGCCGCGACCGCGGGCCTGAATCCGGGGCGCCAGGTCGTGATCTCCGGCTTCCACGATTCCACCGGGGATGCCGCCCGTAACGCGGAACTTGCCCGCGACCGTGCGATCGCCGTCCGAGACGCGCTGGCCGCCGCCGGAGTCGACCCGACGCGGCTGGTGCTCGAACGGCCGCGCGAGACGCTGGGGGGTGCCGACGGCACGATGGCGCGCCGGGTGGACGTTTCGCTGCGCTGACCGCCGGCTGACCGGCATGCGCCGGTCGGCTCGTCGTCAAGGCCGGCCTTGCGCCGGCCTTTTTCTTGGGTGTCGACCGGGCGAGATCGGGAAGGCTCCCTCAAGCCGGTCGGTCGCCCGCCGTTACAGACGGTCCGGGAGACGAACGGCGTGCATGTGCCCTATGCGTGGGGGCGCTGCGACCGCACAATAGCGGAACGACCCGGTCGCGCTGCAGGCCGAACCGGGCGCATTTCAGGGAGTCGACGTGATTCAGCGGCTGGGTGGACGCAGGGTGGTGACCGAGGGCGATTTCTTCGTTGCAGACAACGCGACGGTCGTCGGCTCGGTGGTGCTCGGACACGGATGCTCGGTCTGGTTCGGTGCGGTCATCCGCGGCGACAGCGACCTCATCACGCTCGGCGAGGGCTGCAACGTGCAGGATGGGTCGGTGCTGCATACCGACGAGGGCATCCGCCTGACCCTCGGTCGACGGGTGAGCATCGGGCACATGGCCATGGTGCATGGCTGCACGATCGGCGAGGGTAGCCTGATCGGCATCCGCAGCGTCGTCCTCAACCACGCGGTCATCGGACGCAACTGCCTGGTCGGCGCAGGCACCCTGATTCCCGAGGGCAAGACCTATCCGGATGGCGTGCTGATCCTCGGCACCCCCGGTCGGGTCGTCCGTGAACTCGAGGCACACGAGATCGCGCACATCCACGCCATCGCCGAGCACTACATCGCGCGCGGCGCGCAGTACCGGCTCGAACTCGCCGCGGATCCTCGCTGAGCGGACGATCAGAGCCCTTCGCCCATGGCGCAGCCGTCCCCCAACCCAGGCGCATCGCGAACCACCCAGTTGCGGGCGGGCGAGGTCATTCCGGTTGGCGAGAAGACCTGGGTACGGCGAGGTCATGCCGCGCGCGGAAACCCCGCCGGCCTGCCCCGCGGCGCCGCTCGGCTCTACGCGCTGATCGGCGAGCGGGTAGCGACCTCGGCGCTTGCCCGGGTCAGTGGCATGTCCAGCGACGAACTGGCCAGTACCCTGGCCGTGCTGGTCGAACGCAGCCTGATCGTGGTGGAGACCGAGGTCGACCAGGACGGCGAAGGCGATCTCGACTTCACGGCCCCCGAAATCCTGGACCGACTGCGCGACGAGGCTGAACGTTCGCGCCAGGCCGAGGAGTCGGCCCGCTTGAAGGTCGAGGCGGAGCGGCGGGCGAAGGAGGAGGCCGAAGCGAAGGTTCGCGCCGAAGCCGACGCCAAGGCCCGCGCGGAGGCGAGCGCCCGCGCGAATGCTGCCGCCCTGGCCCGCCTGAAGGCCCAGAAGGTCGAACGCGTCGAGTCCGACAGCGAGATCAACGCGCGCGAGGGCGCCCTCGAGCGCGCGCAGCATCAGGCTCGATCGCACGCCGATACGCTCGCACGGGCGGAAACCGAGGCCCATACGCGGGCGGAGGCCCTGCGCCGGGCCGAAGCCGAGGCTGCCGCGCGCATGGCTGCGGTACGCAAGCTCGAGCAGGAGATGCGCGCTCGCATGGCCGCGCTCGCCAAGCTGGAGGCCGAGCGCAAGCAGAAGGCCGACGCGGCCACGCGCGACCAGGCCGAGGCGGTATCCCGACTGGAGGCTGAACGCCGCGCCCGCGAAGAGGCCGAGGCCCGTGCCGAGGCCGAGCGCCGTGCCCGCGAGGAAGCCGAGGCGCTCGCCCGCGAGCAGGCCGAGGCTGCCGCAAAGGCTGAAGCTGAACGGCAGGCCACCGAACAGCGCGCCCGCGAGGAGGCCGAAGCGGCCGCCCGCGCCGAGGCCGAGGCGCGTCTCGAAGCCGAACGCCGCGCCCGCGAACAGGCCGAGGCGCGTCTCGAAGCCGAACGCCGCGCCCGCGAAGAGGCCGAGGCCCTCGCCCGCGAACAGGCCGAGGCCACTGCCCGCGCCGAGGCCGAGCGGCAGGCTGCCGAACAGCGCGCGCGCGAGGAGGCCGAAGCCGCCGCCCGCGCCGAGGCCGAGGCGCGTCTCGAAGCCGAGCGCCGCGCCCGCGACGAGGCCGAGGCCCTCGCCCGCGACCAGGCCGAGGCCACTGCCCGCGCCGAGGCCGAGCGGCAGGCTGCCGAACAGCGCGCGCGCGAGGAGGCCGAAGCCG
>CAIKXV010000142.1 GCA_903831455.1 uncultured Pseudomonadota bacterium | reverse complement strand
GGTGGCCCAGGTGGTCGATCGCATCGACCAGCTGCACAACAGCCCGGTGGGCGACGTCACGGGCATCGCCTCGGGGTTCACCGACCTCGATCGCGACACGTCGGGCCTGCAGCCCGGCGACCTCGTGATCGTGGCCGGGCGCCCGAGCATGGGCAAGACCGCGCTCGCGCTCAACATGGCCGAGCACGTGGCACTGGTGGAGAGGATGCCGGTCGTGGTGTTCAGCATGGAGATGTCGGGCGCGCAGCTGGTGCTGCGCATGCTCGGATCCACCGGCCGGATCGACCAGCAGCGGCTGCGTACCGGGCGCCTTGAAGACACCGACTGGCCGCGCCTGACCAGCGCGATCTCCTCTCTGACGCAGGCGCAGCTGCTGATCGACGAGACGCCCGCACTCAACGCGCTGGAGCTGCGCTCGCGCGCTCGTCGCGCTGCACGCAGCTTCGGTGGCCGGCTCGGCCTGATCGTGATCGACTACCTCCAGCTGATGAGCGCGTCGAGCACCGGCGAGAACCGCGCGACCGAGATCTCCGAGATCTCCCGCTCGCTCAAGGCACTCGCCAAGGAACTCCAGGTGCCGGTGGTGGCGCTGTCGCAATTGAACCGCAGCCTCGAGCAGCGCCCGAACAAGCGGCCGGTGATGTCCGACCTGCGGGAATCGGGCGCCATCGAACAGGATGCGGACGTGATCCTGTTCATCTACCGCGACGAGGTCTACAACCCGGAGTCGCCCGACAAGGGCGTCGCCGAGCTGATCATCGGCAAGCAGCGCAACGGCCCGATCGGCACCGTCCGGCTCACGTTCCTGGGCCGGCACACCAAGTTCGAGAACTTCGCCAACACGCCCGGACGCTTCTGAGCGCCGGATCCCCCCGGGGGCCGAGGCATCGCCCGGCGGGGGTCGTCCGCGCTCGGGGCTGCGACGCGCCGGATGATCCGGGGGGCAGGCGTCCGATCGGCCTGCCGGTTACAGGCGATCGCCGGCGGCATCGGCCAGCCGCGAGCGCTCGCCGCGAGCGAGCGTGACATGTCCGCCGTGCGGCCAGCCCTTCATCCGGTCGACCACGTAGGTCAGCCCCGAACTGCCTTCCGTGAGATAGGGGGTGTCGATCTGTGCCAGGTTGCCGAGACAGACCACCTTGGTCCCCGGGCCGGCGCGGGTGATCAGCGTCTTCATCTGCTTCGGCGTGAGGTTCTGCGCCTCGTCGATGATCAGGAACTTGTTGAGGAAGGTGCGACCGCGCATGAAGTTGAGCGACTTCACCTTGATGCGCGAGCGCACCAGGTCCCGGGTCGCCGCGCGGCCCCAGTCCCCGGCCTCATCGTCGGAGCGGTTGAGCACGTCGAGGTTGTCCTCGAGCGCGCCCATCCACGGCGTCATCTTCTCCTCCTCGGTGCCGGGCAGGAATCCGATGTCCTCGCCCACCGGGACGGTGACGCGGGTCATGATGATCTCGGAGTAGAGCTTGTCGTCGAGGGTCTGTGCCAGCCCTGCGGCCAGCGTCAGCAGGGTCTTGCCGGTGCCTGCCTGCCCGACCAGCGTGACCAGGTCGATGTCCGGGTCCATCAGGAGGTTGAGCGCGAAGTTCTGCTCGCGGTTGCGCGCGAGGATGCCCCAGACGCTGTTCTTCTGGTGCGCGTAGTCGCGCACCGTCTGCATCACGGCCGCACCGCCGTCCTGCTCGCGCACCACGGCGGCGAAGGACCGCCCGGTGTCCTGCCAGACGAACTCGTTGACCGACAGGTTGCGGCACAGCGGGCCATGCACCCGATAGTAGGTACTGCCTGCTTCCTGCCATGACTCCATGTCCCCGGCGTGCTGTTCCCAGAAATCGGCCGGCAGCTCCCGCACGCCCGTGTAGAGCAGGTCGGTGTCCTCGAGGACCTTGTCGTTGAAGTAGTCCTCGGCATCGAGGCCCAGTGCACGGGCCTTGATGCGCATGTTGATGTCCTTGGTGACCAGGATGACCTGGCGCTCGGGGTGGCGCGCCTTGAGCCAGCCGACCACGGCGAGGATCTGGTTGTCGGCCTTGCCGCTGGCCGGGATCGAGGCCGGAAGCGTGGTGTCGACCGCCTCGGTCTGCAGCAGGAGGTGGCCGCGCGCCTGGGGCCCGGCGGCGGTGGACAGGGGGAGTCCGGCGGCGAAATCGGTACCCGCGGCGCGCGCGATGATCTCCTCGAGGAAGCGGCTCGCCTGGCGGGCGTTGCGCGCCACCTCCGACATGCCCTTCTTGTGGTCGTCGAGTTCCTCGAGCGTGACCATCGGCAGGAAGACGTCGTGCTCCTCGAACCGGAACAGGCTGGTCGGGTCGTGCATGAGCACGTTGGTGTCGATCACGAACAGCCTGGGAGAACCGGTCCTGCGCGAGCTGGCCTTGCTGCGAGCGTTCATCGGGGTTCCTGGTCGGCGGTGTGCGGATGCGGGATCGGGACCTGCGGCGATCGTTCAGGCGAGGGTCTTCACGAATGCGAGCACTTCGTCGACATGTCCCGGTACCTTCACGCCGCGCCATTCACGGGCGATCGAACCGTCGGCCGCGACCACGAAGGTGCTGCGCTCGATGCCGCGCACCTGCTTGCCGTACATGTTCTTCAGCTTCATCACGCCCCAGGCGGTGCAGGCGGCCTCGTCCGGATCGGACAGCAGTTCGAAGGGCAGCTGCATCTTCTGCTTGAACGACAGGTGCGACTTCATGCCATCGCGCGAGATGCCGACGATGGTCGCGCCGAGCTTCGCGAAGGCCTTGTGCTGGTCGCGGAACTGCGCGGCCTCGGTCGTGCACCCCGGGGTGTTGTCCTTCGGATAGAAATAGACCACCACCGTCGATCCGCGCGCGGCGGTCAGGTCGAAGGTACCGCCGTCGGTGCTGGGTAGCGCAAGGGTCGGTGCCTTGGGGGCTGCCATCGGAAATCTCCTCGGAAGTGGTCGTGGGCCGTTGCCGCTGCCCCGCGCGCGGGGGAGGCGAGTCGTACCCGATCCGCCTCAGGCGGTCTCGGTCAGCTTCTGCTGGATGGTGCTGCGATCACGTGACCATTGATAGATCGCCGCGTGCGAATCCGGTGCGAGGAAGCCCTCTCCCTGCAGCGCGAGTTCCCCGCTGCGGCCAGGGATCTCGCCCCACACCAGGTCGTGGTGAGGCAGGTGCTGCAGTTCCAGGCCGTCGCAGTAGTCGCGCAGCGAGAGCAGCTCGTAGCCCTGGGCCTTCCAGCCGGTGACCAGCCGCTCGAATACGGGCAGCAGCTTCCCGCCCTCGAGTTCGGCGTGCAGCGTGTAGACATGCCCGCTGCGCGGTGGGGTGCGGGCCGTTGTTTCGAGCAGGTGGTCGGCCACCGTCGCCGGCGTGAGTCCGTCGCGGCCGATCAGCTCGTCGAGTGTCGGCAGGGTGGTCGGAATCTGCGGGCAGGCGACGATCTCCGCGTTCCATACCGGGACGAAAGGGTGCGTTCCTCGCGTGTCGGATGCATAGCCGAAGCCCATGCGCTGGGTGAGGCGGAGCGCGTGGACGTTGGTCTGCCAGCCGGCCGCACCCCAGGCCAGCGGCCGTTCGCCGAAGATCTCGGCGTAGCGGTCGCAGGCGAGCGTCATCTCGCGCTGCGTCCACGCCTCGTCGGCCTGGGCGACGCCATCCTGCCAGCGGACGTGATCCCAGGTGTGCACGCCGCACTCGAAGCCCGCATCGCGGGCCTGCAGCATCGCGCTGCGTCCGCGCACGCCGATGTCGGGCCCGGGCAGCAGCGTGCCGTAGAGCAGCGTGCGCAACCCGTAGTGCTCGAGCACCGAGGTGCGCGACACCTTTCGCATGAATCCGCGCCGGAACACCCGACGCAGGGCGCGGCCGGTGTGGTCGGGCCCGAGGCTGAACAGGAAGGTGGCGCCCGCCTGCTCGCGACGCAGCAGTTCGACCAGTCGCGGCACGCCCTGGAGGGTGCCGCGAAGGGTGTCGACGTCGATCTTGAGCGCGAGCTTCATGAGCCCGCGGATCAGTCCACCAGTCCTCGGGCCGCGGCGACGTCGCTGCGGTAGGCGTCGAAGATGCGTCGGAGCGCGTCGGCCATGGCAACCTGTGGGGCCCAGCCCAGTTCGCTGCAGGTGTTGCCGATGTGCGGCACCCGGCTCTGCACGTCCTGGTAGCCAGCCCCGTAGTAGGCCTCCGCGGTGGTGTCGACCAGGCGGACGCGTCGCGCGGACTCGGCGTACTCGGGATAGGTGAGGGCGAGGTCGAGCATCATCTGCGCGAGTTCGCGCACGGAGAAGTCGTTCCCGGGATTGCCCACGTTGTAGATGCGCCCGCTCGCCACGCCGTCCCGGTTCTCGATCATCTTCATGAGCGCCGAGATGCCGTCATCGACGTAGGTGAACGAACGCCGCTGCCGGCCGCCATCGACCAGCTTGATGTCCTCGCCGCGCACGATGTGGCCGAGGAACTGCGTGATCACGCGCGAGCTGCCCTCCTTGGGCGTATGGATGCTGTCGAGGCCGGCGCCGATCCAGTTGAAGGGGCGGAACAGCGTGAAGTCGAGGCGCTCGCGGCCGCGGTCGGGGCTGCCGTAGGCCCAGATCACGCGATCCATCAGCTGCTTGCTGCAGGAGTAGATCCAGCGCTGCTTCTCGATCGGGCCGAGCACGAGGTCGGACGTATAGGGGTCGAACTGCTCGTCGCGGCACATTCCGTACACCTCGGAGGTGGACGGGAACAGGATGCGCTTGCCGTACTTCACGCACTGCCGGACGATCGGCAGGTTCGCCTCGAAGTCGAGCTCGAAGACCCTCAGCGGCTCCTTCACGTACGTGGCCGGCGTGGCGATCGCCACCAGCGGGAGCACGGTGTCGCACTTGCGGATGTGGTACTCGATCCACTCCCGGTTGATCGTGATGTCACCCTCGAAGAAGTGGAACCGGGGGTGGCCATCGAGGTCGGCAATGCGATCGGCCTGCATGTCCATGCCGTACACCGACCAGTCGGTATCGGCGAGGATGCGCTTGGACAGGTGGTGGCCGATGAAGCCGTTGACGCCGAGGATCAGGATCTTTTTCATGGGCGGATCGTGCCATAACGGCGGGCGAATCCGCCAGCGGACAATGGCTGGCCATCGACCTCGACTTCGACCAGTTCGAGCATCTGCCCGTCGCCACAGACGGCGAGCATGCGATCGTCGCGCACGAACAGGCGGGGCCCGCCTGCAGGCAGCGGATCGCCACCGGGCAGCCGTCGGGTACGCAGGATGCGCAGCCTCGAGTCCGCGACATCGCTGAATGCGCCGGGGTAGGGCGGCGCGACCCCGCGCACCAGGTCGTGCACGGCTCGGGCCGAGCGGGACCAGTCGATGCGACCGTCCTCGGGGCGGCGACCACCGAAATAGCTGCCCGCGGCGAGATCCTGTGCCCGCCGCGGCGCCGTGCCGGCGATCAGCGCGGGCAGGCTGCGATCGAGCACGATTTCCGCCGCGACCGTGACCTTTGAAAACACCTCGCCAGCGGTATCGTCCGGCAGGATGGGCACGGCCATCTGGTCGACGATGTCGCCGGCGTCAGGCTTCGCGGCCATGTAGTGCAGGGTCGCGCCCGTCTCTCGCTCGCCGTGGATGACGGCCCAGTTCACCGGAACCCGGCCGCGATAGCGTGGAAGCAGCGAGCCATGCAGGTTCAGCGCGCTGCGATGCGCGAGATCCAGCAGGGACATCGGCAGCATGGAACGGTAGTAGAAGGAGAAGACGAAGTCCGGGGCGAGTGCGGCGACTCGAGCCTGCAGCGCGTCGTCGACCCCGTCGGGGGTGATGACCTCGAGGCCGTGGCGCCTCGCCAGCCGTTCGACCGACGCGAACCAGATCCGCTCGGCCGGATTGTCGCGATGGGTGACCACCAGCCGAACGTCCACGCCGTGCGCGAGCAGCACCGACAGGCATCGGACCCCCACGTCGTGGTAGGCGAAGACGATCGCCGTGGCGCTCATCGCGCCTCGCCGCGGAGCGGGCACGGCGCCACCATGGTCGCGGTGGCCTCGCGCCTGGCCGCGAGGCTCACGCGGGCGGTCCGGGCGGCGCGGTTCGCGCGTCGCCGCCGGATGGAGCGGGTTCGGACTCGAGTACGGCCTGGACGAGATAGCGCGGGCGATCGCGCACCTGCTGGTAGATGCGCCCGACGTACTCGCCGAGGATGCCCACGCCCAGCAGCAGCACGCCGATCAGGCAGAAGGCGATCGCGAACAGCGTGAACACCCCCTCGGCCTCCGAGCCGATCACCAGTCGTCGGAAAAGCAGCACCGCGACGAGCGCGCCCGAGAGCAGCGCGAGCACCATGCCGAGCAGCGAGAACACCCGCAGCGGCACGATGGAGAAACCGGTCATCAGGTCGAAGTTGAGCCGGATGAGGTCGAACAGCGAATACTTCGACTCGCCGACCGCCCGCTCTTCGTGGCGAACCTCGATCTCGATCGGATGGCGTGCGTACAGGTAGGCCAGCGCGGGGATGAAGGTATTCATCTCGTGCGACTGGTTGAGCGTGTCGATGATCCGCCGGTCGTAGGCGCGAAGCATGCAGCCCTGGTCGGTCATGCGGATGCGGGTGATCCGCTCGCGGACCCGGTTCATCGCACGCGAGGCGACGCGCCGGAACAGCGTGTCCTGCCGTTGCAGGCGTATCGTGCCGACGTAATCGTGACCGCGGTCCATGCAGTCGAGCAGCCGGGCGATTTCCTCCGGCGGGTTCTGCAGGTCGGCATCCAGGGTGACCACGTACTGCCCGCGGCTGCGCTCGAAGCCCGCGAAGATCGCCATGTGCTGGCCGAAATTGCCGTTGAGCACCACCACCCGGGTGACATCGGGCCGCCGCTGGTGCTGGTCGCGCAACCGGCGCAGGGAGTCGTCGCGACTGCCGTCGTCGACGAACACGATTTCGTAGGGGCGCCCCAGCGCATCGAGCGCCGGGTACAGGCGGTCGAACAGCGCCTGCAGGCCGTCCGACTCGTTGTAGACGGGGATGACGATCGAGACCTGCGGGGCGGGGGCGTTCGTCATGTGCGCGAGAGTTCGGCGATCGCCTCGGCGGCTGCGGCACAGACGCGCACCACGTCGTCGCCGGTCATGGCCGGGAACAGGGGCAACGTGACCGTGCCCGACCCGACGCGCTCGGCGTGGGGAAAGTCGCCGCGCTTCCAGCCCATGTCACGGTAGAGCGTGAACAGGTGGACCGGCGGGTAGTGGACGCCGACGCCGATCTGGCGCGCGGCCATCGCGCGCAGGAACGCGGGGCGTCCGCCGGCCAGTCGATCGACCGGCAGCACGACCTGGAACATGTGCCAGTTGCCCTCCTGCGTGGGCTGGGGCAGTTCGCAGCCGAGCGAGCGGTCGAACGCCGCGAGGTAGCGATCGGCCAGTTCGCGGCGGCGGGAATTGAAGGCGTCGAGCCTCGCGAGTTGCCCCAGTCCGACCCGCGCGGCGACGTCGGTGAGGTTGGACTTGCCGCCCAGCAGGTCGACATCCATCTCGCCGTCGGGCAAGCGGGTGACGCCCTGCAGCCGATAGCGCTCGCACCGGCCGACGTCCGCGTCGGCGGGCAGGACCAGCGCGCCGCCTTCGATCGAGGTGATGTTCTTGTTCGCGTGGAAGCTCAGCGCGACGAAATCGCCGGTGCTGCCGATCGGCTGGCCGCGCCAGGTGGCGCCCATGGCCTGGGCGGCGTCCTCGACCACGCGCAGCCGGTGCCGGCGCGCGATCTCGTAGAGGCGGTCGCGGTCGACCGGCAGCCCGGCGAGATCGACCGGGATCATCGCGCGGGTCCGCGGGGTGATCGCCGCTTCGACGAGGTCGAGGTCGATGTTGCGCGTGACCGGGTCGATGTCCACGAACACCGGGCGCGCACCCACGGCCAGCACGACGTTCGCGGTCGCCACCCACGTGAGCGGCGTGGTGATCACCTCGTCGCCGGGGCCCACGCCCGCCAGTCGCAACGCGACCTCGAGGGCGGCGGTCCCCGAACTGAAGCTGCGCACGGTACGTCCGCCCAGGCGCTCGGAGAGCGCGGCCTCGAAGGCCTTGACCTGCGGGCCGCTGGTGATCCAGCCGGAGCGCAGGACCTCGACGACGCCGGCGATCGTCTCCTCGTCGATGTCCGGGCGGGTGAACGGCAGGAAGTCCATGGCCGATGATAGCAGCGGCGCGGCGGCCCGCTTCAGCTGCGGGCGACCAGGAAGACGCCCACGATGATCACGCCGATGCCGACCATCCGTTGCGCACCGACCGCCTCGCCGAACAGGTACCACGCCGCGACGGCGTTGATCACGTAGCCGATCGACAGCATCGGATACGCAATGCTGACCTCCGTGCGGGACAGCGCCATGATCCACACCACGACGCTCACGACGTAGCAGGCCAGGCCGCCGACGATCGACGGTTGGGTGGCCAGCTTCCAGCCCACCGGCACCGCGTTGGCCATCGAGAACTCGAAGCTGCCCACGGCGTTGGTCCCGGCCTTGAGCAGCAGTTGGGCGGCCGCGTTGAGCAGCACCCCGACCAGCACCAGTCCGAAGCTCAACGCGGTCATCGCGAGCCTTCCGCCCCGTCAGGCGGCACGGTGCGCACGAGCGCGCGCCTCTCGTCGCGCGCCAGCAACCGCATCGGCAGCCCCTGCGCGCTCAGCCGGTCGAAGGTGGCGGGGGGCATGATCGCGAAGGCCAGCGGGTCGCGGCGCCAGCGCTCCTCGAAGAGCGCGGTGGTCGGGATCCAGCGATCCGGCTCCACGCCGAGGCCGAAATCGAGTTCGTCGCGAAAGGCCACCAGTGTCGTCTCGCGCCGCAGGTAGAAGTTGAGCGTCTGGTCGTAGACCTCGACGCTGTAGAAGGGGGTGTCGGGCTGCGCATCCCGGAGGTCGCGCTCGGCCTGCCGGACGAGATGGTACACGCCGGTCATGGGCGATAGCCGGTCGTAGCCGGCGATCATCGCCTGCCAGCCGAGCAGCGCACCGAAGGAGAGCACGAGGATGCCGGCGAGCGAGCGTCGTCGCAGCACGAGCACCGTGGCGACGATCGCCGAGGCGAGCACCACGGCCGCGGCGATGGCCACGTAGCGGGCGAACTGCGGGAACAGCAGCGCCTGGGCCGCCGACTCCGCCCGAGCCCCGATCAGCGGGGAGAGCGCGAGGCCGCAGGCGGCCAGCACGGCGGCGACCGCGCAGTGCGCGGCAAGGACGCGAGGCGTCGCCTGCGCGAGGTGCAGCGCGGCGAGCAGTGCGAGTGCCGGCCATGCGGGCAGGGTGTAGGACGGCAGCTTGGAGGAGGACAGGCTGAAGAACAGGACGATCAGCACGGCCCAGCAGGCGAGCAGTCGCGCCGGGCGGGCTGCGGGGGCGCTCGGCGGTACCGGTGTCCGGGCGAAGCGCTCGTCCGCCCTCCATGCGCCCAGCAGTCCGGCGAGCATCGCGAACAGCCAGGGATGCGATCCCAGCGCCTGCACCTCGAGGAAGAACCACCAGGGCTCGCCGCGCCGGTGCACCGTGGTCAGGAAGCGTTCGAAGTGCTCGTGGATGAAGAAGAAATGCGCGAACTCGGGGTTGCGCAGCGAGACGGCGATGAACCAGGGGGCCGCCACCAGCATGAAGACGGCGCCGCCGGCGAGCGGCCGCATTCGCAGTGGCAGCCGCCAGTCGAGGGCGAGCAGCGCGGCGATCGCCACCCCCCCGAGGGGAAGCACGACGCCCACGAGGCCCTTGGAGAGCACCGCGAGGGCCATCGCCACCCAGGCGCCGAGCATCCAGTGGAGTTCCCGGCGTGAGCCTGCGGGACTCTGCAGCCCGAGCAGGATGAAACCCATCGCGGCCGACATGAAGAAGGTGAGCCCCATGTCGAGCGTGTTGAGGTGACCGATGCCCACGTACAGTCCGGCACTCCCCAGCACGGCGGCGGCGATGAGACCGGTGCGGGCGCCGTAGAGCCGTGCGCCGATCGCACCCAGCAGCACGATGCCGAGGAAGCCGGTGAGCGCCGACCACAGCCGGGCGGTCCAGTGGTGCAGGCCGAACAGGTCGAAGGCGGCCGCGCTCGCCCAGGCCTGCAGCGGCGGCTTGAAGAAGTACTTGATGCCGTTCAGCCGCGGCGTCAGCCAGTCGCCGGTCATCGCCATGTGGCGGGCGATCTCGGCATAGCGGCCTTCGTCCGGACGGATCAGGGCACGGCCGTCGAGATTCGCGAACCATGCCAGCGCGAGCAGCACCGCCAGCCCCCAGGCGAGGCGCCCATGACGTGGCCTTGCGCCGTCCGGGTGGCTCACGCCGCGACCTTGTCGCCGAGCCCGGCCAGCTGTCGCGCCGCCGCCCGCAGCTGCGCCTCGTCGCCGGCCTGCAGTCGCACGCGCGGACCGCGGTCGCCTTCGGCGCCGTAATTGCGGAACATCGAGCGGTCGTAGGCCGGATCGTAGTGCTGCTCGAGCAGCGCCGCCACGAACTCGTCCCAGCGCCCGGCCTCGGCAAGCGCCCGCCACGCCGCAAGGGTGTCGTGGCCGTGCAGGTGCCGCAGGCAGTCGAGCTGCGCGTGCAGCCGCGGGGTGTCGATGACGAGGTGGCGGTATTCGTCGAGCAGAAGGGCTGTCCTCACCGAGAGGTCGGCCTCGATCGTCAACACCGGTGCCGCCCTCATCCGGGCGATCAGGGCATCGGGCAGGTGCAGCACGCCGATCCGCCGGCTCTCGGCCTCGACGAAAACCGGCCGCGAAGGGTCGAAGCCGCGCAGCCGATCCCACAGCGCGGACTCGAAGGCCTTCTGGGCGGGTTGCGGGACATCGGGCAGGTTGCCCAGGACCGACCCGCGGTGGGCGGCGAGCGCCTCGAGGTCGAGCACCTGGTGCCCCTCGCTGGCCAGCACACCCAGCAGGCGACTCTTGCCGCAGCCGGTCCGGCCCGACAGGACGCGAAAGGACAGCCGCCCCGGAAGCTCGCCCAGCGCATCGATCACGAGGCGACGGAAGGCCCGGTAGCCGCCTTCGAGCTGGACCGCGCGCCAGCCGATCTCGCGCAGCACGTGCACGAACGCCCGGCTGCGCTGTCCCCCTCGCCAGCAGTAGACGAGTGGCGCCCACTGACGCGGGTGGTCCTGGAACCGTCCCTCCACATGGCGCGCGATGTTGCGCGCGGCCAGTGCGCCGCCGATCCGGCGCGCCTCGAACGGACCCACCTGCTTGTAGAGCGTGCCCACGCGTGCCCGCTCGTCGTCGTCGAGGACCGGACAGTTGATCGCGCCCGGCACCCGATCCTCGGCGTACTCGCCGGGCGAGCGCACGTCGATCACGGTGTCCCCCCAGGGGGCTTCGGCAAGGCGGGAGGCCGCGACCAGGGGCGATGCCGGGCTGCGCGGGGGCGCGGACGGATTCAAGGGGTTCACGCGGGCCTGGGTTCCGGCGTCGGGCCGGCCGGTAACGGCGGGGCGGAGTGTACACTCCGACAGTCCCTCCGCTGCCCGGAAACCCCTTCGGCAAGCGGAACATGCTCCCGCAGCCGCCTCCACGACGCGCCTTCATTACGCCGATGTCCGATCCGACCGCAACGACCGCACCTCGACTCACCGAGCTCTCCCACGGCGGGGGATGAGGCTGCAAGCTGACCCCGGCGGCGCTGGGGCAGATCCTGGACGGCGCGCCGGCGGCGCAGGCGCTCCTGTCGCGGTTTCCCGACCTGCTGGTCGGGCGCGAGAGCGCCGACGATGCGGCGGTCTGGCGCCTCAACGACACGCAGGCGGTGGTGGCCACCACCGACTTCTTCATGCCGATCGTCGATGATCCGTACGACTTCGGACGCATCGCGGCGGCCAACGCGCTCTCCGACGTCTACGCGATGGGAGGGCGTCCGTTCATGGCGCTCGCGCTGGTGGCGATGCCGCTCGCGCGCCTCGGGGCCGAGGCCGTGCGCCGCATCCTGGCCGGCGGCGAGGCGATCTGCGCGCAGGCCGGCATCCCGGTGGCCGGCGGGCACAGCATCGACTCGGTCGAGCCGATCTACGGGCTGGTCGTCCTCGGGTTGGTCCACCCCGACCGCGTGCTTCGCAACGACCGCGCCCGCGACGGCGACACGCTGGTGCTGGGCAAGCCGCTGGGCGTGGGCATCCTCGGGGCCGCGCTCAAGAAGGGGTTGCTCCCGACCGAAGGCTATGCGGAGATGGTGGCCACGGCCACGACGCTCAACACCGTCGGGGCAAGCCTCGCCGACGATCCCGACGTTCACGCGATGACCGACGTGACCGGCTTCGGCCTGCTCGGGCACGCCCTGGAGATGGCCCGGGGCTCGGGTCTCGTGGCCACGATCGACCGCGCACGGGTGCCCCGGCTGGCCGGCGCCATCGACCACGCGCGCGCGGGGGTGGTCACCGGCGCGTCCCGTCGCAACTGGGAGAGCTACGGCGAGTCGGTTCGGCTGCCCGCCGGACTGGAGGCATGGGAGCGTGACCTGCTCACCGATCCCCAGACCAGCGGGGGGCTGCTCGTGGCGTGCGCGCCACAGGCGGCCGAGCGCGTGGTGGCGGCGATGCGGGCGGCCGGGCTTCCGGCGGCAGCCTGCGTGGGCCGCATGCACGCCGGGGACGCACCCCGGGTCGAGGTGTCCTGAGTCAACGGCCGCAGCGCCCGCGATGCCCGGTCGGCGGACCCGCATCCGCGCCGGGCGGATGGGCGAGGACGTCGACGCTCAGCGCAGCAGAGGGGAGAGCACCGGCCAGACCGTGTTCAGGATCATCGGCTGCGCGGCTGCGGTCGGGTGGATGCCGTCGGCCTGGAACAGGTCCCGTCGCTCGGCGATCGGCTCGAGCAGGAACGGCACCAGCGGGACCTGCTGGCGCTTGGCCACCTCGACGAACACGACCCTGAATTTCTCGCCGTACGTCCGGCCGTAGTTCGGGGGCAGGCGCATGCCGGCCATGACGGGTCGGGCCCCGGACTTGCGCGCGGCGCCGATCATCGCCTCCAGGTTGGCGCGCGTGCTCTCCAGCGACACGCCGCGAAGGCCGTCGTTGCCCCCCAGCGCGATGAACAGCACCTGCGGGCGGTGGGTGGACAACTCGGCCTCCAGCCGGTTGCGTCCGCCCAGGGTGGTCTCGCCGCTGATGCTCGCGTTCACCACCCGCCAGCCGGGCCGCTCCGTGCGCAGGCGACGATCGAGCAGCGCCACCCAGCCGCTGCCCTGCGCGAGCCCGTATTCGGCGCTGAGGCTGTCGCCGAACACCATCAGCGTGCCCGGCGCCGCACTGGCCGCGGCGGGCAAGCCCGTCATCGCGGCAGCCCCGCCCGCAAGCAGCGACAATGCACGCCGGCGCGCAGCAGACGACGGCGGACGGATGAACGGAATCACGCTTGGGGCTCCAGTACTCGAAGCCCGTGATCTTACTAAACGGGTGATGACCGGTGACATGCCGCTCGTCATTCTCGATTCGGTGGGCTTCGAGGTCGGGGCCGGCGAGTCGGTCGCGATCCTCGGGGCTTCGGGCTCGGGCAAGACGACCCTGCTCGGATTGCTCGCCGGACTCGACCAGCCGTCCTCCGGCTCGGTGACGATCGACGGGACCGACCTCGCCGCGCTCGACGAGGACGGACGCGCCGCACTGCGCCAGCGCACGGTCGGCTTCGTGTTCCAGTCCTTCCATCTGCTGCCGGCGCTGACCGCGGTGGAGAACGTGATGCTGCCGCTGGAACTCGCCGGCCTGCGCGACGCGCGGGCCCAGGCGTTGCGCCTGCTCGAGCGGGTCGGACTGTCGGCCCGGGGACACCATTATCCGCGCCAACTCTCCGGTGGCGAACAGCAGCGCGTGGCCATCGCCCGCGCCTTCGTGACCCGCCCCCGGCTGCTGATGGCCGACGAGCCGACGGGCAACCTCGATGCGGCGACCGGCGCGTCGGTGATCGACCTGATGTTCGAACTCAACCGGGAGGAAGGCACCACGCTGCTGCTGGTGACGCACGACGAATCGCTCGCGCGCCGTTGCGGTCGCCGGCTGCGCATCGCGGCCGGTCGCCTGGTGGCCGACGAGCGGACCCCGCCGCCCCACCAGGCGGCGACGCGGGCCGAGGCGGAGGCCGCCGCGCGGGTGGAGGCCGGCGAGACGGTCGTCGAGCATCGCCCGGCATGAGCGTCGCTCCGCCTCTGACCGCCACGGCCAGGCTCGCGCTGCGCCTGCTCGCCCGCGACTGGCGAGCGGGCGAATTGCGCGTGCTGGCGGTTGCCCTGGTGATTGCCATCGCCGCGGCGAGCAGCGTCGGCTTCTTCTCCGACCGCGTGCAGCGCGCGCTCGCGCAGCAGGCGAGCGCCCTGCTTGGCGCCGATCTGGTCGTGCATTCCGACCGCCCGTTCGAGCCGTGGCTCCTCCAGGCCGCCGACGCACCGGGTCTTGCGCGCACCGAGGTGCTGCGCTTTCCCAGCATGGTGGTGCGGGGCGAGCGCGCGCAACTGGCCGAGGTCAGGGCGGTGGGGGCGGGCTGGCCGCTCAAGGGCGTGGTCGATCTCGCGCCGCGCCACCTCGAGCCCACGCGCCCGATGCGGGAGGCGCCCCAGCCCGGCACGGTGTGGATCGACACGCGGATGGTCGCGCTGCTGGGTATCGACGCCGGCGAGACCCTCGAACTCGGGGAGCAGCGCTTCCAGGTCGCCGGGGTGTTCGACCGCGAGGCGGAGGCGAGCATCGGCTTCCTGTCGATGTCCCCGCGCGTCCTGCTAAATGCCGCCGACCTTCCGGCCACGGGCCTGGTGCAGCCGGCGAGCCGTATCGGCTACCGCCTGATGCTCGCCGGCGAGCCCGCTGCGCTGGCCGCGTTTCGCGCGCGGGTGGTGCCCGGACTGGCGGGGGGACAGCGGCTGGAGGACGTGCGCGACGCGCGGCCCGAACTGCGCAGCGCACTGGAGCGGGCCGAGCGGTTCCTCGGCCTTGCCGCGCAGGTGGCGGTGATCCTCGCCGGGGTGGCCATCGCGCTGGCGGCCCGGCGATACCTGCAGCGCCACCTGGATGCCTGCGCGATGATGCGCTGCCTGGGAGCGCCGCAGCGCCAGATGCTGCTGATCCATCTCATCCAGTTCCTGGCGCTGGGCGCCGGCGCGGGACTGGTCGGCGTGATCGCAGGACTGGCGGGTCAGGCCGTGCTGGCCGGGGCGCTGTCCGGGCTGGTGGCCGCGCAGTTGCCTGCGCCCGGCGCCCTTCCCGCGTGGCAGGGCCTCGCCACCGCCCTGGTGCTGCTGCTCGGTTTCGGCCTGCCGCCGCTGGTGTCGCTCGCCCGCGTGCCCACGCTGCGGGTGCTGCGCCGCGACCTCGGCGCACCGGGGCGGGTGGGCCTGCTGTCGTGGATCTCGGCCGCGGTGGCGGTCGCGGGCCTGGTGCTCTGGCAGGCGGCCGACCTCAAGCTCGGAGGCGCGATGCTGGGGGGCGTGGCCGCGCTGCTCGCGGCCTGCGCGGCGGTGGGCGCGCTGGCCGTGCGGCTGGCCGGTCGGGTGTCCAGCGCTCGCGTCGGGTTCACCTGGCGCTACGGCATCGCCAACCTCAACCGCCGGGCGCTGGGCACGGTCGTGCAGGTCACCGCGCTCGGACTGGGCCTGATGGCCCTGCTGCTGCTCACGCTGGTGCGGGGCGACCTGCTCGAGCGCTGGCGAGGATCGCTGCCCGCCGACACGCCGAACCAGTTCCTGGTGAACATCCAGCCCGACCAGGCCGATGCGGTCCGCCGCACGCTCGTCGGTGCCGGAGTCGCCGATCCGAACCTGTTGCCGATGGTGCGCGGCCGGCTGGTCGAACTCAACGGGCGCGCGGTGCAGCCGGAGGACTACCCCGACGAGCGCACCCGCCGGCTGGTCGATCGCGAGACGAATCTCTCGTTCACCGATCGGCTGCAGGACGACAACGTGATCATCGACGGCCGCTGGTGGACGCAGGCCGATCGTGGCGCCCCGCTGGTGTCGATGGAGGAGGGCATCGCCCGCAGGATCGGCGTGCGCGTGGGCGATCGCCTGGTCTACGACGTGGCGGGCGTGCGCCGCACGTTCACGGTGGCGAGCCTGCGCCGGGTCGAGTGGGACTCGTTCCGCACGAATTTCTTCGTGATCATGCCGCCTGGCTCGCTCGACGGCCTGCCGGTCAGCTACATCACGTCGTTCCGCCTGCCCGAGGGGCGCCAGGACCTGCTCAACGAACTCGTTCGCGGCTTCCCCAACCTGCTGATCATCGACGTGGCCGCCGTGCTCCAGAAGGTGCAGTCGATGATCGACCAGGTCGCGCGAGCGGTCGAGTTCCTGATGGGCTTCACCCTGCTCGCCGGGCTGGTCGTGCTCTATGCCGCACTCGCCGCGACGGCCGAGGAACGGCAGTCGGAGGCGGCCGTGGTCCGCACGCTGGGCGCCTCGACCCGGCAGATCGGTGCCGCGCAGGCGGCCGAGTTCGCCACCATCGGCGCGCTCGCCGGCCTGGTGGCCGCCATCGGATCCAGCGTACTGGCCTGGGTGCTGGCGCGCTACGTCCTGTCGGTGCCCTACGCACCCGACCCGCGGGTCTGGCTGCTGGGCCTGGTCGGCGGTGCGCTGCTGGTCGGCCTGGCCGGCTGGATCGGTACCCGTTCGATCGCCCGAGTCCCGCCGCTGGTCACCTTGCGGCGGTCCTGACGCTCGCCCGAGGCAGACCCGCCGTATACACTTGGCGCGCATGGAATCGACCGCAGCAGGCCCCCTTCTCCCCATCCTCCTGGCGCTTCTGGCGCTCTTCGCGCTGGTGGCCGTGGCATGGCTCGGGCTGCGACTGCGCGACAGCCAGCAGGCGCTGCAGCAGACCCCCGAGCGCATCTCCGCGCTGCTCGAGGAGAAACACCGCGCGATGCTCGGCGATCTCCACTCGGCGCTCGCGGCGACCGGCGAGAGGATGTCCTCCAGCCAGCTGCTGTCGGCCGAGGGCGTGCGTTCGATGGTCTCGCAGGAACTGCAGCAGACGCGCGAGTCGATCCAGATCCTGCAGCTCGCGCAGGGGCGCGAACTGGGCGCGAACCGCGACATCCTCGCCCAGCGCCTGTCCGAACTGGGCAGCGCGATGCAGGCGCGGCAGGACGCGATGCGAACCGAGGTGGTCACGCGGCTGCACGAGACGCTGGCCGAGCAGGGACGCATGCAGGCCGATTCGTCCCAGGCACAGGTTCGCCTGCTCTCCGAGCAGCTGGTCGGCACGGTCGGGGCACTCTCCCGGTCGGTCGAGGCCCGCCTCGGCGAGATGGCCGAGCAGGGGCGCGGCCAGTCCGAGGCCGCCCAGGCCCACCTGCGGGTGCTGTCCGAGCAGCTGGTGTCCACCGTGGGCACGCTCACGCAGTCGGTCGACGGACGTCTTGCCGAGATCGGCGGAAAGGTGGGCGAGCGCCTCGAGGAAGGATTCAAGCGCACCAACGAGACCTTCACCAGCGTGATGGCGCGGCTCGCCACCATCGACGAGGCGCAGCGCAAGATCGACGGGCTGACCAGCAACGTGGTCGGCCTGCAGGAACTGCTGGGCGACAAGCGCGCGCGTGGCGCCTTCGGCGAGGTGCAGCTCGAGGCCATCGTTCGCAATGCGCTGCCCCCGGGCGCCTACGAGATGCAGGCCTCGCTCGACAATCGCGTGCGGGTCGACTGCCTGCTGCGTCTGCCCGAACCGACCGGACGCGTGGCGGTGGACTCGAAGTTTCCGCTCGAGAACTACCGCGCGGCCTACGCGGACGGCGCGCCCGAGAGCGATCGCCAGTCCGCCCTGCGCCGCTTCAAGGCCGACGTCCGCAAGCACATCGACGACATCGCCGACAAGTACATCATCCCGGGCGACACCAGCGACGGGGCAGTGATGTTCGTGCCGGCCGAGGCGGTGTTCGCCGAGATCCATGCCCACCACCCCGAGCTGGTCGAACACGCCCAGCGCCGCCATGTGTGGATCACGTCGCCCACCACCATGATGGCCATCCTGAACACCGCGCGCGCGGTGATCAAGGACCACGAGACCCGCCGCCAGGTGCACGTGATCAAGGACGCGCTGTCCAAGCTCGCACGCGACTTCGAGCGGTTCGACACCCGCATGCAGCAGCTCGCCAACCACATCCGCCAGGCCAACGAGGACATCCAGCAGGTCCACGTGAGCAGCCAGAAGATCACCAACCGCTTCCGCGACATCGAGCAGGTGGATTTCGACCACGGTCCGGGCACGGTGCCGCTGCCAGCGCCGTCCGACCGCAGCGCGGGGCCCCAGGCTTGACTCGACGTCGCGGCGCAGTCCTGCTGCTGGCGGGTGCACCGCTGCTGGCATTCGCGGGCTGCGCGGCGCCGGACCCGGCGCGGGAGGCCCGCGAGCGCGAGGCAGCCGAGGCGGCCGAGCGGGCGGCGTCGCGCCGCTACCTTCGTTCATGGGACGCCGTCTGGGATGCGCTGCTTGCTTCGGCGGCCGAACGCCGGCTCGCGATCGTGCGCCAGTCGCGCGAGGCCGGCGACCTCGACCTGCGTGCGGGCATGTCGGGGCTCAGCGCCGGAGAGCGCGTGAGCGTCCGGCTGGCGCGCGAGGGCGATGGCTCGATCCGGGTCGAGATCCGCTCGCGTCCGGTCGTCGAGTTCAGCCTGCCGGTCGACTGGCAGCGCGTGCTCTTCGGCGACCTCGAACAGCGGCTCGCCCCCCGTCGCGGCAGCTGAACATGCCGGTGCGGTGGCCATGGCGGCGAGGCGCGGTCGAGAGGGTCGAGCCGATCGGATCGGCGCTCTGGGAGGAGGCCCTGGCGAGTTGCCGGGTGGTGCGACATCTCGATGACGCCGGCCGCCTTCGTTTGCGCTCGGCGGTGGACGCGTTCCTTCAACGCAAGCAGGTCACCGCGGCCGGGGGGCTGCGGCTCACCGCGCCGATGCGCCTGGAAATCGCCCTGCAGGCCTGCGTGCCGATCCTGGAACTCGGGATCGACAGCTACGATCCCTGGATCGAAGTGATCGTCTATCCGGACGAGTTCGTGGTCGAGCATCGGTATGTCGACGAGGATGGGGTCGAGCACGAGGGGCTCGAGGTGCGCAGCGGCGAGTCCTGGCCGGGCGGACCGGTGGTGCTGTCATGGGCCGACATCGATCGCGCGGGCGACTCGCTGGCCTACAACGTCGTGCTGCACGAGTTCGCCCACAAGCTCGACATGCTCGACGGCGAGGCCGACGGCATGCCGCCGCTGCATGCGGGCATGAGCCGGGATCGCTGGCGGGCGGCGCTCGAGGCGGCACGCGAGTCGCTCGAGGCGGCGGTGGCGCGGCTGGAGGATCGCTGGGGCGATGCCGACACGCCGGCGGCGCAGGCCGACTGGGCGGCATTGCCGCTCGATCCCTATGCCAGCGAGGACGCGGCGGAATTCTTCGCCTGCGCGAGCGAGGCATTCTTCGAGACGCCCCGTGACCTGCAGGCGCACTGGCCCGAGGTCTACCGGCAACTGGCCGAGTTCTACCGGCAGGACCCGGCGTCGGGCGTGCCCGGCTGAGCGGCGACCGGTCCGTGGACGGCGGGGGCCACGGTCCCCGATCAGGGTCGTGCGGATGCGCGCCGACGCTGTGCGTCGGACAGTTCATCGGCGGTATTGATGTTGTCGAACGCCTCGGGCTGGTCGTCGAACGCGACTTCGGCCAGCCGCAGGTCGGAGTACCAGTGGTCGATCTTGCGTCCGCCGCCGGCGAGGTACGCCCGCAGGCCGGCATGCAGGCGTCGATGGCAGAGGCTGAAGACCGGCTGCTGGCGTCCCCGGGCAGACGCGACCGCCAGGTCCGCCTCCTGCTCGAACAGGGCCGCACGCAGTCGCGCCACCAGGTCC
This sequence comes from uncultured Pseudomonadota bacterium, assembly GCA_903831455.1. Lineage (GTDB taxonomy): Bacteria > Pseudomonadota > Gammaproteobacteria > Burkholderiales > CAIKXV01 > CAIKXV01. The sequence continues at coordinate 11,578 of CAIKXV010000142.1, read as the reverse complement.
GGCGGCAGGAACGGCGAGTCGCAGGGCACGGTGACCACCAGCGCGGTCGTGGCCTCCGCCAGCCCGCGCTCGAGCCCTGCCAGCGGACCGGCGAAGCCCTCGATCGCGTCGGGGATGACCCGATGCCCGAATTCCGCGTACTGCCCGGCGTTGCGGTTGGCGTTGATCAGCAGTTCGTCGACCTGGGGCGCGAGGCGCTCGACCACCTGCGCGACCATCGGTCGCCCGTCCAGCAACTGCAGACCCTTGTCGACGCCGCCCATGCGCCGGCCGAGTCCGCCGGCGAGCACCACGCCGGTGACCCGGGGCAGGGGGCCGGGTGTCTTCGCGCTCATCCCGTGAACCGCTCCTCGCCGCTGAAGAGCAGGAAGCGGGTGTGCGTGGCGCGCCCGATCAGCGTGAGACCGACCTCTCGCGCGATCTCGTAGCCCATGCGGGTGAGCCCCGAGCGCGAGACGAGGATCGGGATGCCCATCTGCGCGCACTTGATCACCATCTCCGACGTGAGCCGGCCGGTGGTATAGAAGACCGTGTCCGCGCCGGCCTCGCCGTGCATCCACATCAGGCCTGCGATCGCGTCCACCGCGTTGTGCCGACCGACATCCTCGACGTAGTGCAGGATCTGCGCGTCGTCGTCGGTGCAGCGGGCCAGCGCGCAGCCGTGGACGGCACCCGCCTGCTTGTAGACCGTCTCGCGGCCTCGCACCGCCTCGAGCAGCGCCTGCAGCCCGGCGCGCGAGAGGCGCGCGTCGGCCGGCAGGCGGATCCGGTCGACCTCGGCCATCAGGTCCCCGAACACCGACCCCTGGCCGCACCCGGTGGTGACCGTGCGGGGGGCGTCGAGGCTGGCCTCGCCGGCTGCATCCAGCCCGACGCCCGCGCGCGTGATCACGGCGGCGGCGTCCACGCTCCAGTCGACCTGCACCGACTCGACCTGGTCCAGCGAGCGGATCAGGCGCTGGTTGCGCAGGAAGCCGAGGGCGAGCGCCTCCGGGGCCTGCCCCAGCGTCATCAGCGTCACGACCTCGCGGCGGTCGACATACAGGGTGAGCGGATGCTCGCCCGCGATGGCGACGGGGCGCCGCTGGCCGGTCTCGTCGATCGCCGACACCTCGAAGGTGGGTTCGCGCCGCGCATCGGACAGGTTCGGGCGGCATGGCGCACCCGACGGCAGGGCGTCCGCCGTCGGGGAGATGTCGTCGGCGCGGGGGGTCAGATCAGCCCCTCGAACATCTGGACCTCGACCGTGCTGCCGGCCGCCACGTTGCCCTGGGCTTCGGGCAACAGGATGAAGCAGTTGGCCTGCGACATCGAGGACAGGATGCCCGAACCCTGCTCGCCGGTGGGTCGAACCTCCCACCCGCCGCCGGCCGCCGGACCGAGGATGCCGCGCTGGAACTCGGTGCGTCCAGGTGCCTTGCGCAGCGGCCCCGTGCAGACCGCAGGGAAGGTCGGCAGAAGGGGGAGCGGGTCGCGACCCATCAGGCGCAGCAGCGGCTCGCGCACGAACTGGTAGAAGGTGACCATCACGGACACCGGATTGCCCGGCAGCCCGAAGAAGTGCGCACCGCCGATGCGACCGTAGGCGAGGGGACGGCCGGGCTTCATGGCGATCTTCCAGAACACGACCTCGCCCATGCGGTCGAGCATCTGCTTGATGAAGTCGGCCTCGCCGACCGACACCCCGCCGCTGGTGATCACGACGTCGGCGCAGGCGGCGGCCTGGGCAAAGTGCGCCTCGAGCAGCGCCGGGTCGTCGCGCACCACGCCCATGTCGATGAGGTCGACGCCCAGTCGCGACAGCATGCCGTGGATCGTGTAGCGGTTGCTGTCGTAGACCTGCCCTTCGGCGAGCGGCTGGCCGATCGACGCCAGTTCATCGCCGGTGGAGAAAAAGGCCACGCGCAGCCTGCGGAACACGCCGACCTCGCCGATGCCCAGCGAGGCGAGCAGCCCGATCTCGGCGGGGCGCAGCCACTGGCCGCGGCGCAGCACCGCGGTGCCGCGGCGGATGTCCTCGCCGGCGTAGCGCACGTTCTGCGCGCGGCGGATGCCGGCGCCGAAGACCACGCGGTCGCGGTCGGCGGGGTTTTCCAGCCGGGTGTGTTCGATCGGCACGACGGCATCGAGCCCCGCGGGCACGACGCCGCCGGTCATGATGCGGATGCACTCGCCGGGGCCCACGGCGTCGGCGTAACCGTGTCCGGCGAATGCCGTGCCGACGACCCGCAGCACGGTGGACTCGCGCCCGTCCACGTCGGCATGGCGCAGCGCGTACCCGTCCATCGCGGAGTTGTCGGCCGCGGGCACGTCGAAGGGCGAGATCACGTCCTCGGCAAGCACGTGATCCAGCGCGTCGCGCAGCGCCAGGCGCTGGGTCTGGCCGATCGGGGCGAGGAAGCGGGCGATGAACTCGCGCGCACGCTCGACCGACATCGAGTTCGGATCGTAGTCGTCGGCGCAGGAGGCGGCGCGGATGGAATCGGCGGGAGGGGTCTCGGACATGTTCGGATCCTCGGTGCGGAGGGAGGCAGGGCGGACGACCGTGGCGGCAATGCGCGCGCGCCGGAGGCGGTCGGTCTCAGCCGCCGATGTAGGACATCTCGATCTTGCGCAGCGCCGCGGTCTCGGCGGTCCGGATCTCGGAGTAGCGATCGCCGCGTGCCGACCACACGCGCCGGATCGTCGCGCGCACCGCATCGTCATCGGCGCCGCTGCGGAGCAGGCCGCGCAGGTCGGTTCCCGCGGTGGCGAACAGGCAGGTGTAGAGCTGCCCCTCGGCCGACAGGCGTGCCCGGGTGCAGTCTCGACAGAACGCGCGCGTGACCGACGAGATGAACCCGATCTCGCCGCTGCCATCGCGATAGCGCCAGCGCTCGGCCACCTCGCCGGTGTAGTTGCGGTCGACCGGCTCGATCGGCAGTTCCCGGTCGATGGCCGCAGCCAGTTCGGCCGACGGAACCACGTGCTGCATCTGCCAGCCGTTGGTCGCGCCCACGTCCATGAACTCGATGAAGCGCACGATATGCCCGCTGCCCTTGAAGTGCCGGGCGAGCGCGACGGCGGTGTGGTCGTTCACGCCGCGCTTGATGACCGCGTTGATCTTGATGGGCGAGAGTCCCGCACGATCGGCCGCCTCGATGCCCTGCAGGACCCGTGCGACCGGGAAGTCCACGTCGTTCATCGCGCGGAAGGTGGCGTCGTCGAGCGAATCCAGGCTGACGGTGATCCTGCGCAGCCCCGCGTCGCGCAGCGCCTGCGCCTTCTGCGCGAGCAGCGAGCCGTTGGTGGTGAGCGTGAGGTCGAGGTCGCCATGCCAGGCCAGCATCTCGACCAGGCGCTCGAGCTTGCGCCGGACGAGCGGCTCGCCGCCGGTGATGCGCACCTTCTCGATGCCTTCCTCGCGGAACAGACGAACCACGCGGTGGATCTCCCCGAAGCTGAGCAGCGCCTCCCGTTCCAGGAACTGGAAGTCCTTGCCGAACACCTCCTTCGGCATGCAGTAGGTGCAGCGGAAGTTGCAGCGATCGGTGACCGAGATGCGCAGATCGCGCAGCGGCCGTGCCAGCGTGTCGGTGAGCGCCATGGTCTGTCGCGGGAGGGAGGGGGTGCCGGTGGCGCGCCGGGCGCGATCCACCCGGCGGATTATATCGGGGCTGGTCGGGCCGCCCGTCGCGCAGGCCGGTGACGGCCGGGGCCTTCGGTCGAGCCGGCCTCAGCGGGTTCGTCGCGACGCGCCCTGGCCGAGTGCGAGCGCGGCGGCCAGCGCCTGGCTGGCCTCGGCCAGCGGGCGCTCGAGGCGGTCGTCGATCTCCGCCAGCGCGGCGACGACCAGCGCACCGAAGGGCGTGAGGGCGGTGCCACGCCCGCGCTCGGATCGGGCGAGCGGCTGGCCCAGTTGCATCTCCGCCTCGTGCAGCAGGTTCCACGCATGCCGGTAGGACAGGCCCATGCCGACGGCCGCCTCGCGAAGCGATCGCGCGCTGTCCAGGCGGCGCAGCAGTTCGAGCGACGCTGCCGATACGCCCGCGCCCTCGGCGCGTTCGAGCGATACGGACAGCCGCAGGCGCGGACGCAAGGTCGATGCGCCCGTCGAGGGGAGGGACTTCATGCAGAGCCGTTCATATTGAGAAGGGTCCGAGGTGTGGCTAGTGTACGGCCGCTCTGCAGGCGGACGCGCTGCGGGCGCGGGGGGGCGGGGGCGCGAGGGCGCCCCGGTGTCGTTCGGGCTCGGCGATCGTCGACCCGAGTCGGGCCCCCCAGGCTCGCCTGGGGAATCCGGGTGGGCGCGCTTCGCGCGGGTCGCCCGCGACCGGTGCCGTCGCCGCCCGCGCCCACCGGCCAGTACCGAGGATGAGGATGAACGAGATGACTGCACGCCTGAGGCGCCGACCGGGTCGGCGCCCGGTGCGTCCGACGGATGCACCCTGCGATGGAACCCGGGGCCGCGGGAGCGCGGATGCGGCTCGCCGCCATTCGATGGTGGGCATGGCGGTGCTGCTGGTCGGCCTCGCGATGGGCGGGCTGTCGTCTCCCGGCGTTGCGCAGTCCGGTACGCCGCGCGCGGCCGATCGCGTGATCCGCCTGGCCACCACCACCAGCACCGAGAACTCCGGCCTGCTGGCCGCGCTGCTGCCGGTGTTCGAGAAGCAGCACGGCTACGGCGTGCGCGTGGTCTCGGTGGGCACCGGCGCCGCGCTGCGGATCGGCGCCAACGGGGACGCCGACCTCGTCCTCGTGCATGCACGCGCGGCCGAGGATCGCTTCGTCGCGGAGGGTCACGGGGTCGATCGGCGCGACGTGATGTACAACGACTTCCTGATCGTCGGGCCACGGTCGGATCCGGCGCAGGTGCGCGGCGCCCGCGACGCGGTGGCATCCCTGAGGGCGATCGCCGCGCGGGGCGCACGCTTCGTCTCGCGAGGGGACGAGTCCGGGACGCACCAGATGGAACTCGCGCTGTGGAAGTCGGCTGGCGTGTCGCCGAAAGGGGCGGGCTACGCCTCGGCCGGGCGCGGCATGGGCGAGGTGCTCACGATGGCGAGCGAGTTGCAGGGGTACACGCTGACCGATCGCGGCACCTGGGCCGCGATGAAGTCGCGCCTGGACCTGGAGGTGCTGGTCGAGGGCGACCCTGCCCTGGCCAATCCGTACGGGATCATCGCGGTCAACCCGGCCCGCCACCCGCACGTCAACGCCGCCGGCGCGCGCGCCCTGATGGACTGGCTCACCTCGGCGGAGGGCCAGCGCCGCATCGCCGCGTTCAAGGTCGGTGGCGAGACGCTGTTCTTTCCCCAGGCGAAGGCGCGCTGAGCGCGCACGGGGCATAGGCCGGCCGATGGACCTGATCGAACCGACACGCGAGGCGATCGCCCGGCTCGTCGCGCTCGATGCCCCGCTGTGGCAGGTGATCTGGACGTCGATCCGCGTCGCGCTGCTCGCGTTGCTGGTCGCGGCACCACTGGCGATCGGAGCGGGCTTCGTGCTCGCGACCACCCGGTTCCCGGGTCGCCGCGTGCTGATCGTCCTGCTGCAGAGCCTGCTGGCCTTTCCCACCGTCGTGGTGGGACTGCTGCTCTACCTGCTGCTGTCGAGGCGTGGGCCACTGGGTGCGTGGGAACTGCTGTTCACCCCGGAGGCCATGGTGATCGGACAGGCGGTCATTGCCTTTCCGATCATCTGCGCCTTTGCGCTGGCAGCGGTCCAGGCGGCCGATCCCCGGCTCTTCGAGACGGCGCGCCTGCTCGGCGCCCGGCCGCTTCGCGCCGGGCTCACCACGTTGCGCGAGGTGCGCTTCGCGCTGGTGGCGGCGGTGCTGAGCGGGTTCGGCCGCGTGATCTCCGAGGTCGGGTGCGCGCTCATGGTGGGGGGCAACATCGCCGGACTCACCCGGACCATCCCGACCGCCATCGCGCTGGAGACGAGCAAGGGCGCGTTCACCGAGGGCATCGCACTGGGCATCGTGCTGATGATCGTCGCCCTCGGGATCAACGCGCTGCTGTCGCTGTGCCAGGGCCACGGCGGCTGGATGCAGGGGATGCGCGGATGAGCGTCGCGCCATGCCTGCTGGAGGCGCGCGCGCTGCGCGTGCGCTTCGGCGAACGGTCCGTGCTCGAGGACTGCGCGCTCGCGCTCCCGGCCGGCGAGGCGGTGGTGCTCACCGGGGACAACGGTTCGGGAAAGACGACGCTGCTGCGCGTGCTGGCAGGGCTCGATGCGCCGCAGGGCGGCGAAGTCCTGTTCTCGGGGACGAGGGTCGATCGTGGCCTCGCCGGCGAGGCCCGACGCCGCCTGCAGTACGTGTCATCGCACCCGTACCTGTTCTCGACCAGCGTGCGCGGAAACCTCGGGTATGGGCTCGCGATGGCCGGCATTCCGGCCGCCGAGCGAGAGCGTCGCGTGGCCGAGGCGGTGGCCTGGGCCCGCCTCGCCGACGTGCTGTCCACGGCACCGGGCCAGCTGTCCTCGGGCGAACGCCAGCGGGTGGCGATCGCGCGCGCAAGGGTGCTGGATCCCCGCGGTCGTGCTGCTCGACGAGCCGACCGCCAACCTGGACAGCCGTTCGCGCGCGGAGGTCCTCGCGCTGGTCCGATCGTTGTGTGCCGGCGGTGCGGCGGTCCTCGTCGCGGCGCATGATCGCGACTGGGATACGCTGCCCGATGCGCGTCGCGTACGCTTGCAGGACGGTCGCGTCGTCGAGACGGGGCCTGCCGAGGCCGCCTCCGGCATCCGACCCTCCGCCGGGGAACAACCTGCCGGGGCGGCCGGCAGGGCCGGTTGAGGCGCGCCTGGGCGCAGACGGAGATCGAAGGCATGCGGGTGATCGGGTTCGCGGGTTACTCCGGCAGTGGCAAGACCACGCTGATCGAGCGCCTGGTCCCGCACCTCACCGGTGCCGGACTGCGGGTGTCGCTGGTCAAGCACGCGCACCACGACTTCGACATCGACCAGCCGGGCAAGGATTCGTATCGCCACCGGCAGGCGGGCTGCACCGAGGTGCTGGTCGGCTCGGCGCGCCGCTGGGCACTGGTGCGCGAGCTCCGCGATGAGCCCGAGCCCGGGCTCGAGGAACTGCTCGGGCGCCTGAGCGACTGCGATCTCGTGCTGGTCGAAGGCTGGAAGCACGCCGCGATCCCCAAGATCGAGGTCCACCGGCAGGCGGTCGGCGCGCCGCTGCTGGCCGCGAGCGATCCCCATGTACTCGCGGTTGCCAGCGACCGTCCCGCGGGCGACCTCGCCGCGCACCTGCCGAGGGACGTCGCGTTGTTCGGCCTCGATGCGGTCGAGGCGCTCGCGCGCTTCGCGATCGAGCGTAGCGCGATGCACCGAGCCTGAGGCGCCGAATCCTCGCGCGGTCGACTCCCGCGGGGGGCGGGCCTCCGCGCGGGCGCCGCGCCGCGACAGGCAGGCAGGCGGACCGGTCCCCCCGCCGCAAGCCCCCGCCCGCGCGAGCGGCTGGCCGCAGGCCTGCTGGCCAGCGGCGCATGCCGGCGTCGGTCGCGGCGGTGGCGCTATCATCGCGGCATGGAAACGGCCCATGGATCCGTCCGCGTTCTCTACTTCGCCCGGTTGCGGGAGGCGTTCGGCACGTCCGGCGAAACGATGGACCTCGCCCCGGGCCTGTGCACGGTGGCGGATCTGCGCGAGCGGCTCGCCCTGCGCGGGGGAGTCTGGGCCGAGGAACTCGCCGGCTCGCGCGTGGTGCGGTTCGCGGTCAACCAGACGCTGTGCCCGCCTGCGCACGCACTGTCCGCCGGCGACGAGATCGCCGTCTTCCCGCCGGTGACCGGAGGCTGATCGTGGCGGTACGCGTCCAGCGGGAGGCCTTCGACATCGGCGCGGAGATCGATCGGCTGCGCGCAGGCCGCACCTCGGTGGGCGCGGTGGCAAGCTTCATGGGGGTGATGCGCGACTTCAACGACGGCAGCGGCGTGCAGTCGATGGTGCTGGAGCACTATCCCGGCATGACCGAGCGCGCGCTCGAGTCGATCGTCGCCGAGGCGGGCGAGCGCTGGCCACTGATCGACACGCTGGTCGTGCACCGGGTGGGCGAACTGCGACCGTCCGATCCGATCGTGCTGGTGGTGACGCTCAGCGCCCATCGCGAAGCGGCGCTGGCCGCCTGTGCGTTCATCATGGACTTCCTCAAGACCCGCGCACCCTTCTGGAAGAAGGAGCGAACGCCGGCGGGGGAGCGCTGGGTCGAGGCGCGCGCGAGCGACGACCGGGCAGCCGACCGCTGGCAGGAGGGCGACGGCGCGTGAGCGCACTGGGCCTGGCGGCGGTGGGTGTCGGCGCCGCACTCGGCGCCTGGTTGCGCTGGGCCCTGGCCCTGGCCTGGAACCCCCTGCTGCCGGCGCTGCCGCTGGGGACCCTGGCCGCGAACGTCATCGGCGGCTTCCTGATCGGTGTGTCGGCCGAGGTGCTCGGGCGCATGGTCGAACTTCCCGCCGAGTGGAGGCTGTTCCTGGTCACCGGTTTCCTCGGGGGGTTCACGACTTTCTCCACCTTCTCCGCCGAGACGGTCGGGTTGCTCGAGCGCGGCATGCACGGGGCGGCCCTCGTCCTGGTGCTCGCCCATGTCGTCGGCTCGGTCGTCGCCACGGTGGCGGGGATGGCCTGCGTGCGGGCGCTCGCCGGTTGACGGACCGGCGAGCGCGTGGGCGGTGCGCGCCCGTCCCGGGGCGGGATCGGAGCGGTGCGTGCGCCGCTCCGAAGCCCGGGACCTTGCCGCCGCCCTCGGGTCCCGGCCGCGCGCCGATCGGGGGCGGCGCCGCTGCCCCTGCAGCGCGGTGGGGGATGCATGCTGGCGCAGGCTCGGCGATAATCGCGGCGTCGGGAGGGGGCGACGGGCGGCGCAATCCGCCCGCGGGATCCCGTATCGGATCGGGTGTTTCATCGGATGGCTGCGCCCGCGCCTCGCGCCGCGTGCGTGCGGGCGCGCGACGCGAGCACGGTCGCAGGCTGGCCTGTCGAACGAAGCGCGGGCCTGAATCGCGGAGGACACTGTGGAACTGACGACCCGGGGTGGAGATCGCCGTTGGGCATGGGCCTTGCGCGCCACCTGCGGCGCGGCCCTTGCACTGGCCCCGGCGCTCGCGTTCGCGCAGTCCGATTTCCCGGTGCGCCCGGTGCGAGTCGTCGTGCCGCAGGCCGCCGGGGCCAGCCTCGACATCGCGGCCCGGGTCGTGGGGCAGCGCATGCAGGAGGGGCTGGGGCAGCCGATCGTCATCGAGAACCGGCCCGGCGCCAATGCGATCATCGGCATGGAAACGGTCGCGCGCGCCAAGCCGGACGGCTACACCGTGGTGATGGCGCCGCCCTCGGCGGTGGCCATCAACCCGCTCGTCTTCAAGCAGTTGCCCTACGACAGCCTGCGCGACTTCGCGCCCGTCTCCCAGGTCACCGGCATCACGTTCGTGACCGTGGTCAACCCTGCGTTGCCCGCGCGATCGCTCCGCGAACTGGCGACGCTCGCGCGCAAGCGTCCCGGCGAACTGGCCTTCGGATCGGCCGGCACGGCGAACATGAACCACCTCACCGGCGAACTGTTCGGGCAGCAGAACGGCGTGCAACTGCTGCACGTGCCGTACAAGGGCGAGACGCCTGCGGTCACCGAACTCATCTCGGGCGGCAATGCGGTGATGTTCACCACGCTGCCTTCGGTGCTCCCCTTCATCCGCTCGGGCAAGCTGCGCGCGATCGCCGTGCTCGGCGATGCACGCACCCCCGTGCTGCCCGATGTGCCGACGGCGGCCGAGGCGGGCATGCCCGGCATCGCCACCTCCGGCTGGACGGGCCTGCTCGCACCCGCGGGAACCCCCTCGGAGGCGATCGCGCGGCTGCACCGCGAGGTCGCGCGCGTCGTGAAACTGCCCGACGTCGCCGAGGCGCTCGCCAGGCAGGGCGCCGATCCGGTCGGCAGCACGCCCGAACAGTTCTCCGCCTTCATCCGGTCGGAGATCGCCAAGTGGACGAAGGTCGTTCGCCAGTCCGGCGTGACCCTGACCCCCTGACATGAACGGACCCGATTTCGACCGCGTCCTGCGCCTCGTCCTCTCGGCGACCGAGCGCACGCCGCTCGTCGGATCCCGGCGGCTCGATTCGCTGTTCCAGACGCTGGCCCATCCGCCCGGCGACCTCGCGGCGGGCGAGGCCGAGGACCTGATCTGGGCGTTGTGGACGTCCCACGACAACGCGGTGTCCGAAGAGAGGCTCGACCGGGCGATCCGCCTGGTCGCCAGCCGCGACTTCGCCGGAGCACAGGCGGTGCTCGATGCGCTGCTCGTCGACGAGCCGTATTACGTCGAGGCGTGGAACAAGCGCGCGACGATCTTCTTCCTGACCGAGGACGACGTTCGCAGCCTCGAGGACATCGCGCGCACGCTGGAACTCGAGCCGCGGCACTTCGGCGCGATGTGCGGCTTCGCACAGATCTGCCTGCGCCATGGCCGGCGCGCCGAGGCGCTCGCGGTCTACGACATCGCGCTGGCGATCCATCCGCGGCTCGCCGAGGCGCGCTCCGCCGTCGCCCGCCTGTCCCGGGAGTTCAGCCCCACCGCGCACTGAGCGCGCCGGCGCCGCGAGGGTCAGCGCAAGGCCGGCCGCACGGCCGTACCTGCCAGCAGCGCGCGTGCCGCGAGCGCGAGTTCGGAGGCGGTCAGCCCGCGCAGCCCTCCGGCTGCGCCCAGCGCGGCGCTGGCGGCATCCCCCGCGCTGGCGTGCAGGCAGACGCCCGCCTCGAGCGCGCGATCGGCGGGCAGGCCCTGGGCCAGGAGCGCGGCGAGGATGCCGGTCAGCGCATCGCCCATGCCCGCACTGGCCATTCCGGGATTGCCGGCCGCGTGAACGCTCCAGCGTGCGGAGTCGGCCGGGAGGGTGATGCTGCCGGCTCCCTTCAGCACGACGCCGCAGCGCAAGCGCCGCGCCAGCGCCTCGGCTGCGGCCACACGATCGGATTGGACCTCGCGGGTGTCGACGCCCAGCAGGCGCGCGGCCTCCGCCGGGTGCGGCGTGACCAGCGTGGGCGCCGGGCGGCGCGCGACCGCCTCGGCCAGCGACGGGTGCGCGGCGACGAGGTTGAGCGCATCGGCATCGAGCACCAGCGGCAGCCGGGCGCCCAGCGCCCACTCCAGGGCGACGTACGATTCGGGCAGGTCGCCCAGACCCGGACCCGCCGCCAGCACGTCGAGATGCGCGAGGCGAGGCAGTTCGTGCCACGCACGAAGCATCAGTTCGGGCTGCAGCGGATCGACCGCGGGCCCGCGCTCGTCGACCAGGCCCAGGCTGACCCGTCCGGCGCCACACAGCAGCGCGGCGCGCCCGGCGAGCAGCGCTGCCCCCACCATGCCCGGTGCGCCGCCGAGGACGCCGACGCTGCCGGCGTCACCCTTGTGGGCGCTGCGTGCGCGCGGCGGCAGCAGGCGGTCGAGCCGCCCGGGGGCGATCCGCCAGCCGTCGGGCTCGCGCAGTTCGACGGCGGCGACCTCCAGCGGATCGACGTCCACGGTTCCGGCATGGTCGGGGCCGAGTGCGGTGTACAGGCCGGGCTTGCCGGCCAGGAAGGTGAGTGTGCGGG
>CAIKXV010000141.1 GCA_903831455.1 uncultured Pseudomonadota bacterium | reverse complement strand
CCGCATGGATACTTCGACGACCGAACGCGGCTATCCCGACCTGCACGACCACCTCGCCGAACTCGAGCGCAGGGGCCTGCTGTTGCGCGTCGACCGCCGCATCGACAAGGATGCCGAGCTGCACGCGCTGGTTCGCTGGCAATTCGTCGGTGGCATGGCCGAGGCCGAGCGCAAGGCCTTCCTGTTCACGAACATCGTCGACGGGCTGGGGCGCGCCTACGACATCCCGGTGGTGGTCGGCGCGCTGGCGGCCAACCGCGAGATCTACAGCGTCGGCATGGGTGCGCCGGTCGACCAGATCCAGGCGCGGTGGGATCGCGCGATCGCCCAGCCGATCGCGCCGCGGCTGATCGAGCAGGCCCCGTGCCAGGAGGTCGTCCTCGAAGGTGAAGCGCTGCGCGGCGAGCACGGCGGACTCTGCACGCTGCCCATCCCGATCTCCACGCCCGGGTTCGACAGTTCCCCCACGCTGACCGCGACCAACGTGATCACGCGTGACCCCGACACCGGCGTGCAGAACATGGGCACCTACCGCTGCGCGCTCAAGGCTGCCGATCGCCTGGTGGTGCGGATGGCCACGCGCGTGGGCGGCGCCGAGGGCTACATCCACTACACCAAGCACCAGAAGCGCGGCGACTCGCGCATGCCCTGCGCGATCGTGCTGGGCTGCCCACCCGCGGTGGCGTTCATGGGACCGCAGAAGCTGCCGCTGGGGATGGATGAACTGCAGGTCGCGGGTGGACTGGCAGGCGAGGCCATTCGCGTCGTGCGTGCCCGCACCGTGGACCTGCTGGTGCCGGCCGAGGCGGAAGTGGTGATCGAGGGCCTGATCGACACGAACCTGGTCGAACCCGAGGCGCCGTTCGGCGAATCGCACGGCCATGTCGCGCTCGAGGAATTTAACATGGTGATGCAGGTGACTGCGATCACCCGCCGCCGCGACGCGGTGATCCCGTCCTACATCAGCCAGGTGGCCCCCAGCGAATCGAGCGTGATCAAGCGTGTCGCCTACGAGCCGCTGTTCCTCGCGCACCTGCGCGACGCGCTGGGCATCCGCGGCGTGAAGAGGGTGACGTTGCACGAGCCCCTCACCGGACTGCTGCGCGTGACCATGATCACCTGCGAGCGGGGCATGTCGCGGACCGAAGTGTGGCGGGCGCTCTATGGCGCGGCGTTCTTCAAGGGCGACTGCAGCAAGATCTGCGTGGCCATCAACGACGACATCGATCCGGACAACGCGGACGCGCTGCTCTGGGCGATGGCCTACCGCACCAACCCGATCGCCGACGTGCTCACGCTGCCGCACCGCGGGCAGGGCCACGGACCGAAGCGCGAGAGCGCCGAGGACGAGGACTCCACGCTGCTCGTCGACGCGACCATGAAATCCGGCATGCCACCGCTGGCATTGCCCAAGCAGGAGTACATGGAGCGGGCGAGGACGATCTGGGAGGAACTCGGGTTGCCGCCCCTGCGACCCCAGCCGCCGTGGTTCGGCTACTCGCTTGGCGATTGGCTGCCGGCCTGGGATGCGGCCGCCGAGCGCGCGGTGCGTGGCGAGTGGCTCGAGAATGGCCGCATCAGCCAGGCGCAGCAGCGCACCGGACTCAAGCCGGAGACGAAGTTCCGGCCGGAATAGCCCGGCTCGCGCACGCGCCTGCGCCGAGCCGCGTGCGCGTGTACCCTTCGGAGCGCCGTGCGCGAAGTGGCACGGCCGGGTCCCGGCTGCGGTTCCTCGAGGGGGTGGGTCACCCACCCGAGGCCCGGCCCCGCCGGCGCCCAGCTCGATCGATCGAGGGTCCGCCGTATCCCGCCGGCCCTGCCCAACGGAGGAACCACTGATGAGACGCCGACAGTTCATCGCCGCCGCGGGTGCCGCGGGCATCGCCGGGCAACTGCCCGCCACCGCGCACGCACAGTCCGCGGAGTGGCCGCGCGAACCGGTGCGTATCGTCGTGCCGTACGCGGCCGGCGGTCCGACCGAGGTCGCGGGCCGGATCATCGCGCAGGAACTCACCCGCAATCTCGGCCAGAACTTCCTGCTCGACCTGCGCCCGGGGGGCAGTTCGGTGATCGGAACCGAGCTGGTCGCACGCGCCAAGCCCGACGGCCATACCCTGCTGATGCAGGCGGCGGCGTTCGCGATCAATCCCTCCCTGCTGCCCAAGCTGCCGTTCGACACGGTGGCCGACTTCGAGCCGGTCACGATGGCCACGCGCAGCGCGCTGGTCCTCATGACGCAGGCGGGCTCTCCCATCAATACGGTGGCCGACGTGCTGGCCTACGCCCGATCGAAGCCGGGTGCCGCGCAGTTCGCCTCGGCCGGCAGCGGCAGCATGAGCCACATGTCGATGGAGCTGTTCGCCGCGATGGCGAAGATCGAGGCCGTGCACGTGCCCTACAAGGGTAGCGGTGCCGCGCTGCCCGACCTCATCGGCGGGCATGTGCCGTTCATGATCGACAACCTCGGATCGGCGATGCCGCATATCCGCGGCGGCAAGCTGAAGGCGATCGCGGTCAGTTCGGCGAAGCGCCTCGAGATGCTGCCGGGCGTGCCGACCATCGCCGAGTCCCCCGGCATGGCCGGGTACGAAACCACCAACTGGTTCGGTTTCCTCGCACCGGCCAGGATGCCCCCGGCCCTGCTCGAGCGCATCCACGGCGAACTGGTCAAGGTGATCCGCCGGCCGGACATCGTCGAGCGCTTTGCGCGCGATGCAGTCGAGGCGGTCGGCAACAGTCGCGCGGACTTCTCGGCCTTCCTCAAGGGCGAGATGGCCAAGTGGGGGCGGGTCGTTCGCGAGCGCGGGATCAAGGCGAGCTGACCCTCTCCCGGGCGGGCCGCGGCGCGGAGGGACTCGCGCCGCGGTATCCGGGGTACACCTGCTGCGCGCCTGCGCCCCTCCCGGAACGCCGGGCGTCCGGGGAGTCGCGCGGCCCTGCCGAGCCTGTCTGCGGCATGCGGTGCGGCGCCCGCGCCGCGTTCCCCGGGCGCATGCGCGAGCGCGGACCGACCGCAGGGAAGCCGGTCGGGCCGGTTGCCGGGCAACGCCGTGGCCCGGTCGACCCGATCGATCGGAACCCCGGGGTCAGCGGGACGGCGTGTGCGCGGCGATGCGGCCGAGCAACTGCTCCCAGGAGCGGACGAAGGCCCGGGCACCCTCGTCCTGAAGCCGCGCAGCCAGCGCGTCGAGATCGACGCCGGCTTCCCGAACAGCCGCCAGTACCTCGCGCGCCGCACGACCGTCCTCGGGCATCGGCTCGCGCGGCCGTCCGTGATCGTGCACCGCGAGCAATGTCTTTTCGGGAACGGTGTTGACGGTGTCGGGGGCCACCAGTGCGTCGACATACAGCGTGTCGGGTGCCGAGGGGTCCTTGGTGCCGGTGCTCGCCCACAGCACGCGTTGCGGGCGGGCGCCGGCGGCGGCGAGCCGCTGCCAGCGAGGCTCGGCGTAGAGCGACCGGAAGCGGGCGTAGGCGTCGCCGGCCACCGCGATGCCCAGCTTCAGGCGCAGTTCGGCGGGCAGCAGCGGATCGGCCGCGACATCCCATCGGCTGATGAACACCGATGCAACCGACTCGACCCGGGGCGGTAGCCCGGCCTCGAGCCGGCGCTCCAGCCCGCGCATCCATGCCCCTGCCGCGTCGAGGTAGTGATCGGCGGAGAAGAGCAGGGTGACGTTGACCGGGATGCCGAGAACCGTTACCTCCTCGATGGCCCGGCATCCGGCACGTGTACCCGGGATCTTCACGAACAGGTTCGGTCTCGCCGCGCGCGCGTGGATGTCGCGCGCCGCGGCAACCGTGCCCTCCGCGTCCTCGCAGAGCAGGGGCGAGACCTCCATCGATACCCAGCCCTCGCGGCCGTCGCTGTCGGCGTGCAGCGGGGCGAACAGGTCGGCCGCGCGGCGCAGGTCGTCCAGCGCGAGTTCCATGAAGAGGTCCTCGCCTCGCAGTCCCCGGGCCGCGAGCGAGGCGATCGCCGATGCGTACGCGCCACCGCCGGCGATCGCCGC
Organism: uncultured Pseudomonadota bacterium; assembly: GCA_903831455.1. GTDB lineage: Bacteria > Pseudomonadota > Gammaproteobacteria > Burkholderiales > CAIKXV01 > CAIKXV01. Next base: position 5,987 of record CAIKXV010000141.1, on the reverse strand, counting down.
ATCGAAGATGCTGGGGTTGGAGGTCAGTCCGGTCACCGCCGTCCCGGCGATGTAGCCGGCGAGCGTGCCGCGATCGAGCAGGTCGCGCGTGATGTTGTCCAGCCAGAGGCGCTGGCCCAGTTCGTGAATCCGGCGGGTCGGGGTCATGGGCGGGGGTGCGACGGGGCGGTAGGGGAACAGGGCGATCGGTGGGGGCGAACGACCGGCGACTGGACGGCCGCCGGGCAAGCACGGTGCGCGTGGGGCAGGTGGGCGAACAGACGGACGACGCGAGTCGGTCGCGCGGCGCGGGTCGACCCCGACGAGCCGCATGAGCCGGGCATCAGCCTGCCGCGCAAGGCGGGCGTCGGGTCCGGATGCAGCCTGGCAGGAGGGGCCGTATCCGGCGGGCGGTCATCCCCGCGCGTTTGCGGTGACGAGGTGCTCGGCCAGCCAATCGGCTGTCAACGCCCGGAAACGATAGCTGATGTTGAAGCACACGTGGTTGCCGTCGGGATAGACCACGAAGTCGACCGGGCCCGAGGCCGCGCGCGCGAGCCGCTCGCCTTCGGCCGGAGGCACGATCCGGTCGCCGCCGCCGAACACCACCAGCAGCGGGCAGCGGATGTCTTGCGCGCGATCGCGCAGGTTGAGGTCGGCGGCCACTGCATCGGCCTCTTCGTCCGTCCCGGCGTGGCAGCGCACGCGGAACGTGGCCTGCGAGGCGCGTGGCATCTGGCGGATGACCGGGGCGAAGTCGAAGGGGCCGCAGTTGGACACGCAGGCGGCGATGCGCGGCTCCTGCGAGGCGGCCAGCGGGGCATAGAACGCCCCAAGGCTCTGGCCCACGACGCCGAGGCGGGAGACGTCGAGATCCTGGCGCGAGGCCAGCGTATCGATGACCGACCCGATGACCCGGCCCCAGTCGGTGCGGATCGGCAACAGGAAGGCGGTCTCGCCCTGGCCGGGGCCATCGAGTGCCAGCGTCGCCATCCCGCGCGCGAGGAAGGCGTCGGTCCAGGCGTGCAGCTCTTCCTTGCAGGCGTCCAGCCCGGGAAGGATGACGGCCACGGGCGACCGGACGGCTCCGCGCGGTCGCCGCAGCCAGCCGGCCATCCGGACGCCTTCGAACGGAAACAGCACCCGTTCCATCGGCGGATCGGTGTCGGCCGCGGCGGCGGCGTAGCAGCGCAGCATCGCGTCGTGGGCCTCGCGGTACTCCCCCGCGCGGTCGGCGAACAGGTGCTTGGCGTAGTGGTAGCCGATGGCCGCACGCAGATGGTGCTCGGCGGCGGTCACCCTGCGACCGAGGCGGGCCGATTCCTGCGCCTGCGTCTCGTGGCGCCGCGCATCCTCGCTCCACACCCGGCACCAGTCGTCCCAGCGCTCGATGCGCGCGGCGATCCGGTCGAGGTCGTTGGGGTCGACACCGGTGGCCACGTAGCGGGGCCGGAAATGCGACAGGATCAGATCGACTTCGGGATCACGGGGCATGAGGGCTCGGGGGGAGCGGGGGCGCCGTCGTGCCCGGGGTGGGCGTCGGGGCGAGGGGGGCGACAGGCTGCCTCGCGATGCCGTTCAGGCGGCAGGCGGGCGAGGACGGGTGGCCGACGGCATCTGCTCAACCGGGGAAGGCGATGGCCACGCGCCCGAGCGAGCGCCCGCGGGCGATCGACTCGTGCAGTTCCGGCACCTGCTCGAGCGTGCCCACTTCCGTGACCACCGGGCGGATGCGGCCCTCGCGCACGAGCCCCAGCGTGCGCTCGATCTCGGCGAGGCTCACGTAGCGGGAGGCGTGGATCTCCAGCGCGCGATGCAGGAAGCGGATCGGATCGACGATGAACCCGGGATCCTCGCCATACACGGCGGGCGGGTGGGCGCCGACCAGCACCAGTCGACCCCCCATCCCGAGCGAGGCCAGTGCCGCCGGCAGCGTGCTTCGGGAAGCGACGATGTCGATCACCGCATCCACGCCCTCCCCGCCGGTGGCGGCCATTACCTGCGCGGCGATGTCACCCGACCGGGCATCGACCAGCGTATCGGCACCGGCGTGGCGCTCGATGAAGTCGAGACGGTCGCGGCCCAGGTCGGCTGCCAGGACCCGCGCGCCGCACAGCCGGGCCATCTGCACCATGTGGATGCCCACGCCCCCGGCTGCGCCGATGACCAGCACGCGGTCGCCGGGTGCCAGCCTCGCCTCCTTCACGCAGGCGTGGAAGGGCGTGGCGATCGCATCGGAGGCCACCGCCGCGTCGACATCGGATACGCCGTCGGGAATGGCCACCACGTTGCGTTCCGGCAGGGACACGTACTCCGCGTAGCCGCCGTCGCGGTTCTGGCCGACGTTGCCGCGGGGCGCGAGGCACAGCGTCTCGCGGCCGGCCCGGCAATGACGGCACTGCCCGCAGGTCAGGTAGAAATGGTTGGTGACGCGCTGGCCGGGGCGCACGGAGCGGACTTCGCTGCCGACGGCGACCACCTCGCCGGCGATCTCGTGGCCGGGGATGCGGGGGTAGCGGTCCACGCGGCCGGGCGTGGCCAGCAGATTGACGACCGTGAGCCCGACGCCACAGGCGCCCACGCGCACCAGCACATCCGAAGGCCCGACCGCCGGCAGGGGTACCTGCGAGAGGCGCAGCGGCTGGCCGAAGCCCTCGAGGACCAGGGCCTTCATCCGCTCGGGGATCATCGGGCGGGCCGGTTGAAGCGCAGCACGTGGATGCCGTGGTTCTTGTCGGACAGGTAGACGTTGCCGCGCGCGTCCACCACCACGTCCTCCGACTGGGTCACCAGGCCGGTCTTCGGCAACGGACCCCGACGCACCTGCGGGTCGGGCGGCAGGTAGTAGCCGACCTCGACCGGCTGGCGCTCGATCGAGATGTCGTACACCCGCAGGCCGGCGTTGAACCAGGTGATGAACACCAGGTTTTCATCCTGCCAGAGGATGTCCTGGAACTGCGGCTGGTGCTGGTTGTGGGGTCCGAAGCGGCCCGGGCGCTCGGCGAAACTGCGGAAGGGCGCGTCCTCCGGCGGCAGAGGCAGGGGGAACAGCGAGATCAGCCGTGGCCGTGTCTCCACCGAGATGTCCACGATGCCGGCGAACTGCAGCGGCTCGTCGCAGCGCTCGGCGATCGCCTCGCTGTTGACCACCACCAGGGGACGGCCGTTGAGCGGGAGCGAGGTGTGGACGGCGATGCGCGCGGCAAACGGCGGGGAGAACGAAAGGTCGCTCACCAGCCGGGGCCGCGTGATGTCCGAGATGTCGAGGATCACGAACCCGCCGCCCGAGTACGGCAGATAGGCGCGATCGCCCCGCACGTAGGCGCCCCCGTGCAGTGCGGTCTCCGCCGGCGCGCCCTGTTCGCCGCCCGCGATCCACTGGCCGTGTCGCCACCAGCGCGAGACCTCGCGCGGGTTCGCCGGGTCCTCGATGTCCACGATCTGGTAGATATGGCCTTCGTAGCCGTCGGGCAGCGCGGTGGCGTGCACGTAGCGCCCGCCCGCGTAGAAGTTGCGATGGGTGCCCTTGCCTCCGGTGCGGTGGTGTCCGAGCAGCTTCGGGTCTTCCGGGTCGGCGAGATCCCAGATCAGGAAGCCCTCCCCGAACGGCTGCCCCGGCTGGTCGCCCCACCCGGGCATGATCCGCTCCATCGAGGTGATCATCTTCCCGTCGGCGATCTGCACCTGCAGCGTCCAGGTATTGGGCGTGCCCTCGACGTAGCGCACGAAGCGCGGCCGCGACGGATCCGTGACCTCGACGATGGAGAAGCCGCTGCACCAGAACTGCGCGGTGTACAGGTACCAGCGCTCGGTCGAGCCACTGCCGGCGCGATGCAGCGCCATCTTGAAGCCGGGCCGACCCTGCAGGTCGGTGTAGCCGATCGCCTCGAAGCCCTTGCTGTAGGCGCGGCCGGATGGCAGCGGATCCGGGGTCATGCGAGTCTCCTGCACAGTGCGGTATGGGCGGAGCGACGGGGGCGCCGGTGCCGGCGCGCGTCCCGTCGCGGGCGTGTCAGTCGAGGGTCACGCCGAGCTTGCGGCCAAGCGCGCCCCAGCGCTTGGCCTCCTCGCGGATGAGCGCGGCGAAGGCCTCCGGTGAGTTGCCCACCGGCTCGTTGCCCTGCTCGACCATGCCGCGTTCCACGTCGGGCCGGCGAAGCACCGCGACCATCTCGCGATGAAGGGTCTGGATGATCGGGCGCGGCGTCTTCGCGGGCGCGAGGAAGCCGTACCACACCACCGAGTCGAACCCGGGCACCCCGGCCTCGGCGATCGTCGGCACGTCGGGCGCGGAGAGTGCCCGCTTCGTGCCGCCGGTGGCGAGCAGCCTCAGGCGTCCCGCCTTCACGTGCGGCATGGTGGTGAAGATGTTGGCCAGCGCGAACTGGATCTCGTTCTGCATCAGTGCGGTCATGATCGGTGCCACGCCCTTGTAGGCCACGTGGGTGGTGCGGATCTCGGCCATCGCCGCGAAGCGTTCGGTCATCAGGTGCGGCGCGCTGCCCGGGCCCGAGGACCCGTAGTTGAGCTTGCCCGGATTGGCCCGGGCATAGGCGATGAACTCGCGCAGGTTGGTCGCCGGGACCGAGGGATGGGTCAGCAGGACGAGGGGGGACTGGACCGCGAGGGTGATCGGGGCGAAATCGTTGATCGGGTCGTACGGCAGTTTGGCGAAGAGTTCCGCGCTCATCGCGTGGGTCGAGAACACGGTCAGGATCGTGTGGCCATCGGGCGCTGCCTTGGCCACGAGATCGGTCCCCACCACGCCGGAGGCAGCGGGCCGGTTGTCGACGACGAACATCTGGCCCAGGCGCTCGGTCAGGTGCGCCGAGAACAGGCGCCCCACCGCGTCGGAGCCGCCCCCGGGGGCGAGGGGTACGATTACGCGCACCGGGCGCGTCGGATACGACCCCTGGGCGCGGGCGGTGGAGGCAACGATCGGCGAGAGCGAGGCGAGCGGGGCGACCATCGCGGCGCCGGTCGCGGCGCGCACGAGGCGGCGGCGGGTATTCATGGGCGACTCCTCCGGAGGCATGTGCGCGGTGGAATCGCGCATCTGGCGGGCGATTCTTGCCGAGCCATCCGCACCCGTCAATCGACCGGCCGCGCGGGGGCGGCGCGTATCGGCGCGCCGGCTTGCAGTGGAAGGTGCCGTCCCGATGCGACCCCTGGCCGTCGACGTGGGCCGTCGGCTCGTCCCAGCCTCCGGGTGGCGGACTGGCGCCGTCTTCGCCCCGGTCCGAACGCGCTCCCCGCTGCAGGGCTGCGCCTGCGTGCGGGCGGGCAGCGACTCAGTCGATGCGGACCTTGTTCTCCCGGATCACGCGCGTCCAGTGCAGGGCCTGCGCACGGACGAAGGCGTCGAACGCCTCGGGCGAGTCGCTCAGTTCGGCCGGGATCAGGCGCCGGGCGAAGAAGTCCTGGACCTCGGCCTCGCGCAGGCTGGCGACGGTGGCGCGGAAGATCGCCTGCACGGCCGGTCGCGGGGTGGCTCGTGGAACGAACAGACCGTTCCAGTTCGTGCTGCCGATGCCGGGGAAGCCGGCCTCGGCCAGCGTCGGCACGTCGGGCAGTTCGGGTACGCGCTGCGGCGAGGTCACGGCGTAGGCGCGCAACTGTCCTGCCCGGATGGCGCCGATGTTGGAGGCGATGTTGGAGCTGGCGAACTGGATCTCGTCGCGCAGCAGCGCCGAGGCGGTATCGCCGGCGCCGCGCGAGGGCAGGTGCACCGCCGACACCTTCGCGGCGCCCAGCAGGGCCAGCATGTCGAGGTGCGAGTAGGAGCCGAGCGGCGCCTGGTAGTTGAATTCGCCCGGACGCTCGCGCAGCCTCGACAGCAGGTCCTTGAGCGTGCCGTTCGGCATCCGGTGGTTGCCGAGGATCACGTTCGGGATGGCGGCGACCAGCGTCACCCCCGACAGATCGCGCAGCGCATCGGACTTCATGCGTCCCGCGAACAGCAGCGGGTTGATCGCGTTGGTCGAGATGTTGCCCACCAGCACGGTGTG
>CAIKXV010000140.1 GCA_903831455.1 uncultured Pseudomonadota bacterium | reverse complement strand
CGCCCGCGCGCGATGCGAACCCAGCGTCCCGGGCCAGCCCGTCGATCAGGGAGTCGGTCTTCATCGCGAGTGCCCCATGCCCTTGCCGTCGGCGCGCGCGGCCTTGCGCCCGCCCGCGCGCGATGCGAACCCAGCGTCCCGGGCCAGCCCGTCGATCAGGGAGTCGGTCTTCATCGCGAGCGCCCCATACCCTTGCCGTCGGCGCGCGCGGCCTTGCGCCCGCCCGTGCGCGATGCGATCCCAGCGTCCCGGGCCAGCCAGCCGATCAGCGAGTCGGTCTTCATCGCGAGTGCTCCATGCCCTTGCCGTCGGCGCGCGTGGCCTTGCGCCCGCCCGTGCGCGATGCGAACCCAGCGTCCGGGGCCAGCCAGCCGATCAACGAGTCGGTCTTCATCGCGAACCCTCCGTGTCCTGACGATCGCGGCCGCCGGCCTGCGCCCCGGTCGGCCCGGTCGCGGCCGACGGGGTCACCGCACCCAGGCGTGCTCGGCCGCCCGCCGCTGTTGCTTCCCCCCCTCGCGGCGGCGCGTCGCTTCGCACCAGGGCGGCCAGCCGCTTGAGCCCGCGATGCACCTGCACCTTGACCGCCGCCACCGACGCGCCGGTTCGGGACGCCGCCTCGGCCACCGACAGCCCCTCGATCTTCGTGAGCACGATCGCATCGCGCTGCGCGGCTGGCAGGTCATCGAGCAGCGTCACCAGATCGCGCCGGGCATCACCGTCGTCGGCCGCAGTCGCCAGCAGCCCTTCGTCCACCTCGTCGATCGGGTCGTGGAGACCCTCGCGCCGACCCCGCCTGCGCCACAGGTCCACCCACTTGTGGCGCGCGATCGCCAGCGCCCAGGCCGACACCGGCAGGCTGGGGTCATACGTGCCGCGTTGAAGGTGCAAGGCCAACAGGGTCTCCTGGACCAGATCCTCGACCTCGTCGGGATACGCCGCGAGGCGACGCCGCAGGTAGCCGCGCAGTCGACCGGCGAGCAGGCCCAGGGCCTGCCGATAGGCGGCCTCGTCGCCCGACTGCGCGCGCAGCCACAGGGGCTTCAGTTCGGACTCGAACTCACCTGCGGCAGGCATCAGTACTCATTTCGCCGGACATGGGCCAAGGGTTACACCGCGTTTCGCGCGCGGGTGCATCGCGAAGTGCCGTCGCGGCTCGCCGGTGAGCCGCGTTGCACGGCCGTCTCAACCGGCAGCGCGGTGACACGGCATTGCAGTACGCAGCCCCGCTCGCATCGAGTCCGGTGGCGGGCGCGACCGCGCGGGGGATTCTAGCGGCGAACTCCGCGGCGCTGGCAAACCGGCCGCCTCGCCGGCCACGGCCCCGGCGGCTGCGTTCACTGGCCCGACGCACGCGGATCAACGACGCCCCCCTGTAACTTTCACCGCGCGGGCGGCGAATGGAGGGTCGTGGCCGACGGGTGCCACGTCACCGATCAGGAGCCTTCATGAAGCGTCGTTCATTTGCCGCCGTATTCGCCCTCGCCTGCCTCGGACTGGGCCTGGGTGTGACCCGCGTCGCCCACGCGCTGGACATTCGCGCCTACGACGCGGCCACGCTGGCTGGCCTGCAGGGCGCGGGCAAACCCGTCGCCGTGCACTTCCATGCCGACTGGTGCCCCACCTGCGTCAACCAGACCCGCACGCTGGAGAAGCTGAAGGCCGAGGGCCAGTTGCAGGGCATGACGGTGCTGGTGGCCAACTACGACACGGAGTCCGACCTCAAGCGCGCGCACAAGGTGCGTTCGCAGTCCGTGCTGCTGGTGTTCAAGGGCGCCACCGAAGTCGCGCGCCTCGGGGGCGAGAGCCGGCCCGAGCCGCTGCGCCAGGCGCTGGCGAAAGCCCTCTGATCGACCGAGGTCCGCGCGACATGGTGTCCGCCGCCGAACTGGGGCTGGCGTGGGTGGCCGGCAGCCTGACCACGTTGAACCCGTGCGTGTTCCCCCTGCTGCCGCTGGTGCTGGGCGGGGCCGTGCAGGAGAACCGCCTCGCACCGGTGGCGATGGGCGCGGGCATGGTGGCCGCGTTCGCGCTACTGGGGCTTGCCGTGGGCGTGGCGGGCGACGCGCTGGGCCTGCAGCCCGACCCCATCCGCCTCGCGGGCGCGGTGATGCTGATGGCCTTTGGCGTGGTGATGCTGGTGCCGTGGCTCTCCGAGCGGTTCACGCGGCTGCTGACGCCGATGGCGAGCCGCGCCCACGGCGCCACCGCGCGCCTGGACGCCGGGTCGCTGGGCGGCGCGTTCGCCACCGGCGGCCTGCTCGGCATGGTGTGGAGCCCCTGCTCGGGGCCGATGCTGGCGACCGCGCTGACGATCGTCGCCACCGACGGCGGTGCCACGCGCGGCACGCTGGTGCTGGCGATGTTCGGGCTGGGTGCGGCCAGCGTGCTGGTGGCCGCGGCCTATGCTTCGCGCGCCGGTTTCGGACGCGTGCGCGGCTGGGTTCTGGCTCACATGGACGGCGTGAAGCGCGGCTTCGGCGTGCTGGTGCTGCTGCTCGGTATCGCGATCGCCACCGGTGGCGACAAATGGCTGGAGGCGCGCCTGCTCACCGTGATGCCGCAGGGCTGGATCGATCTCACCACGCGGTTCTGAACCGTACGCAGCGTCGACAACTCCCGTCGCAGGTCGTGGGCCGGGCTACTGCTCACCCGATATGTTGGCTTCCTTGATGACGCGTGCCCAGCGCTGCGTCTCGGCCGCGATGAGCTTTCCGAATTGCTCGGGCGTGCCGCTCACCGGCTCGAATCCCGCCTTCTGGAGCGTCGCGCGCGCCTCCGGTGCCGAGGCGACCTTCCCCCACGCGGCGTTCAGCCGGTTCACGAGCGGGCGCGATGTTCCCGCCGGCGCCAGCAGGCCGTGCCAGCTCGGCACGACGACATCCTTGACGCCGACCTCCTGCGCAGTAGGCACGTCGGGCAGCTCGCCCCATCGCTCGTTACCCAGCACGGCGAGAGCGCGCGCCTTGCCGGCGCGGATCTGCGGCAGAGCAGCTGCACCCATGACCATCATCTGCACTTCGCCGCCTACCAGTCCGGCAAGGGCGGGGCCACTGCCCTTGTACGCCACGTGCACGAAATCGGTCTTCGTCACGCTCTTGAGGAGTTCCGCGGACAGGTGCAGCGGCGAGCCCACGCCGCTGGACGCATAGTTGAGCTTGCCGGGACTCGCACGTGCCAGATCGAGCAACTCCCTGAGGCTCTTCGCGGGGGACGATGGGTGAACCAGCACCGCATTCGGCGACTGCGTGAGCTGGGTGATCGGCATGAGGTCGCGCTGGGGATTGAACGCCAGCTTCGGGTACAGGCTTGGCCCGCTCACCAGCACCAGCGAAGCGATCACCATGGTGTAGCCGTCCGGCCGCGCCCGCGAGGCCAGTTCCAGCCCGAGGTAGCCTCCCGCACCAGGACGGTTATCGGCCAGCACCGGCTGGCCCAACTGCTCACCGTAGGCCTGCGACACGATGCGGCCCAGCAGATCCGTCGCCCCGCCAGGCGGGAACGGCAGGATGAGCCGGATCGGCTTGGTGGGGAACGCCTGTGCCGACGCAGGCGAGGCCAGCGCGCCTGCGGTCAGCACCGCGGCGACCGAGCCGTACACCGCGATTCGCGCCCGCGTCCGCCAGCGGAGGGGGCTCCGGTCCGCCTCCGCGCCGTGCTGCCGGACATACCTTTCCGCTACAACGACGTGCATGTCGATTTCCTCCGTCGGCCGGCCCCATCCGCTCCGATGATGGCCATGTCTGGCGCGGGCGCCTCTGGACGCCTCGAATCCTGTGCATGGATGAGGGGCACGGCGCGCGCTCCGCCCGCTACTCATCCTGTGCGAAATGTTGGTAAGGTTGGTGGATATTGTCAACCCGACAGGCTAGCTTCCTCGACCGCGAGTCTCGTGCTCCGACCATCGTCCGATGGGCTGATTGTCCGGGTTGCCGTCTCGATGCTTCACCGGACGGTGCGCCCTCTCGAGGCTTGCGGAGGCCGCGCTCCGTCTCGCGGCTCGCGGCTCGCGATGGCCGCGCCCCATCCCGGGGCTTGCGTCGGCAGTACGCCTCCGCGATGCTTGGAGGGGCGACGTGCCGAAACGATGGTTGTGGTGGCCGTGCGCCGGGCATAGGCTGGCGGCACCCGTGCGCCGTCTGGATGCCTGCCAGCGCCGTGCATGCGTGCCGTTGCCGTCCACCGCCCCGATGCGCGGGCGATGGGATGGCCGCCGGAAACCCAGCCACCCCCATGACCACCGCCACCGATCCGATGCACCGAGCGAAAAGGACGAACGAGCGGCTTCGCCTGACCGCACTGATCCTGCTGCTGGGGCTCGTCGGCGGTTGCACGGAACGGCTCGACGGGTTCGAAGCCCGCTTCGACTGGGCCCGGGGTGGCCCCCCACGTGGCGAGACGATCGTGCTCACGGTGCCGCAGCGGCAGCAGTCGCGCTCTCCCGATCCGGTGCATGTCCGGCCGCACGAGGCGCTGCTGAGGATGAACGGCTACCTGCCGGTCAGGCCAACGCGGGTCACCGAATCGGGCGGGTCGTTCCTGGTGGAGTTCCGTCTGCCCGATGATCTGGTGCGGCTGATGCGGTCGTACTCCATGGGTGCGCCAAACATCCAGGGCGAACTGATCCTGCCACTCGAGACGAGCGTGACGTCGTTCGCGGGCGTCGAGCACTTCATCCCGAGCACGGCCTTCCTGTCCGGTGACGTCACCGCCGTGTACAGCGGACCTTTCAACCGGATGGGCAAGGCCATCGCCGAGTTTCTCAGGGGCCTGTATGCGG
>CAIKXV010000139.1 GCA_903831455.1 uncultured Pseudomonadota bacterium | reverse complement strand
TGCCCGCGCGGCGACGTCGCAGGGGGCAGGCGACGCCGGTTCCGGACTCACGGGCCGGGCCGGGGACACGCTCGATCGCAGGCTCATGCCACGGCCCGCCTCTCGTCCGGCGCGGTCCGCAGCGGCGAGCCGGCGGGCGGCAGTTCCCCGAGGATCATCGCGGCGGCCCGCTCGGCGATCATCAGCACGCAGGCGTTGATGTGCGCGGACACCATGTCCGGCATGACCGAGGCGTCGACCACCCGCAGCCGATCGATCCCGCGCACCCGCAGTTCGGGATCGACCACCGCCGCATCGTCGTGGGCCGCCCCCATGCGACAGGTGCCCGCCGGATGATGCACCGTCACCGCCGTGCGCCGGATCCACGCCTCGATCGCCTCGCGGGAGGCGAGATCGGCCTTCCCGGTGAGCATCTCGCCCCGGAACCGGTCGAGCGGTGCCGAGTGCGCCAGCGCCAGCGCACGCTCGACGCCGTCGACCAGCACATCCCGGTCGCGGGGCTCGGTCAGCAGGTTGAAGCGGATGTGCACCCGGTCGGCGGGATCGGGCGAGCGCAGGGTCACCGCGCCGCGACTCCGTGGGTGCAGCAGCGCAGGACGGATCCCGAATCCGTCGGGCGCTGGCGGGCGCAGCAGCGGAAACCATGGCCGGGGATGCGCGGGCGCGCAGCGGAACATGAACTCGAGGTCGGGTACGGACGCATCCTCGCGCGTGCGCAGGAATGCATAGATGCCGCTGGGCAGGTGGGTCGCCGGACCCTTTCCGGACAACCAGGCCCGGAGCATCGACATCGCGATGCGATCCGCGCGCATCTGGGCATGGAACGGGCCGGGGTTGCGACGAGCGAACGCGATGCCCACCGCCACGTGGTCCTGCAGATTTTCGCCCACCGGCAGGTCGGCCCGGACGGCCAGCCCGTGCCGCGCGAGTTCGGCGGTGGGCCCGATGCCGGACAGCATGAGCAGTTGCGGGGTATTGAAGGTGCCTGCGCACAGGAGCACCTCGGCCCTGGCCCGGACCCGCTGTGCTCGACCGCGCGAGACGAACTCGACTCCGACCGCGCGGGTACCCTCGACCAGCACGCGCGTTGCGTGCGCGACCGTGCGCACCGCCAGGTTGGGACGGCCTCGTGCAGGGCGCAGGTAGGCGCGTGCGGCGGAGGCCCGTCGCCCGCGGTCGATGAACGCCTGGCCGCGTCCGAAGCCGACCGGATCGGGTCCGTTCAGGTCATCGGTCCGCGGATAGCCGGCGGCGTCGGCGGCCTCGAGCCACGCGTCGTTGAGGGGATCGACGAAACCCGAGTAGCGGACCCCGACCGGGCCGTCCGTGCCGCGCCACGGCCGCGCAGGACCGTCCCAGCGCTCGCTGCGCCGGAAGAACGGGAGCACCTCCGGATACGACCATCCGCTCGCGCCTGCCGCGGCCCAGCGATCGAAGTCCCCGGGATGGCCACGCGTGCAGTTCATGATGTTGATCGCCGACGAGCCGCCGAGCACCTTGCCGCGCATCGCCTCCAGCGGGCGATGGCCCAGCCCCGGCTCGGACTCGCTCTCCAGGCCCCAGTCGAACATCATGCGCTCGTGCATGCGCCCGACCGCGAGCGGGATGTGGATGTACGGATGCCGGTCTTCGTCGCCCGCCTCGAGCAACAGGACCCGGCAGCCCGGATCCGCCGACAGCCGGTTGGCGAGCACGCAGCCCGCCGTGCCGGCTCCCACGATCACGTAGTCGTACCCGGGCTCGGCGTCCCCGCCCGTCGGCGCGCTGCTGGCCATCGGCTCACTCCACCCGGATGTTCCCGGCCTTCACGACCCGGGTCCACAGCGCGGTCTCCTGGGCCATGGTCCGTCCGAAGTCATCCGGGCTCCCGTGCGCCGGCTCGAACCCGTCGGCGCGCAGCCGCTCCTGGACCTCGGGGATACGCACGATGCGCCCCAGCGCCTGGTTCACGCGCGTGACGATATCCCCGCGCACGGCCGCCGCCGTCCACATGCCGAACCACTGGGTGACATCGTAACCGGACACGGTCTCGCCGATGGCGGGCAGTTCGGGGGCGGCGGGCGAGCGCTTCGCGCTGGTGACCCCGAGCGCCCGCACCTTGCCCGCCCGCACTTGCGGCAGCATCACGATCGCCGAGGCAAACAGCACCTGGATGTGCCCGCCGACGAGGTCGTTGAGCGCCGGGGCCTCGCTCTTGTAGGGGACATGCGACATGTTCACCCGGGCGAGCTGGAGGAACAGCTCGCCGGCCAGGTGCAGCGATCCGCCCGTGCCCGCCGATCCGAAATTGACCGAACCCGGTTTTGCCCGGGCGAGCTCGATCAGGTCGCGCACGCTGCCGGCCTTCACGGACGGATGCACGCCGAGCACCAGGGGCCCGGTCGCCACGATGCCGATGGGGGCTACCGAACGCGCCGGGTCCCAGGCGAGCTTGTAGAGGGCGAGCGACGCCGCGTAGGCGGAGGGCACGAAGGCAAGCGTGTAGCCGTCGGGCACCGCCCTGACCGCGATCTCGGCGCCGATCATGCCTGCGGCGCCGGGTCGGTTGTCGACCACGAAGGGCTGGCCCAGGGACTCGGCAAGACGCGCGGCGAACAGACGCCCGAGCACGTCGGTGGCGCCTCCGGCTGCGTAGGGCACCACGAGCCGCACCGGCCGCGAGGGCCACGCATCGGAGGGCGACTGGGCGCGGGCCGGCATGGACAGCGCCGTGCAGCCGAGCAGGCCCAGCAACAGTCCGCAGACCCACACCGACGGGGACCGAACCACCCGCAGCGATCGTTCCTGAATCGTCACCTGTCCCATCCCGGCACTCCTCCCCACCCGACGCCCGGTCGCAGCCCGCCATCGGCTGCTGGCACACCCCCGCCCGCGTGATCACACCTTACAGCGCGGGCTCATCCGCTTCAACCGTCTTCAGGGCTTGCACGCGGCAACCTTCGGGTCCACCCTCGGGGCTCTCGGTTGCCGTTTCGACCCACGCCCGCGAGACCGGGTGGTCCCTGCCCGGCCGACCGGCCGGATACCGGCGGGACGGACATCCCGTGGAGCCTGCGCGCACCGACGCCCGCCAGCCTCGACCGTGGCGGGGCGAACGACGGCGGCGCCGAATCATCGTCCGGCCAGCCCACTCCACGATGCCGTCGCGCCCGCTCGCTTGCCAACCTGCTGCCCCTGGAGACCCCGATGCCCGACTACACGCCACACTACAAGCTCACCCACGAAGGCGCGATGCGCATGATCGCCGCGGGCATGGCCAAGGCTGCCGCCATGGGGCAGGACCAGTGCATCACCGTGGTCGATGAC
>CAIKXV010000138.1 GCA_903831455.1 uncultured Pseudomonadota bacterium | reverse complement strand
GCCGAGCACGGCATCATCGTCGAGAAGACCGGGCTGTACTCCTTCTTCATCATGTTCACCATCGGCATCACCAAGGGCCGCTGGAACACGCTGGTGACCGAGTTGCAGCAGTTCAAGGACGACTTCGACGCGAACCAGCCGCTGTGGCGCGTGCTGCCCGAGTTCGTGGCCCGTCACCCCGGCTACGAGCGGGTGGGCCTGCGCGACCTGTGCATGCGCATCCACGCCATGTATCGCGAGAACGACATCGCGCGGCTCACCACCGAGATGTACCTGTCGAGCATGGAGCCGGCGATGAAGCCCTCCGACGCGTTCGCGCGGATGGCCCATCGCGAGATCGACCGGGTGCCGATCGACCAGCTGGAGGGGCGGGTGACCGCGATGCTCGTGACCCCCTACCCGCCGGGCATCCCCCTGCTGATCCCGGGCGAGCGGTTCAACGCGACCATCGTCCGCTACCTGCAGTTCGCGCGCGAATTCAACCGCCTGTTTCCCGGGTTCGAGACCGACATCCACGGCCTTGTCGACGAGCGCCTGCCCAGCGGCGAGGTGCGCTACTTCGTCGACTGCGTGAAGTTCCGGGATCCGGCGGCGGGCTGAGCGCGCTGCAGGCGCCATGCCGCGTCCAGGCCCCAGCCCCGACGCCCGCCTGACCGCCGCGAGAGGTCGGGTGCCGGCCTTGCCCGCGCTGCCGCTGCGCTCCAGCCTGCCTGGCGCGCTGTGGCCGCCGCTGCCCGAGGCCGGTGGCGCCACCGTGCTGGCGATGCTCTGGCAACTCGAGCGCAGCGAGCGGCTGCCCCGGCCGCGGCGCGCCGCGCTTCAGCTCGTGCAGGCGCGTGCGCTGATCCGCCACGCGGCGCGTCATTCGACCGCCTGGGCGGCGGCGTGGAAGGGCCTGGGCTTCGATCCGGCCCGCGATGCGCTCACCCCCGAGCGCTTCGCGCGCCTGCCCGTGGTCGATCGCGGGTGGTTGCAGGCGGCCGGGACTGCCGCGTCCTGCGAGGCGGTGCCGCCCGAGCACGGCGCGCTGCACGAGGCGGAGACCGCGGGGACCACCGGGCTGGCCCTGCGCTTTCGCGGCACGCTGCTCTCCCAGTTCATGTGGCGCGCGATCACGCTGCGGGATCATCTCTGGCACCGGCGCGACTTCTCCGGCCACCTCGCCGCACTGCGCCCGTTGCCGATGCGCGAGGTGAGGGAGGACAACTGGGGCGCGGCCACCGCCGGCCTGTGCGACACCGGGCCGGCGACAGGACTGAGCGTCTCGGAGAGCCTCGACGAGCAGGCCCGCTGGCTGCGGCAGGAGAACCCCGACGTGCTGGTGACCCAGCCCGGCAACCTGCGCGCGCTGGCCGAGTGGTTCCTCGGGCACGGCGGCGCGCCCACCCGGTTGTCCTGCCTGCGCAGCACGGGCGAGCCGCTGACGCCGGCCATTCGCCTGCTCGCGCAGCGCGCGTTCGGCCTGCCGGTCGAGGACGCCTACAGCGCCCGGGAGACCGGCTACCTCGCCTTGCAATGCCCGCGGCATGGGCATCTGCACGTGCAGGAGGAAGCCGTCATTCTCGAACTGCTCGACGAGAAGGGGGTGGCCGTGCCGCCCGGCGCACCCGGCCGGGTGGTCGTCACCGTACTGCACAACTTCGCCTCGCCACTGGTGCGCTACGACACCGGCGACTGGGCGGTGGCGGGGGCGCCTGCCTGCGATTGCGGGCGCACGCTGGCCACGCTCGAGCGCGTGCTGGGGCGCGGCCGCAACCGGCTGCGCCGGTCCGACGGAGTCCCCCGCTGGCCCGCCTTCGACCCCTGGTTGCTGCCCGGCACGCAGGGTCTGGTCGACTGGCAGGTCCGGCAGCAGGGGCCACGCCGGTTCGAGATGCTGCTGGTCGTCGGCGAGTGCTTCGATGCTGCATCGCGGGACGTGTTCGCGCGTGCCCTGGGCGCGGATCTCGGCGAGCCTTGCGAGGTCACGTTCAGGGTGGTGGATCGCATCGACCGGGGTCCGGGCGAACGGCGCGAGCCTTTCATCGACCTGCAGGCCAGCTGACCTCTCCGCGTCGCTTGACCGTGCCGGGGACGCGTCATACGCTTGCCGCGCGCAAGTCCTGCCCGTCCCGTGACGACGGAGCCGGCACGCAACGGCCGGCGCGCGATGCGCGCGGGGGTACGACCGGGCGCGGCCCCGAAGCCGACATTTCCATGCCATGAGGAGGGATCGATGATCCAGCTCAACGTCAACGGTCGCGTGCACTCGGTCGATGCCGAGCCGTCCACGCCGCTGCTCTGGGTGCTGCGCGAGCAGCTTGGTCTCACCGGCACCAAGTACGGCTGTGGCGTTGCGCAGTGCGGATCGTGCAGCGTCCACATCGACGGAGAGATCACCCGCTCCTGCGTGATCCCCGTCTCGGCGGTGGGCAACCGTCGCGTGACCACGATCGAGGGCGTCTCCGCGGATGCCTCGCATCCGGTCCAGAAGGCCTGGCTGGAACTGGACGTGCCCCAGTGCGGCTACTGCCAGTCCGGGCAGATCATGGCCGCCGTCGCGCTGCTGCGCGCGAAGCCGCGCCCGACCGACCGCGACATCGACGAGGCGATGACCAACATCTGCCGCTGCGGGACCTACCAGCGGATCCGCGCCGCGGTCCACATGGCGGCTGGCAACGCCAAGGGCCGCGGTTCGGTGTTCAAGGTCGTCGGCGAGGCACCCGACACCCGTTCGCTTGCCGAGGCGCCCGCCGACGGCACGCGCGACGCCTGATCCCGACCGACGCCCGAGGAGACCGACGATGAAGATCCGGACCCCGCGCGCCGAGCGCGCATTCGACACCCGCAAGTCCACCGGCACGCCCGCGAGCGCCTCGCGCCGCCGTTTCGTGGTGGGCACCACCGCCGCCGCCGGCGGCGGGCTCGCGCTGGGCTTCGCCCTGCCCGGCACCATCCGCGACGCGAGCGGCCAGGCCGCCGCGCAGGCGGTACCCGAGATCAATGCCTGGGTCGTGGTGCGCCCCGACGACACGGTTGCCATCCGCGTGGTGCGCTCCGAAATGGGGCAGGGCACGCATACCGGCCTCGCGCAACTGGTGGCCGAGGAACTCCAGTGCGACTGGTCGAAGGTGACCCTGGAGCCGGTGTCTGCGGCCCGCAACCTTGCGCGCAAGCGGATCTGGGGCGACATGTCCACCGGCGGCAGCCGGGGCATCCGCACCTCGCACGATTACATCCGCCGCGGCGGCGCCGCGGCACGCCTGATGCTGGTGCAGGCCGCTGCCGCGCAGTGGCAGGTACCGGTATCCGAACTCACCGCCGAGAACAGCGTCGTGCGTCACGCCGCCTCCGGGCGCAGTGCCCGCTATGGCGAACTGGCCGCGGCGGCCGCGAAGCTCACGCCGCCGGATCCGAAGTCCATCGTGCTCAAGAGCCCGCGCGACTGGAAGGTCGCCGGCAAGCCGATGCGTCGCCTGGACACCGCGCCCAAGCTCGATGGCAGCAAGCTCTACTCGATCGACGTGAACCTGCCGGGCATGCTCAACGCGGCGGTGCGGCAGTGCCCGGTCTACGGCGGCAAGCTGGTGAGCTTCGACGCGGCCCGGATCTCGGCCATGCCGGGGGTGAAGGGGGCGGTCCGCGTGAACGACACCACCGTCGCGGTCGTGGCCGATACCTGGTGGCGTGCCAAGACCGCGCTCGATGCGCTGCCGATCACCTGGGACGAGGGTCCGAACGCCAAGGTCACCAGCAAGTCGATCGATGCGCACCTGCGCACCGGCCTCACGTCCGGCGACGCATTCGCCGACACCGACTATGGCGACGCGGCCAAGGCGATCGCAGGCGCGACCCGGCGCATCGAGGCGGTGTACTCCACCCCCTACCTCTCGCATGCCACCATGGAGCCGATGGTCTGCACCGCCCGCATCACGGCCGACCGCGGCGAGATCTGGACCTCCACGCAGAACCAGGAACTGGCGATCTCTGCGCTGTCGCAGACCTCCGGCCTTCCGCTGTCCCAGTGCGAGGTGCACAACTACGACCTGGGCGGCGGCTTCGGGCGCCGGGTGACGGTACCGGACTACATTCGCCAGTCGGTGCTGATCGCGCGCCAGTTCCCGGGCACGCCGGTCAAGCTCATCTGGAGCCGCGAGGAAGACCAGACCCACGACTACTTCCGTCCGATTTCGATGTGCCGCCTGGAGGGCGGACTCGACGAGAAGGGCAATCTGGTCGGCCTGCACATCCGCGTGTCGGGCCAGTCGATCAACGCGGCGCTGAACCCCGCGGCGATCAAGGACGGGAAGGATGTTCGCCAGCTGCAGGGGCTGTGGAAGGAGCCTGGCGACGCGCAGATCGGCTACACGGTGCCGAACATGCGCATCGAGTACGCGATGCGCAACACGCACGTGCCGCCCGGTCCGTGGCGTGGCGTCAACACCACGCAGAACGGCATCTACCTCGAGTGCTTCATGGACGAACTCGCGCGCGCGGCCCGTCGCGACCCGCTCGAGTTCCGGCGTGCGCTGATGCAGAAGCACCCGAAGCATCTGGGCGTGCTCAATGCGGTCGCGGAGGCGGCCGGCTGGGGCAAGCCGCTGCCGCGGGGCGTGCATCGGGGCATCGCGCAGTTCATGGGCTATGCGAGCTACTCCGCGGCGGTCGCCGAGGTCTCGGTGAGCGCCAAGCGCGAGGTCAAGGTGCACCGGCTGGTGCTCGCCACCGATTGCGGCCATCAGGTCAACCCCGACCAGATCGCCGCGCAGGTGGAGGGGTCGGTGGCCTACGGGCTGTCGGCGGCCTACTTCGGCGAGTGCACCGTGGACGCCGGCCGTATCCAGGAACTCAACTTCCACACCTACCGGGTGATGCGGATGGCCGAGTTCCCGAAGGTGGAGACGGTGATCGCGCCGACCTGGGATTTCTGGGGCGGCGTGGGCGAGCCCACCATCTGCGTGACCGCGCCCGCGGTCATGAACGCGATCGCCGCGGCGATCGGCCGTCCGGTGCGCAACCTGCCGCTCAAGAACGAAGGCTTCACCTTCGGCTGAGCGCGCGGGGCGGGACGGGCATGGCCGGAGGTCGATCGCTGGGGCTGGAGCTGGGTGTGGCCGCCCTGGCGGTCGGGTCCGGGGTGACGGCCCAGCCGCTGGTCGCCTGGCAGGCGCGGGGCGATGCCATCCCGCGTCCGCTGGTGGAAGCCATGCCCGACGCTGCCCGCGGTCGCGAGATCGCCTTCGGCCGGGACGGCAACTGCCTGCTCTGCCACGGTGCCCCGGATTCCGGTGCACGCCCTGTCGGCAACCTCGCGCCGCCGCTGGCGGGCGTCGGTTCGCGGCTCGACGCCGGGCAGCTCCGGCTCCGGGTGGTCGACCCCTCGCGCGTCAACCCCGGATCGCTGATGCCGCGCTATCACGTGACCGAAGGGCTGTCCCAGGTGGCCGAAGCGTGGCGAGGCCGCCCGGTGCTGTCCGCCGAACAGATCGAGGATGTGGTGGCATGGCTCTCGACGCTGCGCTGAACCGAAGACGCTGGCTTCGAACGATGGCGGGCGTGCCGCTCGTCGCGCTCGCGCCGGCACGGGGGCAGATGCCGACCTCCGGCCCGGCGATCGGCAGCGGCTATGCGACGCTGCTGCCCGAGGTGACCGGCGGGCGCCCGGTACGCGCCGAGCGCGTGCATCTCGAGATCCCCGAACTGGCCGACAACGGGCTATCGGTTCCCGTGCGGGTGCGGGTGGACAGCCCGATGAGCAGCGAGGACCACGTACGCTCGATCACGCTGCTGGCGGAATTCAATCCTCGCCCGGTCCTGTTGAAGGTGCACCTGGGGCCGCACTCCGGTCGCGCCGAACTGGCGACCCGCGTGCGGCTGGCCGTCAGCCAGCGGGTGATGGCGGTGGCGCAGACCTCCGACGGGCGGTTCTGGTCGGCGCAGGCCGACGTGCTGGTCACCGAGTCCGCCTGCCTGGACGCCTCCTGAGATGGTCGCCCGCGTCCGTGTCCCCGCCGTGGTCCGCCCGGCCGAGGTCTTCGTCGTGCGCATCGCGATCCAGCACGTGATGGAGACCGGTTTTCGATTGACCGACACCGGTCGTCCGATCCCGCGCAACGTGATCCATACGCTGGCCGTGCGCTATGGCGGGCAGGAGGTGTTTCGCGCCGAACTCGGCTCGGGCGTGGCGGCCAACCCGTACCTCGAGTTTCCCGTGCAGGCAGTGGCCAGCGGACCGATGGTCTTCGAATGGGTCGACGATGCCGGGATACGCGGCTCCGAGACGGTGGCGATCACGGTGGCCGGCTGAGCATGGACGCCCAGCGCGGGGCGTGTCCGAGGCCCGGGCGGCGAGCGGGTCGTCGGGTGGCTCCCGCCTCGGCCGCCCGCAGCGCTCTTCGCCGTGGCGGGTCGTGGCTGGCCGCGGTCCTCGCGTGTGTCGCCGCCGCGGCGTTCGCGCAGCCGGCAGTCGAGGCGCCCGCCGTGTCGCGGCCGTCTCCTGCACGCTCCGGGCTGGTTTTCGCCGGCCCGACCGTACGCGCGCTGCAGGCCGACGATTTCGCCAATCCCGGCATGCTCTGGGTCGAGCGCGGGCAGAAGCTCTGGAGCGAGCCGGTCGGCCCGTCCAGGCGCAGTTGCGGCAGCTGCCATGCCGATGCGCTGCGCGGGGCGGCCGCGAGCCTGCCCGCGGTCGATGCGGCCACCGGTCGGCTCGTCAACCTGGAGTCGCGGATCCAGGCCTGCCAGGCGCAGCGCCAGGGCATCGAGCCGGCCGCCCACGAGTCCGATGCGCTCCTCGCGCTGTCCGCCTACGTGGCCTACCAGTCGCGCGGGATGCCGGTGCGCGTCGAGGTCGACGGTCCCGCGCGGCCGTACTTCGAGCGTGGGCGCGCGTCCTACCATCGGCGCATCGGCCAGCTCAACCTCGCCTGCAGCCACTGCCACGATGCGAACTGGGGGCGTCGGCTCGGCCCCGAGACCATCAGCCAGGGCCACGGCGTCGGGTATCCGGCCTACCGCCTCGAGTGGCAGGCCCTCGGCTCGCTCCATCGACGCTTTCGCAGCTGCCTGTCGGGCGTGCGTGCCGAAATGCTGCCCCAGGGGCACCCGGACTACCTTGCCCTCGAACTCTATCTCGCGTGGCGGGCCTCGTCGCTGCCCGTGGAGACGCCGGCGGTTCGCCGCTGATCCCACCCGGGTGCCGGGATGTCCGGTGCGCGGGGCAGGGAGTCCGCCGGCACGGCACGTGCCAGCCGGTGCGACCGGGTGCATCATCGGCCGCAGGACGGCAGGAAGGAAGGAGACGGCGATGGGTGCGAGTGGCGTGCAGGCGGGTCCGAGCCCGGTTCGACGGGCGCTGGTCGTCGGCCCCCTGGCCCTGGTGGGCGTCGGCTGCGCCGGCCCGCAGGGCGCGGGGACGGTCTCCCCGTTCCCCCTTCCGGCCGGCAGCGTGCTGGAGTGGCAGACGGTCAACGCCTACAACGGCGAGGCGCGCAGCCGCGTGCGCCAGCAGGTCGGCGCCGAGGGCTCCAGGCTCGTGGGCATGGACTTCGAGGACGCCAGCGAGGCGCCGTTCGGGCGCGATCGTGCGCGCGTGGTGGCCTGGCAGGTCGATGCGCGCGGCGACCTGCTGGCCCTCGAGCGTGCCGACGGCAGCCGGACCCGCTACTCCCCGCCGCTGCCGCTGCTGCCACCGGTGCTGGCGCCGGGCGCGCGTTCGCGGGCCGTGGTCGACGCCACTGACCGGGACGGTGGCACGCCGCGGCGCGTGATGCTCGCCACGCGGGTGGGGGGCTGGGAGACCGTGCGGGTGCCCGCCGGCGAGTTCCGTGCCCTGCGCATCTTCCACGACCTCGACGAGGGGGACGGCGCGACCCATCGCACCGCGATGCTGCGCCAGCGGGTGGACTGGTACGCACCTGGACCGGGGGTGGTGGTGCGCCGCGAGGAGTCGAGCCTGTTCTTCGATACGTCCAGCGGGGGCGGCGAGGGCTCCGGGTGGTTGCCGCGCGCGGGCGACTGGCTGCGCTGGGAACTCGTCGCCGGCCCGGGTCGCTGAGCCGTCGCGCGAACGGCCATCCGGGCGACCGGGCCCGCTCAGCGCGTGAAGCGATCGAGCACTTCGTAGGTCCACGCGAGCGGCTGCCCGTCGTGCGCGGGATGGTGTTCCCGGTGCACGGTCGCCCAGTCCCGCCGATCGATCGCCGGCATCACCACGTCGCCCTCGACCTCGGCCTCGACCGTGGTGAGGTGGATGCGGCGGGCCAGTGGCAGCGAGGCGGCGAACAGCTCGCCGCCTCCCACCACGAACGGCTCGGCGTCGCCCGCGCACGCGGCCAGCGCCTCGGCCAGCGAATGCGTGACGATCGCCCCCGGCAGGACGTAGCCGCGGTTGCGGGTGACCACGACGGTGGTGCGCCCCGGCAGCAGGCGCCCGATCGACTCGAAGGTGCGCCGCCCCATCACGATGTGATGCCCCATGGTGACCGTGCGAAAGCGCGCGAGGTCCTCGGGGAGGTGCCACGGCAGCGCGTTGTCCCGCCCGATCACCCGGTTGCGGGCCATCGCGACGATCAGCGACGGCGCGGGCGCGCTCATACCGCGATCGGCGCGCGGATCGCGGGCCAGGGATCGTAGCCTTCCAGCCGGAAGTGCTCGTAGCGGAAGCCGTCGATGCGGCCGACCGAGGGGTCGAGGTGCATGGTCGGCAGGGGTTTCGGCGTCCGGCCCAGCTGCTCGCGGGCCTGGTCGAGGTGGTTCAGGTAGAGGTGCGCATCGCCCAGCGTGTGCACGAAGTCGCCCGGGGCGAGCTCGCACACCTGCGCGATCATCAGCGTGAGCAGGGCATAGGACGCGATGTTGAACGGCACGCCGAGGAAGACGTCGGCGCTGCGCTGGTAGAGCTGGCAGGAGAGGCGGCCTTCGGCGACATGGAACTGGAACAGCGCGTGGCAGGGTAGCAGCGCCATCGCGTCCAGTTCGCCCACGTTCCAGGCCGACACCACGAGACGCCTCGATTCCGGCGTCCGGCGGATCTGCTCGATCACCGCGCCGAGCTGGTCGATCGCCCGTCCGTCCGCCGCCTGCCAGCTGCGCCACTGGCGCCCGTAGACCGGCCCGAGGTCGCCGTTCGCATCCGCCCACTCGTCCCAGATCGTGACCCCGTGTTCGCGCAGGTAGCCGATGTTGGTGTCGCCGCGCAGGAACCACAGCAGTTCGTGGATGATCGACTTCAGGTGCACCTTCTTGGTGGTGACGAGGGGGAAACCCGCGGCCAGGTCGAAGCGCATCTGGTGGCCGAACAGGCTGAGCGTGCCGGTGCCGGTGCGGTCGCCGCGCCGCACGCCGCGCGCGAGGATGGCCGCCATCAGGTCGTGGTACTGCTGCATCGGGACTCTCCGCCGTCGGGCTGGGTGGGCGCCCGGGGCTCGCGCGCCGGCTGCATGATAGCGCCGCGCCGGAAGACGGCCGGGTCCGCGGCCGAACTGCCCGGCGAGCGCGGCGGCGCGGGCCGTCGGTCGGCGGGTGAAAACGCCCGGGGTCGTCGGCCTGCGCGAGGGTCGAGCGCCCTCGATGCGCTGCCCCGCCGCGCGATCCGCTCCGGCACCCCGGGCGCGATCGAGCCGGCCGCCTTCGCGCGCGGTCCGCGCTCCGCTCGACGGCTGACCCGCCGCCGCCTCGATCGCGGGCCTGTTCCGGGGGCGGCTTGCGACGGGGCGGTGGCGGAGCCACCGCCGACGGTCGACCGCGGTCGCGGAGGGCCGGAGGCTGGGTGGTAGACTTCCCGGCTTCGCAGTCCAGCGCACGCGTCGCGGGTCTCCCGCGGGCGCAGGCCTCTCCCCCGATGTCCGGCAGCACGCTCGGTACCCTGTTCACCGTCACGTCCTTCGGCGAAAGCCATGGCCCGGCCATCGGCTGCGTGGTCGACGGCTGTCCCCCGGGCATGGAACTCACCGAGGCGGACATCCAGGTCGAACTCGACCGTCGCCGTCCGGGCACGTCGCGCCATGTCACGCAGCGGCGGGAGGAGGATCGGGTCGAGATCCTCTCCGGGGTCTTCGAGGGCCGCACCACCGGAACCCCGATCGGCCTTCTCATCCGCAACACCGACGCGCGCAGCAAGGACTATTCGAAGATCCGCGACAGCTTCCGCCCGGGGCACGGCGACTACACGTACTGGCAGAAATTCGGCATCCGCGACTACCGCGGCGGCGGCCGGCAGTCCGCGCGCGAGACGGCCGTGCGCGTCGCGGCCGGGGCGATCGCGAAGAAATGGCTGCGCGAGCGCCACGGTGTCGAGATCCGCGGCTACATGTCGCAGCTCGGGCCGCTGCCCCTGGACTTCCGCTCGTGGGACGGCGTGTACGACAACCCGTTCTTCTGCGCCGACCCCGACCGCGTGCCTGAGCTCGAGGCCTTCATGGATCGGCTGCGCAAGTCCGGCGATTCCTGCGGCGCCCGCATCACCACCATCGCCACCGGCGTGCCGGTCGGCTGGGGCGAGCCGGTCTACGACCGGCTCGATGCCCACATCGCCTACGCGATGATGGGCATCAACGCGGTCAAGGGCGTGGAGATCGGCGCTGGATTCGAGGCGGTGACCCAGCCCGGCACCGTCCACGGCGACGAGATGACCCCCGAGGGTTTCCTCTCCAACCACGCCGGCGGCGTGCTCGCCGGCATCTCCACCGGGCAGGACATCGTCGTGCATGTCGCGGTCAAGCCGACCTCCTCGATCCGGCTGCCGCGCCGCTCCATCGACGTGAACGGCGACCCGGTGATCGTGGAGACCACCGGGCGGCACGATCCGTGCGTCGGCATCCGTGCCACGCCGATCTGCGAGTCGATGCTCGCACTGGTGCTGATCGAGCATGCGCTGCGCCAGCGTGCGCAGAATGCCGACGTTCGCTGCCCGACGCCGCGCATCGCGGCCCGCGCGCCAGCGGCCTCGAGCGCGGCCGAGGCGCCTTCCCGCGAGGACGCGGATCCCTCCGAGGCGTGAGCCGGCGGGCGGCGCCGCGGTGGGCGCACGCGTGCCGGTGCTCGCCCTGGGGGCGTTCTACTTCGCGTACTTCGCGTACGTCGGCGCATTCACCCCCTACCTCAGCCTCTACCTGACCGCCGTCGGGATGGGGGCCGCGCAGATCGGCCTGCTCACCGGCGTGATGCAGGCCTCGCGCATGGTCGGCCCGGTGCTCTGGGGCTGGCTGGCCGACCGGCACGGCCAACGCATGCACCTCGTACGGCTCACGTCGGCTGCGGGCGCGCTGGGGTTCCCGGCGATCGCCGGGGCCGACGGATTCGTCGGCCTGTTTTTCGCGCTGGCGGCGATGAGCTTCCTCACCAGCGCGGCGATGCCCCTGGCCGAGGCCACCACCTTCGGGCACGTCCGCGGCGACACCGGGCGATACGCACGCATCCGCCTGTGGGGGTCGATCGGCTTCATCGCCTCGGTGGTGGCGATCGGCCACCTGCTCGATCACGTGACCCTGCCGGTCTGGCTGTGGGGCGTGGCGGCGCTGTACGTCGCCGGCGTGGTGGCGGCCTGGGCGGTCCCCGAGTCGGCGACCGCCAGGCCCTCGGGCGGCGAGGCCTCGGCGCGGGTGCTGCTCGCGCGCCCCGAGGTGCGCGGGCTGCTCTTCGCCTGCTTCATGATGGCCGCCGCCCATGGCGCGTATTACGCGTTCTATTCGATCCACCTGGTCGATCACGGCTACAGCAAGGCGGCCGTGGGCTGGCTGTGGGCGCTCGGCGTCGCCTGCGAGATCGCGGTGTTCTGGTGGATGCCGTCCATCGTCGGCCGCCTGGGGTTGCGCCGCGTGCTGGTGGCGAGCTTCGCCATCGCGGTGCTGCGTTTCCTGATGATCGGCTGGATGCCGGACTGGACGCTGGCGGTGCTCTCGGCGCAGGCGATGCATGCCGCCACCTTCGGCGCCTACCATGCCGCTGCCGTCGGCCTGATCCACCGCTGGTTCGGGGGCGCGCTGCAGGCCCGTGGCCAGGCGCTCTACACCGCGGTGTCCTTCGGCGCGGGGGGCACCCTGGGGGGAATCGCAGCCGGTGCCGGGTGGCAGTGGCTGGGGCCGGCGGCCACCTTCAGCCTGTCCGCCGTGGCCGCCGCGCTCGGGCTGCTCGCGGTGCTCGCGCGGGTGCGCGAGGAGCCTGGCCGGTGACCCGCGAGGCGTTCGGCTCCCGGCCGACCGCGGCCCTTGCGGCCCGCGCGTTTGGGGTAACGTAACGGGCCCGTCGCGGTCGAGCATCGCGCCCGCACGCCGCGTGGCCGGCCCTGCCTCGCGGTAGCATTCGGCGCGTCGAGCCGCCCGTCGGCGGCCGACGCCACCATCCGTCCTGCGCGTCGACGCGTGCCGACCGTATCCCCGGAGCCTGCATGTCCCCGATCCTTCCCGTCCTGCCGCGCCGACTTCGCACCCTGGTCGCCACGCTGCTGCTGTGCGCGGGCCTCGGACCGCTGCTGGTGAGTTGCCAGACTGCCCCGATCTCCGGGCGACAGCAGCTGATCCTGCTCTCGCCCTCGGACGAGGCGCGCCTCGGGTTGCAGGCCTACGGGGACATCCTGAAGAAGGAGAAGCTCAACACCGACCCGGCACTGAACGCGATGCTGCAGCGTGTCGGCGCCCGGATCGCCGCGGCCACCGGGCGCACCGATTTCCAGTGGGAGTTCCGGCTCATCCAGAACGACAAGATGGTCAATGCGTTCTGCCTGCCGGGTGGCAAGGTGGCGGTGTACACCGGCATCCTGCCACTCACCCGCGACGAGGCAGGACTCGCCGCCGTGATCGGCCACGAGGTGGCCCATGCCACGGCGCGCCACGGCGCCGAGCGCATGAGCCAGGGACTGCTGGTCCAGCTGGGGCTCACCGCCGGGGCGATCGCCATCGGCACTTCAGGTCGCGACAATGCATCGAACCAGGCGCTGCTCGCCGCGCTCGGGGCGGGCGCCACGCTGGGGGTGATCCTGCCCTTCTCCCGCCTGCAGGAGACCGAAGCCGATCGCCTCGGCCTCATCTACATGGCGCGTGCCGGCTACGATCCTCGGGCCGCGCGCGATCTCTGGGTGAGGATGGGCGAGGCCGCGCGCAAGGGCGGTGGCGCGCCGCCCGAGTGGATGTCCACCCATCCGTCCAACGAGTCGCGCATCCGCGCGATCGAGGCGATGCTGCCCGAGGCGCTGGCCGTCTACCAGCCGCGCTGAATGTCCCGCCGCGCCGCGGCTTTGTTCCAGGAGTGGCCCCGTGCCCGACCGCCGTCCCAACCTGCTGGTGATCCTGATCGACGACCTGCGCTTCGACGAGTTCGGGGCCGGGGGTCATCCGTACATGAAGACCCCGAACATCGATCGCATCGCGCACGAGGGCGCGATCTGCACGCGCGCCTTCCATACCACGCCGCTGTGCTCGCCCAACCGCGCGAGCATCGTCACCGGCCAGTACGCCAGCCGGCACGGCATCATCGACAACGTCGCGCGCGACGCGCACAGCCACCGGCTGCCCAACTACCACCTCGCCCTGCAGGCGCTGGGCTACGAGACCGCCCACATCGGCAAGTGGCACATGGGCAACGACGGCGGACCGAGGCCCGGATACGACCGCTGGGTGAGCTTCGACGGCCACGGGCGCCTGTTCGACCCCGAGCTCAACGAGGACGGGGTGGTGCGCCGGTGCCCGGGCTACATCACCGACCTGCTCAACGAGCGCGCGCTCGAGTTCGTCAACCGGCGGCGCGATCGGCCCTTCGCGCTGTTCTTCGCGCACAAGGCGGTGCATCCCGATGCCGTGCAGGCCGCCGACGGCAAGCTCACGCTCGACGAGGGCAACGGCTACAAGCCGGCGCCGCGGCACGAGCGGCTGTACGAGGGGGCGGTGTTCCCGCCGCGCCCGAACGTGCTGCCGCCCTCGGCGGTGGTGGCCGACAAGCCGGTCTGGCGCGAGGCGTTCGAGATCAAGTCCACGGAGACGGCGCAGGCCCTGCTCGAATCGGTGAAGACCGGCGATCCGGAGGAGATGCGGCTGCGCGCGCGGATGATGGCCTCGGTGGACGAAGGCGTGGGCGAGTTGCTCGCGGCGCTCGAGCGCAACGGGCAACTCGACGACACCTTCATCCTGTTCCTCGGCGACAACGGCTACTTCTTCGGCGAGCATGGGCTCGGCCTGGAGCGCCGCTTCGCCTACGAGGAGGGCATCCGCTCGCCCTTCGTGTACCGCTACCCGCGCAAGGTGCGCGCGGGCACGGTGCACGATGAACTGGTGCTCGCGCTCGACATCGCGCCCACCTGCATCGAACTGGCCGGCGGTCGGCCCGGACCCCAGATCCAGGGGCGCTCGCTGGTGCCGCTGATGGACGGTCGCGCAGGGCGAGCGCAGGGCGGGTGGCGCCAGTCGATCATGGCCGAGTACTTCAGCGAGAACGCGATGCCGTGGCTGATCGGCATGTCCTACAAGGCGGTGCGCACCGATCGCCACAAGCTGATCCACTGGGTCAACCGCGGCGAGGCCGGCGAACTGGACGAACTGTACGACCTGGACGCCGACCCCTACGAGATCCACAACCTCAACGGGGACCCGGCGCAGGCCCGGGTCAAGGCCGAACTGCGCGCCGAACTGGCCCGGCTGGTGGCCGAATCGGTCGGCCTCTGAGCATCGCGGGCGTCGCGGCGGGCGGCCCCAGCGCCCGCGCACCGTCGAGGCGGGGCGGCGAGGTCGTCGCGAGCGGCGCCGGGGTCGTTCGCGCCCCGGCACCGGCGGTGGCGGGTGGCGGT
>CAIKXV010000137.1 GCA_903831455.1 uncultured Pseudomonadota bacterium | reverse complement strand
CTGGTCATCGCCGTCCGGAGCGGAATCCTTGCGGTGTCGGGAAAGCCGCTGCGCGACAGGGTGGCAAGCTCCGGCAGCCCGACCGGAAAGGACACCGATCCTCGGGTGTTTCCGGATCAACGGAAACTCCTGACCTGACCTGCTCCGGGAGGTATCCTGCCCGCGCGCGCGCTCGCGCGCCGCACACGCGCCGAGGGCAGTCGGGTGGGCGCGGTGCCCGGCCGCAGCCGGTCCCTTGAGGGGCGATCGCCGCGCGCAGCCAGCATGACGTCCGGGCGGACTGCACGCAGGGAGCAGCAGACCGTCCGGATGGCGGCATAATGCGGTGATGAGTGACTTGCACCTGCGCACGGCTGTCGAACTGGCGAGCCTGATGGCGACTGGCGAGGTCTCCGGTGTCGAGGTCACCGACGCGTTCCTCGACCGTCTTGCCCGCCTGAATCCCTCCGTGGCGGCGTTCTGCCATGTCGCCGGAGCCTCCGCGAGGCGGGGTGCCCGCGCCTTCGACCGGCAGCGCGCGAGAGGGCATGCGCCCGCCTCGCCACTGGCCGGCGTACCCCTCGGCATCAAGGACCTCTATCCGGTGCGGGCGATGCCGTTGCGCGCCGGGTCGCGGGCCCTCGCGTGGATGCGATCGCCCGTCGATGGACCCAACGTGCGCCGGTTGCGCGAGGCGGGCGTGGTCGTGCTCGGCAAGCTCGCGACCGCCGAGTTCGGGGCGATGCCCTTCACCGATCCGGACATCGGCCCGTCGGTGCGAAACCCGTGGGACCTCGCGCGCACGGCGGGTGGCAGCAGCGGGGGCAGCGCGGCGGCGGTGGCGGCCCGCCTGCTGCCGCTGGGGCATGCGAGCGATGGCGGCGGTTCGATCCGGATTCCCGCCGCGCTGTGCGGCCTGTTCGGGTTCAAGCCCTCGCGCGGCGCGCTGCATCACGCCTCGCCGCTGGAGCGGCTGTGCCTGTCCACCGAAGGGCCGATTGCGCGCTCGGTCGGCGATGCACGTGCGCTGCTGCGGGTGCTGGCGACCGATGACCGCTTCGACCGCCCGGTCGACCTGCCGCGCGGGCTTCGCGTGAGGCTGCTGCTCCACGCCGAGGAGCCGGGCGTGGAGCGCACGCCCGCGCAGTCCGTCGCGGCCGTGCGCACGGTCGCCGCGCTGCTCGAAGCCGCGGGCTGCGTGGTCGAGGACATCGGCGCCCCGCCTCTGGGCGCCGGGGAGTTCCTGCCGCTGTGGCAGCGAACCTTCGCCGGGCTGCCGCTTCCCGGCTTCATGCACGCTCGCCTGCAACCGGTCACGCGCGCGCTGCGCGAGGCGGGTCGCGCCATCAGCCATGCGCAGGCACGGGCCCTGCGCGATGCGCTGTGCGAGAGGCTCACCCGCTGGTGGGGGGAGACCGACCTGCTGGTGACGCCCGCCGTCGCGAGCGCGGCGCCGCGCGTGGGCGTCGGGCGCGGGGCTGACGCAGCGGCGGTACTTGCACAGGCGGTGCCGCTCGCGGTGTTCACCGCGCCCTTCAACGTCACCGGACAGCCCGCGATGAGCGTGCCGGTCGCCCTGCCGCAGGGTGCGGGACGCGATGCATCGACGGCAGCACCGCCGCCTTCCGCGCCGTGCGGGGTGCAGGTGGTCGCCCGGGTAGGGGAGGATGCGCGCCTGCTCGCGGTGGCCCGGGTGCTCGAGCACGCGCTGGGCGGGTTCGATCACGATCCGCCGGGGTGGGACTGAGTCGGCCGACCGGGCAGCGGCAGGATGCTCGACCGATCGAGATGGATCCCGATCGCCTGGCCGCGGAGGATCGGGCGGCGATCGAGGGTCTTGACGATGAGGGGCGAATCCGCGCCGGTTTCGACGAGCACCCGACTGTGGTCACCGAGGAAGAACACGGCCTTGACGACCCCTGAGATGTTGCCTTCGCCTGCTGGCGCAAGCTGCAGGTCTTCGGGTCGGAACATCACCGTGTCCAACGCAGGGCCGCCGACCCAGGGGATTCGTCCCCCGGGGAAGATCAGGTGATCGCCGTCGAGTCGCACGTCGATGCGGTTCATCGTGCCGACGAAATCGGCAACGAATGCCGTGGATGGTTCCCGGTAGATCTGCAGGGGAGAGCCGATCTGCGAGAGGTGGCCCCGGTCCATCACGGCGATCCTGTCGCCCAGCGACATCGCTTCGGCCTGGTCATGGGTGACGTAGACGGTAGTGATGCCCAGGGACCTCAGCAGCGCATCGAGTTCCGTGCGCAGGGAATCGCGCAGTTTCGCGTCCAGTGCCGTGAGCGGCTCATCCAGCAGCAGCACGCGCGGCTGGGGAGCGATCGCGCGTGCGAGCGCCACGCGCTGGCGCTGGCCCCCGGATAACTGGTCGATTCGCCGATCGGCCAGCTCCTCGATGCGCATCATCCGCAGCGTATCGCGCACGCGCGCCGTCCGGGCC
This sequence comes from uncultured Pseudomonadota bacterium, assembly GCA_903831455.1. Lineage (GTDB taxonomy): Bacteria > Pseudomonadota > Gammaproteobacteria > Burkholderiales > CAIKXV01 > CAIKXV01. Next base: position 207 of record CAIKXV010000137.1, on the reverse strand, counting down.
TCGGGTGCGATCCCGCGAATACGCAGGCCGTAGGCGACATTGCCGGACACCGACATGTTGGGAAACAGCGCATAGCTCTGGAACACCATGCCAACGTTCCGCTTCTCGATCGGTAGCTCGGTGACATCCTCCTCGCCGAACCACACCCGTCCGCCAGCCTCGGGCAGGTCGAGGCCTGCGATCAGCCTCAGCAGCGTCGTCTTGCCG
>CAIKXV010000136.1 GCA_903831455.1 uncultured Pseudomonadota bacterium | reverse complement strand
GCCGACATGCGATTGAAGATGTTCCGCGGGTCGTCGTTGACCACGAACTCGAGGTCGATCCCCTCGGCGGCGACCTCGCCGGTGTAGAGCGCCTGCATGCGGTCGTACAGGCCGCTCGCCAGGCGTACCTTCACCCGGCCGACCCGCGGGCGTTGCGCCGAGACAGTAGTTGCGGCGCCTGCCTCTGCATCCATTTCACGGGACTCCTCTGGCGCACAGGCCGCGGGCCGTGCTTGCGCGGCAGGGTCCGGCGCGGGTGTGATCACGACTGCCGACTCGACGAGCCGATCTTATACGCCGATCCGCGGCCTCGCGCGACGGCGGTCGGCGCAACCCTGCGCGCAGCGTGCGCCGCCGGCATGCACCCGCCTGTCGTCGGCGTGATCGGTCTAAAGTACGGGTCGCGCCGGTCGACAATCTGCCGGATGGGGCACGGACTGCGTCAGTCCCGCCCGTAACGTGATGCGAGGGGACGGACATGGCAGGGGCTTCGGCGAAGGTTGCGGTGGCGGCGGGCGTGGTCGCGCTGGGTGCGGCAGGCTGGCTGGGTGCCAGCGTCTACACCGGACGGTCGGTGCAGGCCCTGCTCGCGGACCTGGCGGCCGACGACCCGGCGGCGAAGGGCCTGTCGTTCGGGCAACTGCGTCACGAGACGGGACTGCTCGCGTCCAGTGGCCAGGTCAACGTGCTCTGGCGCGAAGCCTGCGGGGCCCCGGGCGGGCGGGCCGCGCAGCAGGCGCTGGAGGTGAGCTACGAGGTGTCGCACCTGATCGGCCCGGACGGGCTGGCACGCTTCTCCTGGAAGGCAAAGCCAACGGGCGAGGCCGGCGCCGCGCTCGCGCGGGTGTTCGGGCAGGAGGCCCGCCTGTCCGGCGAAGGCAAGGTGACTTTCGGCTCGGTCGTGCAATCCAGCGTCTCGATGCCCGAGCTGGTCGCGAGCCTGCCCGCCTCCGGGTCGCCGCAACCGGGCGAGGTGCGACTGGCCGCCGCCAGCGGTCGCCTGCAGTTCGACCGACAGGCACTGTCGATCGACCTCGGCAGTCCGCGCCTGCTGCTGCAGGGGGCGGGGCAGGCGGTCGAATTGAAGGGGATCGCGCTGGATGTCGACCTCTCCGATCGCGCGCGCGGGCTGGGCACCCTCGCGCTGAGCGCCGAGGCCTTCAGCGCCGGTCGGGTGAGCGGGGAGGGGCTGCGCCTCGCCAGTTCCGTGGCCGAGCGCGGCGACCGCATCGACATCCTGTTCTCCCCGAGCGTTCGGGAAGTCCGTGCCGGCGAGCCGATCGCGCGCCAGATGGATCTCGAGTTCGGCCTGCGCAACCTGCACGCGCCGAGCCTGCGCACCCTCGAGTCGCTGCTGACCGAGTCCTGCGACCTGTCCGAGCTTCCCGAGCCCTCGCGGGCTCGCCTCGGCGAGGCGATACGCACGCTCCTCGCCCAGGGTTTCTCGGCCGGCGTCAGTCGGCTCAAGGGTGGGCTTCGCGAGGGCTCGGTCGACGGGCGGCTCGACATCGAACTCAAGCCCTCCGGGCCGGCGCCCGCCGCACCCGACGCCCTGGGCGCGCGTCTGCGGGCCAGCGGGGAACTCAACCTCGCAGGAGCCCTGCTGCCGGCACCCCAGAAGCAGATGCTGCTGTCGATGGGCATCGCGACCGAGTCCGGCGGCGGGCTGAAGGCAAGCTTCGAGTATGGCGATGGGGTGCTGCGCGCCAACGGGCGCACGCTCGACGCTGCGCTCGCCAGCGGCGCGATCGCGACGCTCGAGCGCGGGCTCGCCTCGCTGACCCGCCTGCAGCCGAAGCGGCGCGACGAGGAAGGACACGAAGCCGGCGAGCAGAAGGCCGACGCTCCGCCGACGGCCGGCCCCGGCGGCGTGGCGGTACCGGTCCCGGGCGCGAAATTCTGAAGCCGAACCCGTGACCGGGCGCGAACCGACCGCTCGCCTGCCCGCGCGGGCGGCGGCTTCGGAGACCGTCCCGGCAGTCGATCCGGCGCGGGTCGAACTCATCATCGCCAGCCATCGGCGACTGACTGGCCGACCCCTCGCGCTCGGCGATATGCCCGACCCGGTGCGGGCACTGTGGTGTTCGCCGCTGGCGGTGGTCGCGCATGGCACCGAGGATGACCCGGTGTTCTTCTACGGGAATCGGCTGGCGCTGCGCTGCTTCGAGATGGCGTTCGACGCCTTCGTCGCCATGCCTTCCCGGCTGTCGGCCGAGCCGATGCTCCGCGAGGAGCGCGAGCGGTTGCTCGAGCGGGTGCGCGACGAGGGCTGGATCGGCGACTACTCCGGGGTGCGCATCGCGGCGAGCGGTCGCCGCTTCCGCATCGACGGCGCCATCGTGTGGAACCTGGTCGACGAGCAGGGGCGGCATCGCGGGCAGGCCGCCGCCTTCGCCGCGGAGCCGCCTGCCGGCGCGACCGGATGCGGCTAAGATCGGAGGTGGAGTTCGCCGAGCCGCGAGCATGGTGGCCCCGAGCCAACGCGCAAGCCGGCCTCGCCCCCGATCGGGAGCATCATGATGCAGGCAACGTCGGTTGAGTCGCGCTGGGAGCGGCGGCTGGGGGTGATCGTGCCCTCGTGGAACACGGTGATGGAACACGAATGGCAGCGCATGACGGGCGGCTTCGCTTCCGTCCACGCGCAGCGCATCCGCCACACGGCCGACACCGAGGCCGACCTCCTCTGGCTGTCGACCCAGGCGCCGCAGGCCGCCGCGCTGCTCGCGCACGCGAAGCCGGATGCGATCTGCCACGGATGCACGGCCAGCGGCTTCCTCAAGACGCCCGAGGACGACCGCGCGCTCGCGGCCGCCCTGGAGCAGGAGACGGGTACGCCGGTGGTGACCTCCTCGGCCGCGATCGTCGATGCGCTGCGCGCGCTGGGCGCGCACCGGGTGAGCGTTGCCTCTCCCTACGAGGACTGGCTGAACGGGCGGCTGGCCGGCTATCTGCAGGCCGCGGGCTTCGAGGTGCTGGCGATCCGCGGCCTCGCGACCCAGTCGCACGGCAGCGTCACGCCCGAGCGTGTGCATGCGCTGGCGCTCGAGGTGGTGCGTCCGCAGTCCCAGGCGCTGTTCATCAGCTGTTCGAACCTGCGTACCCTGCAGTCGATCGAAGCGCTCGAGGCGCAGACCGGCCTGCCGGTGGTGACCAGCAACCAGGCCGCGCTCTGGGGTACGCTGCGTCGCATCGGCGATCGCCGCGGCATCGCCGGTGCCGGCCGGCTGTTCTCGCAGGCCTGAAAGCCCGGCATGTTGCCGGGCGACGTCATGCCTCCCCTGCACTCGACCCGCCCCGGCCACCCGTCACCGGAGACCTCCATGTCCTCATCGTTGTCGCGCGCCCTGATGTTCTCGCTGCTGCCGCTGGCCGTGCCCGCGCTGGCCCAGGACTATCCGTCCAGGCCGGTTCGCATCGTGATTCCCTTCCCCGCCGGCGGCACCACCGACATCATCGCGCGCACGCTGGGCGCGCGGCTGTCGAAGGACTGGAAGCAGGCGGTGGTGATCGACAACCGGCCCGGCGGAGGCGCCAACATCGGCGCCGAGCACGCGGTTCGATCGCCCGCCGATGGCTACACGCTGCTGATGGCCTCGACCGCCCACAGCATCAACGCGAGCCTCTATCCGAAGCTTCCCTACGACCCGGTGAAGGATTTCGCCCCGGTGAGCGTGGTCGCCGAGACCGCACAGGTGCTGGTGGTGCACCCCTCGATCCCGGTGCGCAACGTCCGCGAGCTGATCGCGCTGCTCAAGCGCCGTCCCGGCGAGATGGCCTACAGCTCGGCGGGCAATGGCAGCCAGCCGCACCTGTCGGCCGAACTGTTCGCCAGCATGACCGGCACCCGCATGCTGCACGTGCCCTACAAGGGCGGGCCGCAGGCGATGACCGACCTCATGGCGGGTCATGTCGCGCTCTCCTTTGCGACGGCGCCCTCGGCGGTACCTAACGTGAGGAGCGGCAAGGTGCGTGCGCTCGGCGTCAGCACGCGCGCCCGCATCCCCGCCCTGCCCGATGTGCCGACCATCGCCGAGTCCGGCGTGCCGGGGTATGACGCGGTCGGCTATTTCGGGCTGGTCGCACCGGCCGGGACCCCTGCGGCGATCATCGATCGCCTGCACGCCTCGGTGCTGGCCGTGCTGAAGGATCCGGCGATCCGCCGTTCGCTCAGCGACCAGGGCGCCGAACCGATGACGTCCACCCCTGCCGAATATGCCGCGCTGATTCGCGATGAAGTGAGCAAGTGGGGACGGGTGGTCCGCGAATCCGGCGCCCGAATCGACTAGGAGAGTGCCGATGTCGGCCACACCCGAGGCGCCGCTGTGCGCGGCCCATGACCCGGCCCCGCGCCGCCCGTCCGTTGCCCTGCCGGCGCAGGCCTGCGACGTCCATGCCCATGTCTGCGGCCCGGCATCGCGCTATCCGCTGATCGCCGAGCGGCTGTACACGCCGCCCGAGGCCTCGATGGCGGACTTCCGCCACATGCTCGACACGCTGGGCCTCGACCGGGCGGTGCTGGTCCAGCCCAGCATCTACGGCACCGACAACCGGGCGATGCTCGACGCGCTGGCGACCGATCCCCAGCGCCTGCGGGGTGTCGCGGTGGTGCCCTTCGATGCCCCGGTGGAGCAGATCGAACGCCTGCACGCGGCGGGGGTGCGCGGCGTACGCTGCAACATCGTCGACCTGAAGACCGGCAAGGGGCAGCTGCCGCTCGATGCACTGCGCGCGCTCGCCACGCGCATCGCGCCGTTCGGCTGGCATGTCGAATTCCTGATGCACGTCGATGAATTCCCGGACCTCGACCGGCAGCTCGCCGGCTTCCCGGTCGACGTGGTGTTCGGGCACCTGGGTTACGTGCCGGCGACGAAGGGCACGGGCGTGCAGGGATTCGCCGCCCTGCTGCGCCTGATGCGCGAGGGCCGGGCGTGGGTGAAGCTGACCGCGCCCTACCGGCTGACCGGTTCGGCCATGCCCTATCCGGACACCGATGCATTCGCGCAGGCGCTGGTGGATGCGGCCCCCGGCCAGCTGCTCTGGGGCAGTGACTGGCCCCACGTCTACATCCGCACCGCGATGCCCAACGACGGCGACCTGTTCGACGTATTCGCCCGCTGGGTGCCCGACCCCGCCGTGCGCGAGTGCATCCTCGTGGACAACCCGGCCCGCCTCTATGGCTTCTGACGTCGAACAGTTGCGCGCCCGGATGGCGCGGGGCGGGGTCGTCATCGCCGCCAACCTCGCGGGCGACAACCCGGACATCATCGAGCCGCTGGCGCGGTTCGGGGCCGACATCGCCTTCATCGACTGCGAACGGACCGGGCTGGGCCTGGAGGCGGCCACCGAGCTGATCCGTGCGTGCCGCGCGGCAGGGCTCGCGGCGGTGGTGCGCAGCTGGTCGCGATCCCCGGAGGTGCTGGTGCAGTACTTCGATCGCCGGGTGGATGGCATCGTGGTTCCGCACATCGAGTCGGCGGACGAGGCGGCATCGGTGGTCGAACTGGCCCGCTACGCCTGCGGGCCGGCCGCCACGCACAAGCTGCTGGTGGTGCAGGTCGAGACCCGTGCGGCCGTCGCTGCCGTCGATGCGATCGCCGCCGTCCCGGGCATCGACGTGGTCCTGATCGGGCCCAACGACCTCGCCTACGAGATGACTGGCGTGCGCGGCGCCCGCACGCCGGAGGTGCGCGCAGCGGTCGAACACGTGGCCGCACGCCTGAGGCTCGCAGGCCGTGCCTTCGGCATGCCCGCGAGGCTGGAGGAGATCGCGTACTTCCGCGAACTGGGAGCGACCTTCCTGTACTACCCGGTCGAGTGGTTGCTCGAGCGCTCGCTGGCCGAACTGCGGGAGGCGACGGACCGCTGATCGCCTGCGCGGGTGCGGTCCCTGGATCTCCGCCCCCCGGGCCCGACCCTGCGCGAGCCCGCGGGAGCGCGCCTGCGTGCGTGGGGGAGCTGGCAGGCCGTTCCACCGGCTCGCATCCGGCCGCAGGAGGGTTCCCCCGCGGGCAGGGGCCCGCGAGGCAAGACGACGCCCTGCGTCCGGCGGGTGGCCGGACGAGGGTCGCCGTACCGGTTTCAGGCCGCCTGCAGGCGAGCGAGCGCGGCGTCGAGCGTCGAATCCTGCTTGGCGAAGCAGAAGCGGACGACCCTGCGATCGACCGGTTCGCGGTAGAAGGCGCTCACCGGTATGGCAGCCACGCCGTGGTGCTCGATCAGCCAGCGCGCGAACGCCTGCTCGGGCAGGTCGCTCAGCGCGGAGTAGTCGGCCAGCACGAAATAGGTGCCGCGGGCCGGCAGCGCCCGGAAGCGCGAGGCGGACAGGCCGTCCACGAAGCGATCGCGCTTGGCCTGGTAGAAGGCCGGCAGGAATCGGTAGGGCGTGGGGTCGCCGAGCCAGGCGGCCAGTCCGTGCTGCACCGGCGTGGAGACTGCGAACACCATGAACTGGTGCACCCGCCGCAGCTGCGCGGTCAGCGGTGCGGGCGCGCAGCACCAGCCCACCTTCCAGCCGGTCGCATGGAAGGTCTTGCCGAAGCTGGAGACGACCACGCTGCGGGCGGACAGCGCCGGCGAGCGGGATACGCTCGCGTGGGCTGCGCCGTCGAACACGATGTGCTCGTACACCTCGTCGGACAGCACCACCACGCCGGTGCCCTCGAGCAGCGCCTCCAGCGCCTGCAGGTCGGCGGCGTCGAGCACGGCCCCGGTCGGGTTGTGCGGGAAGTTCAGCATCAGCAGGCGGGTGCGCGGGCCGATCGCGGCACGCACGCGGTCCCAGTCCACGGCATAGCCCCGCGCGGCATCCAGCGGAATGCGGACGGCAGTCGCTCCGGCCAGCTCGATCGCGGGCAGGTAGCAGTCGTAGGCGGGTTCGAGCACGATCACCTCGTCGCCCGGCCCCGCCAGCGCGAACACCGCGGCCATGATCGCCTGCGTGGCCCCGGCGGTGACCGTGATCTCGGACTCCGGGTCGTAGGCACGCCCGTACAGTGCTGCGACCTTGACGGCTATCGCCTCACGCAGCGCCGGCACGCCCGGCATCGGAGCGTACTGGTTGTGTCCTGCCTGCATCGCCTCGGCCACGCGCTGCTGCAGTCCGGGGTCGCAGTCGAAGTCGGGGAAACCCTGCCCCAGGTTGATGGCACCGTGGCGCGCGGCGAGCGTGGACATCACGGTGAAGATGGTGGTGCCCGCCCACGGCAGGCGCGGACCGGCGCCAGGGCCAGGCAGCGGGTGCGGCGACGACGGGCAGGCGGTGGCGATCACGAGCGGCTCGATGGTGGTCGGGGTGGGCGAGCAGTGGCGTCGGCCCGGCACGCATGGCGATGTGCCGGCCCGCCGAGGCGGGCCCGAGGCAGTACCGGGACGAGACGACGCCGATGCTAGCGTGCCTGTGGCAGCCGCGTCCGTGTCCGGGGCGCGTCCCCCGCGGCGTGTCGCCGGTTCGCCCGGCGTGCGAACATCGCACGGACATTCGCAGACACACGGAGAGCGCAGGCATGGCGGGCTGGGACGCATTTCTGACCGGGCAGGATCGAGAGCATCTGGCCGTCTGGGGACGGCAGGGCCACGAGTCGCTGGGCAGGCGGCCGGCGTTGCTGGTCATCGATCTGTTCTATTCGGCGCTGGGGCACGAACGCAAGCCGCTGCTGGAGTCGATCCGAGACTGGCCGATGAGCTGCGGCCTCGAGGGCTGGGCGGCGGTGGATCGCACGGTCGAACTCATCGCCGGCGCGCGCGCTGCTCGCGTGCCCGTGATCTACGCGCGCGCCTTGCCCGGGTTCCCGAGCGACTGGTTCCGCCGCGACGACCGGGGCGATCGCCGCAACCGCTCGCTCGACCACCTGCCGGCCGAGTTGCGCGCGCTCGCCAACGAGATCGTCGCCGAGGTCGCGCCCCGGCCCGGGGACCTGGTGATCGAGAAGACCTGCGCCAGCATGTTCGCGGGAACGCCCCTGCTGCACCACCTGCGCGCGATCGGCACCGACACGGTGGTCGTCTGCGGCGAGTCGACCAGCGGCTGCGTTCGGGCCACCGTGGTCGATGCGGCGACCTACCGGTATCGGGTGGGCGTGGTCGGAGACTGCTGCTTCGACCGCACCCAGGCCTCGCACTGGATCAACCTGTTCGACATGCACCAGAAGTATGCCGAGGTGATGGAACTGCCGGCAGCACTGGGCTATTTCTCGGCGCTCGCCACCGACTGAGTGGCGGGGCGCCGGCGCGCGCGGGCGGTCAGGGTTCGCCCGCGATCCCGGCCCGGTAGGTGGTGTACACGTAGACGGGCAGTTCGAGATCGCCCAGGTGGTGCTCGAGCAGTGGCAGCACCTGCGACCATTCGAGTCCGCCGACACCGGTCGCCAGGCGTGGCAGCGCGAGGCTCGGGTAACGCTCCGCCTGCACGTGGCGGCGAAGCTCGCGCAGCGCGTGGTTCACCGACTCCACCCGCGCGCGGCCCGGGTGTCCGTGATCGTGTGGCGCCGGATCCTGGGTGAACAACGCGATCAGCCGTGTTCCGTCGGTGCCGCCCCAGGCCCACAGCCCGCCCGGTTCGGGATGGTGGTGCTGGCAGTAGTGCCGGAAATCCTTGTACATCGCCGGCCAGTGCTCGCGCAGCGACAGCGCGAGGCCGCTGTCGAAGTGGTCGCGCGGCGCCACGCCGTGGGCGATGGCCGCTGCCGTCGACAACAGGATGTCGCCGGTGATTTCGCTGATCATGGTGGGGTCCTCCCGCAGGGCGCATCCGGAGGGATGCGCGACACCTTCAGCATGCGTGCGTGCGCGGGTGGCGGGCTTGATCCAGCGCAAGGCCGGTGCTCGCCGGCCTGTCGGGCATGCGCGCCCCGTCTCATGCCGGGCGGGGCAGGCCTTGCAGGGTCCCCCCGCGGGGAGGGGCAGGTCCGCGTGCGGCCGGGACGCACCTTCGGCGAGGCGCGCCGTGAACGGGGGGCTGCCGGCCCGCGAGGGGCGAGTGGCGAGGGCGGGGATCAGTACACGCGGTGTGCGGGTGCCTCGCCGGCGAGCACGCGCAGCACGTTCTCCAGCGCCACCCTGAACAGCGTTGCCGAGGCCTGGCGGCTCACGCCGGCGATGTGCGGCGTGAGCAGGAGTCGATGCGCGGCGTCGCCCTCGAGCGCGAGCAGCGGGTTGTCGTCGGTCATCGGTTCGGTGGCGTAGACGTCGACGGCTGCGCCGCCCAGGCGACCCTCGCGCAACGCGGCGGCCAGCGCGGCCTCGTCCACGATGCCTCCGCGCGAGGCGTTGAGCAGGATCGCCCCGGGCTTCATCCGCGCGAGCCGTTCGGCGTTGATCAGGCCGGTGGTGGCCGGCAGCAGCGGCACGTGCAGCGTGACCACGTCCGACTCCCCGAGCAGTTCGTCGAGTCCCATCGCGCGTGCACCCAGCGCCTCGGCGAGCGCCGGATCCCGGGGCGCCGGGTCGTGGAAGGCGATACGCGCGCCGAAGGCGGCGAAGGCACGTGCGACTGCGGCCCCGATGGTGCCCAGGCCCACCAGTCCGACCCGTGCCCCGTCGAGGCCTGCGAGGTTGTCGGCGACCATGCGATTGCGGAAGGGCACGTACTGCCCGCGCTTGACTTCGTCATCGGCCCAGGCGAAGCGCCGCAGCAGGGAGAGCGCGCAGCCGACCGTCCACTCGGCGAGCGCCCCGTTGCTGCCGCCCGGCACGTTGCAGACCGGGATGCCCAGCCGGGTGAGCGTGGCCTGATCGAGCCGATCGACCCCGGCGCCGGTGACCTGGACCGCGCGCAGCCGCTGCGCCGACTCGAACAGCGCGGGCGCGAGCTTCGGCCCGACCGCCGGGATCACCAGCGCGCGAACCTCCTGCATGAGCGTCGGCACGTCCGGCGCGTCGGGCGCCCGGAACACGATCGACAGGCCGTCGGGGATCGCAACGCCCACGCGGGTGAAGTCGGACTCGGGGCGCAGGCACAGGACGTCGGTGGGCATGGAACGGGTCTCTCGGTCGGGGGCAGGATGGCGTCAGGGGACGAGGGAGGGGCAGCGGTCGGGGCGCGGTGGCGGCGGCGCGCGCGGACAGGCGCGTCCCGCGCCTGTCCGCGCGATGCGAAGGTCGCATGCGATGCCGCGCGTGGCATCGCCGTGCGTTCAGCCGTTGCTGGTACGGGCGGTGATGTCGCCCACCGGGAAGAAGCACAGCAGCTTGAGCGTGGTGTTGCCGGTGTTGCGGGTGGCGTGCCACTCGCCGGGGGGCATCACGATCGTGTCGCCGGCGCGCAGCGGGTGGCTGCCGCTGTCCGATTCGGTGCAACCGTTGCCCTCGAGGACGTGGATCACCTCCTCGAAGCCATCGTGCCGGTGGGGCTTGCGCGGTGAATCGCCGGGCTGGGGTACGGGGATCTCGACGTAGCGCAGGGTGACGCCCTCGGTGCCCAGTGCGCGCGAGGCGATCTCCATCGACTTTCGCCCGGGCAGTCCCAGGCTCGTCGCCTGTTCGGGGGTATAGACGCGGGCCATCGCGTTCCTCTCGTCCAAGGCCGGCGGCGTGAGACGCGGCGGGCGGTGCCGGCGAACGGCCCGCCGCGGCATCGATCAGCTGGCGAGCTTGAGCTGCTTGATTTCCGCCGTTCCGCCCTGCGCCTCGGCCAGCATCGAGAACAGGTCGGAGGCCTCCTTCGCGATCGCGTCGGCGATGTCGGCGAGCATCTTCAGGCCCTTGTCGACCGTCGCGTGTTCCGGGGCACCGTACCAGCCCGTCGGCGCGATGGTGCGGATGTCGCGCAGCACCGGCTGGTAGGCATGGGTGCGGCGCAACCGGTCCCACTTGCGGCCGTGGCCGTGGTCGGACGAGTAGTCGATGCGGTCCAGGTGCACGAGGTCGGGACGGTAGGCGAGGACCGCCAGCGCCTCGATCTCGCCCCCGTGGGTGAGCCCGCCGCAGTCGTGCCCGTAGAGCTCGGCCGCCACGTAGCAGGCCTGGACCACGACGACGTTCATGTGGTGTTCGCGATGCAGCTTCTCGGAGGCGAGCGCGAGCGAGGGGATGTTCCCCTCGTGCCAGTTGAGGATCAGCAGGTCGCGCGCGCCATGGCGTGCCGTCGATTCGCAGGTCTCCACGACGACGCGCTGGTAGGTCTCCGGCGACAGCGTGATGGTCGCCTCGAAGGGCATGTGCATCGGGGTCACGCCCAGCGGACCACCGGGGAGCACGAGGCCGTCCATGCGCTCGGCCACCGCATGGCCGATCACGTTCGACGCGTAGATGTCGGTGCCCGCAGGCAGGTGCGGGCCGTGCTGCTCGACGCTGCCGGCCGGCAGGATGACGAGCGGATTGCGCTTGAGCTGGGCGGCGATCTCGGGCTGGGTGAGGTCGATGAAGTAGCGGGTCGGGAGCATCGTCGGTCCTGTGCGGGCGGATGCGGGTGGAGCGGCGGCCCGGTGGCGCGGGGGCCGCCGCGGGGATTCAGCCGCGGGCGGCCTCGGCCATCAGGTCGTTGATGGACACCAGCACGCCGTTGCCGTCGATCGAGCGCAGCGCCGCGTTCATCATCGCGATGGCGACGTTGCCGTTGTACGCCGAGAGCATCGGCACGGTGCCGGTCACGCAGCTCTGCGCGAACTGCTCGAGTTCGTCGCGGAACATGTCGCTCGCGGGGATCTCGAGCACCTCGCGCTTGCCGTAGCCGTCCTTGCCGCGCTGGATGTAGAGCGAGGAGGTCTTGTGCAGGTTGGAGGGTGTGTCCCAGGTGCCGAAGTCCACCTCGTAGTGCATCAGGCCCTTCGAGCCGAAGATCCGCACCGAGAAGATGCCCGGGGAGGTCCAGCAGGTGCCGACGTAGGCCACCGTCCCGTTGGCGAACTTCACGAGCGACATCGACTGGTCGTCGACCTCGGCGCCGACCGGCGAGAGCTTGGAGGCGACGGAGGACACCTGCGAGACCTCGCCGCCCAGCAGGTGCACGATGTCGAACATGTGCACCGCCAGCTGCGACAGGGGGCCGCCGGGCGCGCGGTCCTTGTACCAGCGCCAGGTCTGCGGGGTGAGTTCGAGCGCGCGCTCGTTGGAGAAGTTGGCCTCGATGAAGCCCACCCGCCCGAGTTCGCCCGAGTCGATGCGCTCCTTCATCATGCGCACGCCGGCGAGCAGGCGCGCCGAGTGGCCGACGGTCACCGTCACCCCGTGCTGCCTCTGCAGCGCCTCGATCTTCAGGCCGTCGGAGAGCGTGGCCGCGATCGGCTTCTCGGTGTAGATGTGCTTGCCGGCCTTCGCGATCTGCTCGGCCACCGGCAGGTGCTGTTCGTTGGGCACCGTGATCACCACGCCCTTGATCGACGGATCGGCCAGCATCGCCTCCATCGAGTCGACCGATCGGTAGCCGGTGTCGGCGAACTCGGTCTGGAACTCGTCGCGCTTGTCCTGCGAGCGGCTGTAGCCGGCGACGATCCTGAACGTGCTCGACGCGCGCGCGGCGCGGGTGAGCACCTTGGCCCAGCGGCCGAGGCCGACGATGCCCAGTTTGACGGGTTCGCTCATGGGGGACTCTCCTCCTGCAGATCACGGATCGGGCGGGGGCCATCCCCGCGGGCGCCGTCGCGCGCACGGGCGCGACGACCGGTTCGACGTGGATAATACCGTAATACGGTATGACCCATCCGACCGGGGACCTTGCGTCGGGGTAGGATAGGCGGGTACCCGCGCACCCGGTGGCCGGACGCCTGTCCTGCCCGCCGGCCTGCGCCTCATCAGGGCACTCTTCGTGGACAGTCCGCCCGATCCCGCCGCCTCCCCGCTCACCGTGCGTCCCCAGGCCGCCCCCCTGCGCCAGCAGGTGGTCGATCGCCTGCGCGCCGCGGTGATCGGCGGCGACCTGCGCCCCGGCCAGCGCCTGACCGAGCGCGAACTGATCGAACGGGTCGGCGTGTCGCGCACCGTGATCCGCGAGGCCCTGCGCCAGCTGGAGACCGAGGGGCTGGTGGAGACGTTGCCGAACCGGGGACCGGCCGTCCGGGCGCTTACGCGCGCGGAGGCTACCGACCTGTACCGGATCCGTGCCTCGCTGGAGGCGCTGGCCGCGAGGCTGTTCGTCGAGCGCGCGCCGGAGAGCCTGCTCCGGCAGCTGGCCGCGACGCTGCGCGAGGTGGAGACAGCCTACGCGGCAGGCGACGCGCAGGCGATCCTGCAGGCGAAGAATCGCTTCTACGCGGTGCTGCACGAGGGCGCGGCGAGTGCGGTGCTCTCCTCGATGCTGGTCGGGCTGCATGCGCGCATCTGGCGGTGGCGCGCGCTCGGACTGACCCATCCCGAGCGCTCGGCCGACCGGCCCCGTCGCGCCGCGCAGGCGCTGGGCGCGCTCGTGGAGGCGATCGGCCGGCGCGATGCGGACGAGGCCGAGCGGGTGATCCGCGAGGACACCGCCGATGCGGCCCGGGAGGCGATGCGGCTGGCCGGAAACGGGTAACCTTCCTCCATCGTGCGCGGCCGGCGCACGCTGACCAAGGGGATCGCCATGCTTCGTCGCCGAACGGCTGGGTTCGCCCTGGCCGCCGCCTTCGCTGCCCTCTCCACCATCGCCCAGGCCCAGGCGCCCGGCAAGCCGGTGCGCATCGTGGTCCCCTTCCCGCCCGGGGGCAGCGTCGATGTGATCGCGCGGCTGCTCGCGGCGCGCATGACCGAAATCTCCGGCCAGAGCCACATCGTGGACAACCGGGCCGGAGCCACCGGCGTGATCGGCACCGAGCATGTCGCGCGCGCCGCCCCCGACGGACAGACCCTGCTGCTCAACACGCTGCCCTTCGTGGTCAACGTGCCGCTGATGGGCAAGGTGCCCTATGACCCGATCCGCGACTTCGCGCCGGTGTCGCTGGTGGCCACCGCGGCGTCCATGCTGGTGGTGCACCCGTCGGTGCCGGCGCGCAACCTGAAGGAACTCGTCGCGCTGGCGAAGTCGAAGCCGGGCCGCCTCAACTATTCATCGTCGGGGAGCGGCTCGAATCCGCACATCCCCGCCGAGTTCATGAAGCAGCTCACCCGCACCGACATCACCCACGTACCGTACAAGGGGGGCGGCCCGGCGCTCACTGCGGTGCTGGGCGGCGAGGTCGATCTCAGCTTCATCAGCCTGGTCGCGGTGCTGCCGCATGTCGAGTCGAAGCGGCTGCGCCCGATCGCGGTGACCAGCGCGAAGCGGGTCCTGCTGGCCCCCGACGTGCCGACGATGGCCGAGTCCGGGCTGCCGGGCTTCGAGTTCAGCGCCTGGTTCGTGCTGATGGCGCCAGCCGGCACGCCGCAGCCGGTGATCGCGGCAGCCAACCAGCTGGCCGTGCGGGCGATGCAGTCGCCCGAGGTGCGGGAGCGGCTGCTGAAGGAGGGCTCCGAGGCGCTGGGCACGCCACCCGAGGCGGTGACCGCGCTGCTGAAGAGCGAGCTGGTGCGCTGGACGCGGCTCGTGAAGGAAAACAACCTCAAGCCGGAGTGATCGACCGGGCGCGTGCGCCTGGTCGATCACTCGGCGGGCTCCCGCGAGCCCTTCGCCAGCCCGCGTGCATCGTCACGCGCGTCGCGCCGCGCATCACCCCGCACGGCGCCAGGCGCATCGCCCCGCACGCGGGCCCGGCGAGGGCGCCGGGAATCCATGTCTGTCCGATGGGTCCGGCTGCGCCTGCGCGGCGACGGGCAGACGCCGGATGCCGGGGTGCACGCTGCGCCCGCAGGGGCGCCACGGCTGTCCGCGCACCCCCTCGACGGGGGGCGCCCGGGGCTACTGCCCCGGACTGTTGGCGAGGCGAGTGCGCCGCTCGCGCACCGCGGCGGCCAGTGCCTCGAGCACCGGGACGCTGTCCTCCCACGCGATGCAGGCGTCGGTGATCGACTGGCCGTAGGTGAGCGGCTTGCCGGGGACGAGATCCTGGCGGCCGGCGACCAGGTGGCTCTCGATCATCACGCCGATGATGCGCTCGCTGCCGCTGGCGATCTGGCCGGCGATGTCATGGGCCACCGGGATCTGGTTCTCGTGGCGCTTGGAGCTGTTGCTGTGGCTGGTGTCGATCATCAGCCGCTGCGCGAGCCCCGCCTTGGCCAGTTCCTGGCACGCCGCCTGCACGCTGGCGGCGTCGTAGTTGGGCGCCTTGCCGCCGCGGAGGATGATGTGGCAGTCCTCGTTGCCACGCGTGGCGACGATGGCCGAATGGCCGGCCTTGGTGACGGACAGGAAATGGTGGGGGCGCTCGGCCGCCTTCATCGCATCGACGGCGATCTTCACCGTGCCGTCGGTGCCGTTCTTGAATCCGACCGGGCAGGACAGGCCCGAGGCGAGCTCGCGATGGGTCTGGCTCTCGGTCGTGCGTGCGCCGATCGCGCCCCAGCTCACCGTGTCGGCAATGTACTGCGGGGTGATCATGTCGAGGAATTCGCAGCCTGCGGGCACGCCGGCGCGATTGACTTCGAGCAGCAGTTCGCGCGCCACGCGAAGCCCGCGGTTGATGTCGAAGCTGTCGTCGAGGCCGGGATCGTTGATCAGGCCCTTCCAGCCGACGGTGGTGCGCGGCTTCTCGAAGTAGACGCGCATCACCACCTCGAGGTCGGCGGCGAGCCGGTCGCGCACCGGCTTGAGGCGACGGGCGTATTCGATCGCCGCCTTCGGGTCGTGGATCGAGCACGGACCGATGATCACCACCACCCGGTCGTCCATGCCGTGGATGATGCGGTGGATGCGCTCGCGGGTGTCGCAGACGAGCGAGGAGATCGTCTCCTCGATCGGGAACTCGCGGACCACGTGGGAGGGCGGGGCGAGTTCCTTGATCTCGCGGATGCGCAGGTCGTCGGTCTTCTGGGGCATGGCAGTCTCCGGGCAGGGGATTCAGGGGCCCGCGGTTCCGGCGGACAAAAAAAACCGCCAGGCGGGGCCTGGCGGTCGGGATCGGATCGGGGTCGTGTCAGCGCCGTTCCGGATCTTCCGCCAGGGGCAGGAAGCCGGCAAAGTAAAAGCCGCTGGGGTGGGGGCGTTTGAACACGGGTCGGCTCGGTGGGTGCGCGGCGCGGGGCCGCAGACGCTGCGGGCCGGCTGGCGAGCCCCGCAGTCGACCGCAGGGTATGCGAAAACCGTCCCCGCGTGCAAGCGAGCGGGCTATTCGGCCACGATGCCCGCCGCCTTGACCACCGGCGCGTAGCGCGCGATCTCGTCGCGGATGAAGGCTGCGAACGCCTCGGGCGAGCTGGCCACCACCTCGCCACCCTGCGCAGTCAGCCGCTCGCGGGACTCCTTGCTGGTGAGCGCGGCGACGGCCTGCTCGTGCACGCGGCGCAGTACCGGCGCGGGCAGTCGTGCCGGGGCCACGAGTCCGTACCACGCCTCGGACTGGAAACCCTTCACGCCGGCCTCGGCGATGGTCGGGAGGTCGGCGAACACCGGGTGGCGGCGCGCCGAACTCACCGCCAGCGCCCTGACCCGCCCGCCCTTGACCATGTCGGCGGACGTGGGCTGGATGATCATCAGGTCGACGTTTCGCGCCATGAGATCGGCGAGCGCCGGGGCGCCTCCCTTGTACGGGACGTGCTCGATGTTGATCCGGGCGAGGTGGGCGAACAGGGCGCCGGCGAGGTGCTGCGAGGAGCCCAGCCCGCCCGACGCATAGGTGAGCGGGCGACCGCTGCGGGCGAGCGCGAGCAGTTCCGCGGCGCTGCCCGCCGGGACTCCCGGATGCACCAGCAGCAGCTGGGTGAAGGTGGCGCCCAGGCTCACCGGCGTGAAATCGCGCAGCGTGTCGTAGGGCAACTTGCGGTAGATCAGCGAGTTGATCGCGTGGCCGATCGCGACGTAGAGCAGCGTGTAGCCGTCCGGCGCGGCGCGAGCCGTCATCTCGCTGGCGATGATCCCGTTGGCGCCGGGTCGGTTGTCGACCAGGGTCGGCTGCCCCCAGGCCTGCGCCATCTGCTGCGCGACCATGCGCGCCATGATGTCGGTGGTTCCACCGGGCGCGAACGGCACCAGCATGCGTACCGGGCGCGACGGAAACCCGGACTGGGCCGACGCCGCGGGAGCCATCGCGAGCGTGGCGGCCACCAGTGCCGCGCCCGCGAGCGCGCGACTTGCGCGGGCGATCATGCGACCTCCGCGTCGACGGCCACGTGCCCGCTGGGTGTCCCCAGCACGGTCGTGCGCTCCATGTGCCGCTCGAGCGCCTGCTCGTAGTCGCCCAGCGCGATGTGCATGGTGCAGCGGTTGTCCCAGACGAGGATGTCGTCGCGCTGCCACTGGTGCCGATACAGGAACTGGGGCCGCGTTGCATGCTGGAGCAGGTAGCGGATGATCGGCTGGCTCTCCTCCTCGGTCATCGACTCGAAGCGGCGGACCTTCTCGCCGATGTAGAGCGCGCGGCGTCCGGTCTCGGGGTGCACGCGCACGACCGGCTGGGCGACCGGGGGGTTGAGGCGACGATTCTGCTCGGCCCACTGCGGCGCTTGATCCGCCCCCTTGCGCTCGGGCTGGTGGACGCCGTGCAGCCCGTCGATGAGGCGCTTCATGCCCGGGGACAGCGCGTCGTAGGCGGCGGTCATGTTGGCGAACATGGTGTCGCCGCCGACCGGGGGTACTTCGACCGCGCGCAGCAGCGAACCCAGCGAGGGGACCAGCGTGAACGACATGTCCGAGTGCCAGAGCTGGCCGGTGTAGCGCGAGTTCGACGGCTGGCCGTCGGTGCGCTCGCGGTTGGTCACCATCAGGAGCTCGGGATGGTCCGGATCGCGGTCGCGCGGCAGCGAATCGTGGCGATCGAGTTCGCCGAAGTGCCGGCTGAACGCGATGTGCTGTTCGCGATCGACACGCTGCCCGCGGAGCAGCAGCACGCCGTGCTCGAGGAAGGCGCGGTGCACTTCCCCGAATTCTGACTCGCCGATCGGCCGGGTCAGGTCCAGCCCCTCGATCTGCGCGCCCAGCGCATAGGACAGCTTTCGTATGCGGATGCCCATCGGTGAACCTCCCCTGGGGCCGGCGCGCCTGCTGCGGCACGCTCTGGCCGTGACCGCGAGGACGATCGAGCCGTCCCGCGGGTCGGAAGCGGGGGAGCATGTCCCCGGCGCGTGTCGCACGTTACGCCCGGCGGGCGCGGGGGGTCAATCCGGCCCGAGCCGGGCGCCCGACCGGTACCGATTCAGCTCGGCTCGCGCGCGTGCAGCGGGTCACGCAGCGCGGCCTCCTGCGCCTCGAGGAAGGCGCGGCGGAACGCGAGCGGGTCGCGGATGCCGGGCACGGGCGCCTGGGGGAGGCCACCGCCCGCGACCACGATGGTGCCGAAACCGAGCAGGCGTCCGATCACCCCTTGCTGGACCTGCAGGCTCTCCACCTTCTGCAGGTTGAACTCGACGGTGTCGCGCCGGATGAACCCGAACTTGGTGATCACCCTGCGGTTGGTGACCGCCAGCTCGGTGCTGCGCTGCTTCACCCACGCGACCGCGAGCAGCACGAGGCCGATGCCGACCACGACCAGAAGCACGCCGGGCACCACCCAGCCGGCCAGCGACCACCAGCTCACCTGCCCCGTGTGCACGACGCGCTCGCCGGGGACCAGGGCCTGTTCGATGTAGCGGGACATCCGTGGGGTCCTGCGAGTATGGGGACGGGAGGGCGCCCGGCGATCGCCCCGGCGGTGCGACCGGGCGTGACCGATCGGGGGGACGCGACCGCAGGCGCGGCCGGCCGATGCGGACGGCGATGCGGTGGACGAACTGCGCGACGCACGGCCGCCCGGCGCCAGGGGCTGCGGCCCGCCGGCCGCTACCGGGCACGCCAATGATAGGCGAGTCGAGCCGCGGGGGCGGGCGCGCTAAGCTTGCGAACGATGAAAACGCTTCCGATCCAGACCCCGGGACGGCGTCCCCTCTCCGCGCTGCCGCCGCTGGCACTCTACGTGCACCTGCCCTGGTGCCTGCGCAAGTGCCCGTACTGCGACTTCAATTCGCACGAGGCGCGCGAGGAGATCCCGCAGCGCCGCTACGTCGATGCGCTGGTGGCCGATCTCGAGGCTGCCCTGCCCCTCGTCTGGGGACGGCGGGTGCACAGCGTGTTCCTCGGTGGAGGTACGCCCAGCCTGTTCGAACCCGAACGGATCGCCGACCTGCTCGATGCGATCCGCGCGCGCGTCCCGCTTGCCGCGGAGGTCGAGATCACGATGGAGGCCAACCCCGGGACCTTCGAGGCCGGACGTTTCCGTGGTTTCGGCGAGGCTGGCGTCAATCGGTTGTCGATCGGCGTGCAATCCTTCGACGACGCGCGCCTGGCCGCGCTGGGACGCGTGCACGGCGGGGGCGAGGCGCGAGCCGCGGTGCGCGCGGCACTCGACCTGTTCGCGCGCGTGAACGTCGACCTGATGTACGCGCTGCCGGGGCAGGATGCGCTCGCCGCCGCGCGCGACGTGTCGATCGCGCTGGACCTCGGCGTGCGTCACCTGAGCGCCTACCAGCTCACGCTCGAGCCCAACACCGTGTTCCACCTGCGTCCGCCCGTGTTGCCCGACGAGGCGCAGGCCGCGTGCATCGAGGAGGCCGTGCACGGGGCGCTGGCCGCCGGTGGCCTGGCCCGCTACGAGGTCTCGGCCTTCGCCGTCCCGGGCGAGGAGGCTCGTCACAACCTGAACTACTGGACCTTCGGTGATTACCTGGGCATCGGCGCCGGGGCGCACGGAAAGCTCTCGTTGCCCGACCGCCTCTTCCGGCAGGTGCGCCACCGCCAGCCGCGCCAGTACATGGAATCGGCGCTGTCGGGCGATGCCCGGGCGAGCGAGGAGGACATCCCGGCGCAGCGCCTGCCCTTCGAATTCATGCTCAATGCGTTGAGGCTCGAGCAGGGTGTGCCGCCCGCGATGTTCGAGGAGCGCACCGGACTGGGCCTGTCCGCGATCGCGCGTGCGCTGGCCGAGGCGCTCGACCGGGGGCTGCTCGATCCCGACCCGCGGGTGCTGCGCGCGAGCGAACTGGGCTACCGGTTCCTCAACGATCTGGTCGAGCTTTTCCTGCCCGAGGAGGACCCGCCCGTCGCGGGGACGGACGTCCCTCCGGCCATCGAGCAGCCGCGCGCCCGGCGGGATGCGTCGCGCGAGGGCGGGGATACCGTGTCCGGTTCGCCGCCCGGCTCGCGCGCGTCCGGGGGGCGCGCGTGACGCCCGCCATCATTGCGGCGCGGCGTGCGGGCGTCGCGCACGAGGTGCTGGCCTACCGCCACGATCCTGCGGTCGCGGCCTACGGCCTGGAGGCTGCGCACGCGCTCGGTCTCGAGCCGGAGTCGGTCTACAAGACCCTGGTGGTCGAGTCGGGTCCGAGGGCGTGGGCGCTCGGGCTCGTCGCGGTCGATACGCAACTCGACCTGAAGGCGATGGCGACCGCGCTGGGCGTGCGCCGCGTGGACATGGCCGATCCGCAGGTCGCCGAGCGGCTCACCGGCTACGTGGTCGGCGGCATCAGTCCGCTGGGGCAGCGCCGCCGCCTGCCGACGGTGATCGACGAGCGGGTGATGCTGCTGCCGCGCGTGCACGTGAGTGCCGGGCGTCGCGGACTGGAGATTGCGCTCGCCCCGGCCGACCTGGTCGCGGCCACGGGTGCCACCCTGGCGACCCTCGCTCGGGCAAGCGGGTAAACTGCCCGATGCTGCCCGGGCGTTGCAGACGGTCGTGCGCGCGGGCCCAGTGATCGACACCACGACACCAGGAGGGGACAGCATGATCTACGAGATGCGCACCTACGACATCAAGCCGGGTTCTCAGGCCGAGGTCGAGCGCCGCTTCGGCGAGGCCTACGAGAAGCGGCGGCGCTTCTCGGAACTGGCGGCCTTCTTCCACACCGAGATCGGGCCGCTCAACCAGATCATCCACATCTGGCCCTACGCCGATCTCGCCGAACGCGACCGCATCCGCGCCGCGGCGGTGGCCGACAAGACCTGGCCGCCGGACATCAAGGACTTCATCGTCGCGATGCGCAGCGAGATCTTCATCCCGTGCCCGTTCTCGCCCGAGCTCAAGCCCGGCCGCTACGGCCCGGTGTTCGAGATGCGCACCTACACGTATCCGGCCGGCAAGCTCGGCCTGCTGATGGACAACTGGGAGCGCGCGTTGCCCGAGCGCACGAAGATGTCCCCATGTCTCGCGACCTGGTACTCGGAACTGGGCGGTCTCAACCGCTTCATGCACCTGTGGCCCTACGCGACCATGAACGATCGCATGGACACCCGCAATCGCGCGGTGGCGGCGGGCAACTGGCCTCCGAGCGCCCTTGCCAAGAAGGAAGGCCGTGATGCGGTGGCCTACCTCGCGCAGGAGAACAAGATCGTCATGCCGTCGAGCTTCTCGCCGGTGCAGTGACGCGTGTCGTGGGCCCGGCCGTGCGGGCGCCTGTCCGCACGACCGGGCTCGCGCGACGGGACCCGCATGGCGGGGCCCGCAGGACGGCGCCGGCGCGATGACTCCCGCCGGCGCGGTCTCGCGATGCGTTCGGACGGGCCGCGCGGTTCAGGTGGCCCCGACTCGTCCGGCCAGGGCCGTGTTCGATTCGCGCCAGCCCCGAACGGCCTCGCGCGGGCGAGGTCGTCGACCTCCAGCGCGGGCCGAGCGCCCGTCGTGGCTGGCCGTGGTGATCGGGGCCGGCTCGGTCATCGTCGTGCCGGCGTCTCCGCTCAGCGTCGACGGAACAGCAGGTCGAATACCGCGTGGCCCAGCCTCAGGCCGCGCTGCTCGAAGCGGCTGAGCGGCCGGTGTTCCGGTCGCGGCGAGTAGCCGCGGCCCGCGACGTTGGCGAGCTGCGGCTCGGCGTCCAGCACGCCGAGGATCTCGCGTGCGTAGTCCTCCCAGTCGGTGGCCACGTGCAGGTAGCCGCCGGGTGCAATCCGCGAGGCGAGCAGTGCGACGAACCCGGGCTGCAGCAGCCTGCGCTTGTGATGGCGCTTCTTGTGCCAGGGGTCGGGGAAGAAGACGTGCACCCCGGCGAGCGATGCGGGCTGGACCATCTCGCGCATCACGTCCACGGCGTCGTGCTGGACCACGCGCACGTTGGTCAGTCCGAGGCGTCCCACCTTGTCGAGCAGGCTCCCCACGCCGGGGCTGTGGACCTCGACGCCCAGGTAGTCGATCTCCGGGTGGGCGGCGGCGATCTGCGCGGTGACCTCGCCCATGCCGAAGCCGATCTCCGCCACGCGCGGCGCACGGCGCCCGAAGACGCGATCGAAGTCGACCGGGGCAGGGGAGTAGGGCAGCCCGAGTCCGGGCAGCAGGGTATCGAGCGCACGCTGCTGGGCGCGCGTGATGCGACCCTGGCGCAGCACGAAACTGCGGATGGCTCGCCGGGGGGCCTCGGTCCCGCCTGCGACTGCAGGGTCGGGCGCGGCGTCCGGTCCGCCTTCGGGAGCGGCATCCGCCGTGCTCACGGCGCGGTGCCCGGCCGCGAGCACGGGTGCCGGGCGCTCACGCAGCCTTGCCCGCCGTCGGTGCGATGGTGCCGCCCACCGGGGAACTCGGCGCGGCGCTGTAGGTCTTCTTCGGCATGCGTCCGGCGAGATACGCCTCTCGTCCGGCCTCCACCCCCTTGCGCATGGCCGAGGCCATCAGCACCGGGGAGCGGGCTGCCGCGATCGCGGTGTTCATCAGCACCCCGTCGCAGCCCAGTTCCATCGCGATGGCCGCGTCCGAGGCCGTGCCCACGCCCGCGTCGACGATCACCGGCACCTTCGCGTTGCCGATGATGATCTGCAGGTTCCACGGGTTGAGGATGCCCATGCCCGAGCCGATCAGGCTGGCCAGCGGCATCACGGCCACGCAGCCCGCCTCCTCGAGCTGCCGGGCGAGGATCGGGTCGTCGCTGCAGTAGACCATCACCTGGAAGCCCTCGCGTACCAGCGTCTCGGCCGCGCGCAGCGTCTCCGGCATGTTCGGGTAGAGCGTGTGCGGGTCGCCGAGCACCTCGAGCTTGCACAGGTCGTGGCCGTCGAGCAGTTCGCGCGCGAGGCGCAGCGTGCGTACCGCGTCCTCGGCGGTGTAGCAGCCGGCCGTGTTCGGCAGGATCGTGTAGCGCGAGGGCGGCAGTACCTCGAGCAGGCTGGGCTCGCCGCGGTTCTGCCCGATGTTGGTCCTGCGGATCGCCACGGTGACCACCTCGGCTCCGCTCGCCTCGATCGCGAGCCGGGTCTCCTCGAAGTCCCGGTACTTGCCGGTGCCCACGAGCAGGCGGGAGCCGAACCGGCGCGTGCCGATGGTGAGGGTGTCCTGGTTGTTCATGGCGTGGCTATCGTCGGGCATGGGGGAGGGCGGGGATGTGTTCAGCCGCCGCCGACGGCGACGACGATCTCGATCCGGTCGCCGTCGTCCAGGCGGGTCTGTGCGAGCCGGCTTCTGGGGACGATCTCGCCGTTGCGCTCCAGCGCGAAGCGCCGCTGGGCGAGGTCGAGTGCGGCCACGAGTCCCGCGCAGTCGAGCGGCCCGGGGAACTCCCTGGGCTCGCCGTTGACCTCGATGCGGATGCGGCGGGTGGCGATCGTGTCCATGCCGCGATTGTAGCCGTGCCCTCGCGAACGGCGTCCCGACTGTGGAACTGGCCATCCCGCGTCGGGGTAGCCGCCGCGGCCTGCGCCCGCCGGTCGGGCGGAGTCCGGCCCGGGGACCCATCGGGCGCGGGTCGGACCCGGGCGGCCCGACGACGCCCGGCCGCTAACCGGGGTGGCGAGCCTGCAGGGTCGATCCGCGCGTCGGCAGGGCCCCCGCGGTCCGGGATTGGCCTTAGAATCGTGCCGTCGCGGGTGTAGTTCAATGGTAGAACGAAAGCTTCCCAAGCTTTAGACGTGGGTTCGATTCCCATCACCCGCTCCAGGTGCCACCGTGTCGTGGCAATCGAGCCGCACGTCGCCGTCGGGCACGCAAGCGCCCGAAGCGGCGGGTAGTCGTCGCATCCGGGCAGCGCCCCGGGCACGCGGCCGAGGGCGGCGCCGATGCCGGTTCGCGCGCCTGGCGCTCCCGCAACCGCCGGCGGCGCATCCTGCGCGCGACCGGCCCCACGACGGGCAGCACGACTGCGGGGCGGGTGATGGCACCGACCGGACGACCGGTGGCAGGACCGGCGGCCCGCGGTCGAGCGACGCGGTCGCCGCGGGCATCCGGGTGCGTGTCCGCCCGCGCCCGCATCCGCGCCCGGACCCGCGCGCGCAACCGTTACAGCAACTCCGTGTCGTCGTGCGAATAGGCCGGCGCACAGGCGCAAAGCAGCACCAGGTCTTCGAGCCCGTCGTTGTGCAGGGCGTGCGGTGTGCCGGGCGGGATGCACACCGTGTCGCCCGCCGCGACCGGGAAGTCGGACGTGCCCAGCAGCATGCGCCCGCGGCCTCGCACGAAGTGGTAGATCTCCTCGGTCAACGCGTGGCGGTGTCGTTGCGTGCGCGCACCGGCCGGGACGACGGCCTCGGCGAGGCTCTGCGCGGCGTTGCCGTGAACGGCCGGGTGCATCAGTTCGCGAACGGTCGATCCGTCGCGAGTCACGTACGGTTCGACCCGGTCGCGCTGCGTGGACGCCGGGGGCGGGCGAATCGGATCGGTGGACGCAGGCATCGGGAGGCGGCAGCGAGGGGGGCGACAAGGGACCGGGAAGGGTCCGGGTGGAGGCCGGAAGATCGCGAGGGCTGCGCACGCGCCGCCCTCGCGCGGACAGGGTAGCCGAGCCGGGCGCGGACGGCGCCCTGGCCCCGGTTGCCCGCTAGAATCCGGGCCGATCGCATCCGCACGCGCGTACGCGTGTGCGTCCCGTCTACACCGCGGCCCCTGATCGACGCCCCGTGCCTCCCACCGCCCGCCCAACCGGCTCGACCGCGGCATCCGATCCGCACCGGTCCGGGTCGACGCACGACCTGCCGCCCGGCGCGGATCGCGGACCGGCGTTCGCCGAGCGGGTCATCGACTGGCAGCGCCGGGCGGGACGTCATGGCCTGCCGTGGCAGGGTACGCGCGATCCCTATCGCATCTGGCTGTCGGAAATCATGCTGCAGCAGACCCAGGTCGCGACGGTACTGTCCTACTACCAGCGGTTCCTCGACCGGTTCCCGGACATCGCGGCGCTGGCGAGCGCGCCGCCGGACGAGGTGCTCGCGCTCTGGAGCGGCCTGGGTTACTACTCGCGCGCGCGCAACCTGCACCGCGCCGCGGGCGTGGTGGTGGCCGAGCACGGCGGGCAGTTTCCACGGAGCCTGTCGGCCGTGCAGGCACTGCCCGGGATCGGTCGATCGACGGCCGCTGCGATCTGCGCGTTCGCCTGGGGGGAGCGGCATGCGATCCTCGACGGCAACGTCAAGCGCCTGCTCGCGCGACACGCCGGTATCGAGGGATGGCCGGGGCAGCCCGCCGTGCAGGCTGCGCTCTGGCGCGAGGCCGAGGCCCGGTTGCCGCCCGCGCAGATCGAGACCTACACGCAGGGGCTGATGGATCTGGGCGCCGGGCCCTGCGCGCGGCGCGCGCGCTGCGAGTGTTGCCCGGTGGCGGCCGATTGCGTGGCGCGGCGCGAGGGGCGGACAGACCGGATCCCCGCTCCGCGACCGCGCCGTGCGCGCGCGAGGCGCCAGGCCGAGGTGTGGGTCCTGCTGGCCGAGGGTCGCGTGCTGCTCGAGCGGCGCCCTCCCCGGGGGATCTGGGGCGGGCTGTGGAGCCTGCCGGAGACCTGTCCGCCGGCGGCGCAGGGGATCGACGCCGAGTCGCTGCCCGCGATAGCCCACGCGTTCACGCACTTCGACCTGGATATCCACCCGCGGTTGATACGGTTGCACGCAGCCCCCGTACGGGCGGCCGACGGGGCGTCCGAACGCGACTGGCATCGACTGGACGCGCTCGCGGGCGTGGGCCTGCCGGCCCCGGTGCGGGCCTTGCTCGAGTCCCTGGACACCTGATCCGCGCAGGTGCGGCGGCGGTCGGGCATAGAATCCGTGCATCGCGGTCGGAAGAGGGGCGGATCAATGTATCGGGTGCTGGTTGCGACGGACGGTTCACCCGCGGCGCTTCGGGCGCTGCGCTTCGCCCACGATGCGGTCCGTGGCCGGGGACAGGGAAGGCTGCATGCGCTGAGCGTGCTCGAGGTCGTGAGCGAGGATGTCCGGCAGCTCGTACCCGCGGCGGAGATCGATCGCGTGCTCGATGCGGAGGGACGCGCGATGCGAGAGGCCGTCGAATCCACGCTCGGCCCGCAGGCCGCGTCGATCGACTTCGAAGCGTTGCCCGGCCACGCTCCCCGCACGATCGTCGAGCGCGCGAAGGCGCTTGGCGTGGACGAGATCGTGATGGGCACGCGCGGACGCGGACCGGTCGCCGGGTTGCTGCTCGGTTCGGTGGCCGCGCGCGTGGTGCAGCTGGCGCACTGCCCGGTCACGCTGGTGCGCTAGG
>CAIKXV010000135.1 GCA_903831455.1 uncultured Pseudomonadota bacterium | reverse complement strand
GACGGGCGTTGACGCTGCGATTCCGCACCGCCCCTGCGGAGTACGCCACCGCATGCCGTGCCCCGGGTGCCGGGCCGATCAAGACAGTCGTCGGTTCATCGCCCGGCAGCGGCGAGAACGGCGGCGAGGCGAGGAGCACGCTGCCTCATCCTGGCCGTGCGCTCGGGCAGCTGCCGCGTCCGCGTCAGCCGCGAGGCGTGCTGACCCCGACTCACAGGCGCGCACGATGAAGCGGATCGGCTTGGCCGGGAAGGAAGGCTTGTCCTGGGGTTGGGCGTGTGCAACGGTGGCACCCAGGGCCGCCGAGCCGACGACAGCGAAGATCGAATACAGCGGCCGTTCCAGCGACATGGGTCCATCCGGCAGAGCGCATCCCGACTTCGCAGGACTCTGATCGCCGGATCGTATTGCGACCGAGCCCACGCACCAAGCCGAGGGATCCGGCGCCGCATGGACCGCTGTCGCACAAGGATAAGGACAAGGGCTGGGGCTGGGGCTTGGGGCTTGGGGCTTGGGGCTTGGGGCTTGGGGCTGGGGGCTGGGGGCTGGGGGCTGGGGGCTGGGGAACTGCCGGGACCGCAAGGCCCGGGCGTGTATCGGGAACCGCGTAGTGCACAGCTCGATCAGCGATGCGCAATCAAACCCGACGCGTATTGGCCAGCGGCTCGAGGACGCGCTGAATCAGGCGCAGACCCGTGGCCCTGAACGCGTCCCGGGTGACTTCCATGGATGCGAGCAGCCCCCGGTTGCAGATCGCAAGGGCCTCGTCGAGGTCGCCCGGGCTACCCACCAGGGCACGTATGCCGAGGCCCGCATCTCGCGCGAGTTTCGGTGCGTGTTCCGGAAAGTGCGCGCGCAAGGCGTCGGCCATCCGGCCCGCCCACGCGTCCAGTTCGTCCGTTCCGCTGCGCCGGTCCCGTTCCACGGTCAACCACGCCAGCGCGAGAACACGCCCGAGGTCCTTGTTCGACCGTCGAGTGGTCGTGCCTGCGATCAGATCGGGGGCGATCCCCGGATGGTGAAGCATGTTGGCCAGCGCCATCATTTCGGGGCGGGCTACCCGTATGCCGCGAGGGGTCACGAGAGGGCGCCATTCGACCAGCGCAAGGTAGCGGAAGCTGCAGATCGCGAAATGACCGATGCGCGTGCGCACGCGATGGAACACCCGGGTTCGTTCGCCATCCCCACCGGGGCCGCCGAGCAGTTCGAGGAACCAGCCGGACTCCCCCGCCGAGCCGGGCGCTCGCAGCCGAATCAACGGCAACTGATCATCGGGAGTGCCTTCATTGCCGGGTTGCGCCCAGTCGCCGTCCTCGCGCGGCGTCCAGTTCCCGTGCAGCAGCAGGTCGGTCACGTGTTCCGCAACGGCCACCGCCTTCGCGTGCGGAGAGAACATGCAGTCGACATCCTTCGTTCGAATGCTCCTGCCGCTCTCTTCGGCGAAAAAGAGATAGCCGGCCGCCAGGCTGCCGACGATGATGACGTGCTCGCGGGCCCCCTCCGGCAACGCCTCGGCGACCTGCTTCATCACCTCGCCGGGGGCCAGCGGCGTCATGCAGCGGGCGTACCTTCCTTGCCGATCTGCTCCATGTGGAGCGCCATGCCGGAGGCCTCGCGCGCGAAACCCAGTTCGACGAGGTCGGCAAGGCACTCGAGTTGTCCGGCCCAGGGGTCGCCAGCTCCGCCCTGTCGCGCAGGCATACCCGCGGTGTCGAGGGACGTCGCATCGCGCGTGAGATGCACGGCGAGCACCACTCGCTGCCCCGGCCGAGTCCGGGGGCACAGCCCGGCATCGATCAGTTCGGCGACCCGCGCCGGGTCGGTATCGACGGAGAGGTCGAGCCGCGGCGCGGCCGAGATGTCCAGCGCCGGGAAGTGCCGAGAGGCCCCGAGAACGCCACCGATGCGAACGCCATTCGCCAGCGTGCCGGCTTCCCGCAGGCGCTCGACTCGTCGGGCCAGTTGTTCGGGTGCGGCCTGTCCGGTCGGATCGATGAACAGG
>CAIKXV010000134.1 GCA_903831455.1 uncultured Pseudomonadota bacterium | reverse complement strand
GCCGCCGCGCGGCACGGCGGGTGCGGCCGGCCCGGCCGCGTCGCCCGCCCAGGCCCGACCCGAACCGGTCGCAACCGGCACGCCCCCTGCGGTCGCGGCCGATGCACCGGGAGGGCCGTGGCGGATCGACGAGGCGCTGTGGGATCGTCCGCGATCGGGGTCGAGCGTTCGCGCGGTGCCTGCGGTGCGAGCCGCCGTGCAGGCGTGGCTCGCGACACCGGCCACGCGTCTGGCGATCCGTCACGGCAGCGGGCAGAATGGGCAGCCGCGAGCGATCGAGCTCCGCCAGTGGCTGGTCGCCCTCGGCGTCGATCCCGGCGCCCTGCTGGTCGAGGCGGTCGACCGCCCGGGAAGCTCCCTCGAGCTCTCCCTGTTGCCCGCCCCCCGATGACGTCGCCCGCGCTAGCCATCATCGGGACCGGCCGTCCTGCCGGAGGCCCGGTGCGATCGTCCCACTCCGAGCGAGCCCCCTGATGTCCGACCGTTCAGACGTTTTCCGCGTGGCTGCCGTGCAGACGGTGTCCGGCCCCGACGTGGCTGCCAACCTCGCCGAGTGCGAGCACTGGGTGGCCGAGGCCGCCCAGGCCGGAGCGCGCATCATCGGGCTGCCCGAGTACTTCGGGATCATCGGACTGCGCGATCGCGACAAGGTCGATGCGCGCGAGCCGCTGGGCGACGGGCCCATCCAGCGCTTTCTGTCCGAGGCCGCACGCCGCCATGGCGTCTGGCTGGTCGGAGGCTCGGTTCCGCTCGCCTGCGCGTCGCCCGACAAGGTACGCAATGCGACGCTGGTCTACGGGCCCGAAGGCCGCCTCGAGGCGCGCTACGACAAGATCCACCTGTTCGGCTTCGACAACGGGCGCGAGCGCTACCAGGAGTCGCGAACCATCGAGCATGGCAGCGAGGTCGTGTCCGTGCAGACGCCGATGGCGAGGGTCGGGTTGTCCATCGGCTACGACCTGCGGTTCCCCGAACTGTTTCGCGCAATGGGGGACGTGGACCTCATCTTCGTGCCCTCCGCGTTCACCGAGACCACGGGGCGCGCGCACTGGGAGCCGCTGCTGCGCGCGCGGGCGATCGAGAACCTGGCCTACGTGGTTGCGCCGGCGCAGGGCGGGGTGCACGAGAACGGTCGCGAGACCCACGGACACTCGATGGTGATCGACCCCTGGGGCGTCGTGCTCGCCTGCCGCGACAAGGGCGCGGGCGTGGTGGTCGCCGAGGTCGACCTCGCGCGCGTGCGCGAGGTGCGTGCGATGCTCCCGGCCCTCGAACACCGTACCCTGCGTTCGTTCTGAGTGCGCGACCGGCGCGCGGGGCGGGCGATGCCGACCCCACCCCGAGGCGGCCTTCGTGACGAGTCGAACGGCCCTCCCATGACCGACCTATCCCCGGAGACCGCGAACCGATGACCATCGCCGTGAACCTTGCCCGACCCGTTGCCGACCCGATGCCGGGCGTCGCTGGCGCGATGCCTGCCGCGACGGCATCCCCTCCGCGCGGACTCTCCGCCAGCCTGATTGCCCAGGCCGAGGGGGCGCTGCTCGCGCCCCATGGCCTCGACGCGCCGGCGCTGTCGCGGGTGTTCGGGCAGCTGATGGCGCACCAGGTCGACTACGCCGACCTGTATTTCCAGCACACGCGCTCGGAGGGCTGGAGCCTCGAGGAGGGCATCGTCAAGTCGGGGAGTTTCTCGATCGAGCAGGGAGTGGGCGTGCGCGCGGTCAGCGGGGAGAAGACCGCGTTCGCCTATTCCGACGACATCAGCCTCCCTGCGCTGGAGTCGGCTGCGCTCGCCACGCGGGCGATCGCCCGCGCGGGCAGCGCGGGTTCGCGACCGGCGGTGTGCCCTGGTGCGGGACGCGAACTCTACTCGCCCGCGGATCCGCTGGCCGCGCTCGCCGAAGCCCAGAAGGTCGCGCTGCTCGAGCGCCTGGAGCGGCTTGCCCGTGCCCGGGACCCGCGGGTGGTGCAGGTGATGGCCTCGCTCGCGGGACGCCACGACGTCGTCTACATCGCGCGCCACGACGGTCGGGTCAGCGCCGACGTGCGACCGCTCGTGCGCGTGTCCCTGCACGTGATCGTCGAGCAGGACGGGCGCCGCGAGCAGGGCAGCGCGGGCGGTGGCGGGCGATTCGATTACAGCCGCTTCACCGACGATGTGCTCGAGTCCTATGCGCGCGAGGCGGTCGACCAGGCGCTGCTCAACCTCGAGGCCCGTCCCGCGCCCGCCGGCACCATGACCGTCGTGCTCGGACCGGGCTGGCCCGGCGTGCTCCTGCACGAGGCGGTGGGCCACGGACTCGAGGGCGACTTCAACCGCAAGGGTACCTCTGCCTTCAGCGGACGCATCGGCGAGCGGGTGGCCGCCCGCGGCGTGACCGTGGTCGACGACGGCACGCTCGAGCAGCGGCGCGGTTCGCTCAACGTGGACGACGAGGGCAATCCCACCCAGTGCACGACGCTGATCGAGGACGGCGTGCTCCGCGGCTATCTCCAGGACACGCTCAACGCGCGCCTGATGGGCATGCCGATCACCGGCAACGGGCGCCGCGAGTCGTTCGCGCACCTGCCGATGCCGCGGATGACCAACACCTGCATGCTCAACGGCGACCGTGACCCCGAGGAGATCATCCGGTCGGTCGACCGCGGGCTCTACGCGGTGAACTTCGGCGGCGGCCAGGTCGACATCGTCAGTGGCAAGTTCGTCTTCTCCGCGGCGGAGGCCTGGCTGGTGGAGGGGGGGCGGCTGATCCATCCGGTCAAGGGGGCGACGCTGATCGGCAACGGCCCCGATGCGCTCACCCGGGTCAGCATGATCGGCAACGACCTCGCACTCGACAGCGGCGTGGGTACCTGCGGCAAGGAAGGGCAGAGTGTTCCGGTCGGGGTGGGGCAGCCGACGCTGCGCATCGACGGCCTCACCGTGGGCGGCACCCACTGATCGCACCGGTTTCGTGTTCCGACCGCCCCGGGGGTGCGTCCCGGGGGCGTGGTCCGCGCCCGCGTGTCGCCGAGGTCAGGCCGTCGGCTGCAGGCGGCGTGCGGCCCCGTGAACGAGCGGGACGCAGCGCAGGCGGGGTCCTGCGGTGAGACAATCGGCGCGACGGCGGGCGACCGGTATCGCGCCCGCATGGGGATGTGGCGGCCCGCCCGTCCGTAGCAGGAGGGGAAGGCATGGAAGCTGAACTGTCCGCGGCCTTATGGGTTGCGGTTTTCGCCGCGGTCGCGGTGGCCGGCCTGCTCCAGGGGGCGATCGGCTTCGGTTTCCCGGTGATCGCCACGCCGGTGCTGGCGATGCTGATGGACATCCGCACCGCGGTCGTGGTGACGGTCATGCCCAACATCATCACCGGGGTGGTCACGGTCTTCCGGGGCGGCAACTGGGGCGAGAGCCTCGGGCGCTACTGGCCGGTGGCCGCATGGACGCTGCCGGGCGCGCTGTTGGGAACCAAGCTGCTCATCTATGCGCCGGCGGACTGGCTCAAGCTGTTCCTCGCGCTTGCACTCTTCGTCTACCTGCGCCAGGAAGCCCTGAATCGGCTCGACTGGCGCGCGGTGCGCGAGCATCCGCGCGCCAGCGGCGCGGTTGCGGGATTCCTCGGGGGATTCCTCTCCGGGTCGGTGAATGTCGCGTTGCCGCCCATCCTCGTGTACTTCTCCGCGCTGGGGCTGTCGGTCATCGCGATGAGCCAGGTCATGAATGCCTGCTTCCTGATGGCGCGTACGGTGCAGACCGGTGCGCTCGCGCTCAACGGGCAACTCACGCAGACGGCGCTGATCGCCTCGGTTCCGCTGACCCTGCTGGCGGTGGCCATGATG
The DNA here is from genome assembly GCA_903831455.1 of uncultured Pseudomonadota bacterium. Lineage (GTDB taxonomy): Bacteria > Pseudomonadota > Gammaproteobacteria > Burkholderiales > CAIKXV01 > CAIKXV01. The sequence goes on along the minus strand of CAIKXV010000134.1, from coordinate 5,730 downwards.
GCGCTGGGCTGGCGCATCCAGGACCGCATCGACGCGAAGACCTACAAGCGGATGCTGCGCGTTTTCCTCTGGGCGATGGCGGTCGGCCTGGCCCTGCAGAGCGGCTGGCGCCTGTTCTTCGCCTGAGCGGCGCCGCGGCCTGGCGCCCCGCGCCCCGCGAGGCGCGCACGCGAGGCGACGGCGAGGTCGTCCACCGACCGGTGCTGCCGGGTGCGGCGGCCGGACGGACCGGCCGCCGTGGGCTCAGCGCTGCGGAATCACCGGCAGCAGCACGTAGGGAGCACGCTCGCGGTCGAAGTGCAGCGTGTTGACCCCCCCGAACACCTCCGGCGGCCGGTCGCGGGGATCCTCGTGCAGGAACGGACCCACGCCCTTCATCGGATAGGGCGCGTTGGGCAGGGCCGCATCCGTACCGTCGAACTCGTAGTCGCGGCCCAGCACGGTGACGGCGAGGCGATAGCCCACCGGCACGACGATCGATGTCGGCCAGACCTCGACGTCCAGTTCCACGGGCACGCCGGGTTGCAGCGGCCAGGATTCGTCGTGCGGATGCCACGGACGCCAGGGACGGCTCTCGCCCGGGTCCAGCTTGCGCTGCGAGGCGCGCAGCCAGCCGATCGCGACCGGCACGCGCGGGTCGTTGGCGCCGATGAACGTCACCTCCTTGCCCTGAGGGTCGTACACGCGCACGACGAAGAACACGTCGGCGTCGCGCGTGCGCGAGGACAGCCAGAGCCTGGCAGCCACCGGGCCGGTGATCTCCAGCGGCGCGGCGAGCGGCGGGGTACTGAAGGTCACGCCTTCGCCCATCGCTTCATAGTCGATGGTGGCGCTTCCCGAGGGACGCGTCGTGGTGAGGGCGCGATTCGCGGGGTCGAGGTAGAACGGGGTGAAGCGTGTTTCGGGCAACGGCCAATCGCGTTCGGCACGCAACTCGAAGCGCTCGCCGGGATGTCGCACGTTGATCGACACGCGCGGCTGGCGGGTCCAGCCGGTGTCCTCGCCCTTGAGGAAATGGCCGAAGAAGCGCTTCTGGACGTCGATGCCGTAGCGGCTGTAGAAGTGCGTGAAGTGGGTGTCGCCGTGCACTTCGAGCCATTTCTCGCGCGATCCCGCGCGCAGGTAGCCCTCGAAGTTGCCGCGCGGGTGCAGCCCCATGCCGCCCCAGTTCGCGCACGAGAGCAGCGGCGCCTCGATGTCCTCGAATCGCGGCATGCGGGCACGGTAGTAGTCGTCGATGAGCGGTCGCGCGAGTGCCTCTCCGCCCAGATCGACCCGGTTGGCCTCCAGTTCCGCCTCGCCGAGTTCGAGGGGGCCGGCCACCGGCTCGCCGGTGACGGCGCTCTTCGGCCCGCGGGAGCCGAGCCCGTGCTGCACCGACTTCACCTGGCGGCGATACCAGCCGTCCAGGAAGCCACAGAGGATTCCACCGTGGCGTGCGAGTTCGCGGTAGTAGTCGGAGGAGCCCTCCCACAGGCACATGGCCGCGAGGTGCCGGGGCTTGAGCGCACCGACCTGCCACTGGTTCATCGCGTAGTACGAGATTCCGTTCAGGCCGACCTTGCCGTTGCTCCAGGCCTGCGTGCCCGCCCACTCGATGCACAGTTTCAGGTCGAGCGTCTCGCGCGGCGACCAGCAATCGATCACGCCGGGCGAGCGACCCGCGCCGCGCGAGTCCACCCGCACGCAGGCGTAGCCGTCCGGCACCCACTTCTCGGGGTCGACCAGTTCCCAGTTCTGGTACTTGTTCGAAGAGCCCTCGAGCACCTCGGGGGCTGCCTTCACGAGGCGCGCCCAGTTGCCCGGATAGCCCTCCTTGAACTCGAGGCCCTTGGCGTACGGCCCGCTCGACAGGATCACCGGGTGGCGCCCGTCGCCCAGCGGGCGGAAGACGTCGGCGCGCAGCACGACGCCGTCCTCCATCGGGATCGGTACGTCCCAGTCGATCTGCATGCCGTCGCGTATCTCGCTGCGGCGCGCGCTGCGATAGGGATCCTCGGATGTGCTGGACGTGGTCATGGTCATCGTTCCCGTGGGCTGGATGGACGACGGCGTGAGGGCAACGACCCGCCACGCCGGTGGCTGGTGGGGCAGGCGGGTTCCAGGGAAGGCGCCGCCGCCGGTCAGTTCGGGCTGGCGCCGTCCTTCATGATGCGGCGTGCGAGTTCGCGCATCTGCGCAAGGTCGTTCGCGACGTAGCGGTTGAACTCGTCGGTACGCATGTTGCCGGGCATCAGGCCGAGTTCGTCGAACCGGGCACGGATGTCCGGGTCGGCGACCGCGCGTTCGACCTCCGCGTGCAGCCGGGCGACGATCTCGGGCCTCACGTTCGCGGGCAACCAGAGCCCGAACCAGCCGATCAGGTCGAAGTCGGGAAATCCCGACTCGCGCATCGTGGGCAGGTCGGGCAGGCCCTTCCAGCGGATCGGCCCGGTGATGGCCAGAGGTCGCGCCTTGCCTCCCTTGATCAGGGGCATGGCCACCGGCGTGGTCAGGAACAGGGTGTCGATGTGTCCGCCCATCAGGTCGTTGGTGGCCTGAGCCGCGCCCTTGTACTGCACGTAGCGGATGTCGGTCTGGGTGACCGATTTCAGCATCTCGGCGCCGATGTGCAGGATGTTGCCGACACCCGCCGCCCCGTAGGTGAGCTTGCCCGGATGCTTGCGCGCGAGGGCGACGAATTCCTGCACCGTGCGCGCCGGGATCGACGGATGCACCAGGTGCACCATGCCGTAGGTGCGGGCGATCTGGGTGACGGCCGTGAAGTCACGGATCGGGTCGTAGGGGACGCCGGCCGGGTTGAACGCGGTGTTCGAGGTGTGCGAGCCGGTGGTGATCAGCCATGTATGGCCGTCCGGCGGTGCCTTGGCGACCGTGCTGCTGGCGATCACCCCGGCGGCACCGACCCGGTTCTCGAGGATGATCGGTTGGCCCAGCGCGGCGGACAGTTTGGGCATCAGCAGGCGCGCGACCAGGTCGACCACCCCACCCGCGCCGAAACCCTCGATGAGCCTGATCTGCCGGGTGGGGAAGTCCTGCGCGCTGGCGACCGCGGGAAGTCCGGCCAGCGCAAGCGAGCCGGCGAGGGCGGCCAGCAGGCGGCCGCGAGCGGCGCGGGGCGCCGAACGACATGACGGGTGCATCGGGTTCTCCTCCAGGCCGGGGCCCGTCTGGCGCGGGCGTCCGTGATCACGCTTCGACACCGGAGTCTAGGAACGACCCGGGGGCCGGTCAAGCCTGCGGGCATGGCAAGCCGTTCGTCGGGCGGCGAGGTGTCGCGGTGCAGTCGCCGCCTCCGCCGTGGGGCCCGTGCGCCCGACTCGTCCGGCTCGTCCGACGCTCCCGACGCCTTCGATGCGTCCGACGCATCCGGCACGCCCGTCGCCCCCTGAACGGCTGCGCGGCAACGCCCGTTCAGGCCGTCGTCCGGGGGGCCGGGCGCGCGCGGGCCTGGTCGATCAGCTCGACGATCCGCACCGGCGACAGCGGTGCCTCCGCGATGTGCACGCCGAGATCCGAGAGCGCGTGCTCGATCGCCGAGACGATCGCAGGCGCGACCGGGATCGTGCCGGCCTCGCCGATGCCCTTGACGCCGATCGGATTGGTCGGCGAGGGCGTCTCCACGAACACCACTTCAAGGGGCGGCAGCTCGGTGGCGGTGGGCAGCAGGTAGTCGGCGAAGGTGCCGGTCAGCGGCTGCGCCTGTTCGTCGTAGGCCATGCGCTCGAACAAGGCGTTGCCGATGCCGTGCACGATGCCGCCGTGGACCTGGCCCTCGGCCATCATCGGGTTGACCAGCACGCCGCTGTCGTGGACCGCCACGTAGCGCAGCAGGCGTACTTCGCCGCTGGCCTCGTCGACCTCGACCTCGCAGGCGTGGCAGGCATTGGCGTGGGCCTGGGCGTTGGTCTGGAACAGACCCGACGCCTCGAGCCCGGGCGTGATGCCCGGCGGCAGCGAATAGCCGGGCGCGCCCTTCATCTTCCGGGCGATCTCCGCAAGTGCAATGCCGCTCGACGGGTCGTCGGATCGCTGCACCCGGCCATCGCGCAGTTCGAGCAGGTCCTCGTCCACGCCCAGCAACTGGGCGCCGACCGCCAGGGCTTTGCGACGAACTTCCAGTGCGGCCAGGTGTGCGGAGGAGCCGGCCATGACGGTCTGGCGGCTGGCAAACCCTCCCATGCCGAGCGAGACGCGACCGGTATCCCCGCAGGTGACATGCACCGCCTCGGGCGAGACGCCCAGCGGGGCCGCGACGATCTGCGCGAGCGCGGTCGCCAGCCCCTGTCCCATCGCCAGCGCACCGGTGTAGACCGAGATGCGTCCCTGCGGCGACACCCGGACCAGCGCCGACTCGAACGGGCCTCGCGAGGTGGCCTTCACGGCCGCGGCCAGTCCGAGGCCCAGGCGGCGACCGCGGCGGCGTGCGTCCGCCTCGCGAGCGGCAAAGCCCGGGTAATCGATGCGCTCGAGGGCGATCGCCTGGCAGCGAGGATAGTCGCCGCCGTCGATCACCGAGCGGACCCCGGCGCGATTGACCATGCCCTTCTCGTAGGGCATGCGCCCGGGGGGGACGTAGTTGCGAAGCCGCAGTTCCGCGCGGTCGATGCGAAGCTCGCGCGCGACCCTGTCCATCAGGCGCTCCATCACGAAGGCCGCCTGCGGATAGCCGGCCCCGCGCACCGGTACCACCGGCGTCTTGTTGGTCTGGCAGACCAGCACCTCGAGGTCGTAGGCCGGCACCTTGTACGGGCCGGTGACCGAGGTGGCCGCGTTGTACGGGAGGTTGATGCCCTGGGGGGTGTAGGCCCCCTGGTCGTGCAGCATGCGACCGCGCAGGCCGCGGAGCACGCCCTGCGCATCGACCGCGATCTCGACTTCCCAGAGCTGGTCGCGCTCGTGGATGGAGGCCACGAAGTGCTCGGCACGGTCCTCCACCCAGCGCACGGGGCGCCCGAGCAGGCGGGCAGCCGCCGGGACGGCGACCTCCTCGGGATAGGTCAGGTACTTGCAGCCGAAGCCGCCGCCCACGTCGGGCGCGATCACGCGCACGTCGTGCTGGTCGAGCCCGAGCATCGCGGCGACGGTGTGCAGCGTCTCGTGTGCCATCTGGGTCGATGTCCAGAGGGTGAGCGCGCCCCCGATCGGGTCGAAGCGGGCGAGCACGCCCCGGCCCTCCATCGGGTGTGCGGCGCCGCGGTGCACCCGCAGGGTCTCGGCGAAGCGGTGGGGCGCGTCGGCGAAGGCCGCGGCGACATCGCCGAAGCCGACGCGAAAGCGTTCGGCCACGTTCGATTCGGCCTCGGTGCGAACCGGGGGCGCGTCCGGCTCGATCGCCTGGCGCAGGTCGTGGACGACCGGCAGGGCCTCGTAGTCGACCTCGATCAGCGCGAGCGCATCCTCGGCGATCGCGCGCGAGCGCGCGACGACCATCGCGATCGCCTCGCCGACGAAAGCGACCTCGCGATCGGACAGCACCCAGGGCGTGATGTCGCGCTGCAACGTGCTCGACGGGAAGCCGAGCGGCATCCGCGGGCCGGTCAGCGCCGGGAGCAGGCCCGCGCTGTCGTAGACGGCGACCACGCCCGGCAGGTTGCGCGCGGCCTCGAGGTCGAGGCGGGCGATCCGTGCGTGCGCGTGGCTGCTGCGCAGGAAGGCCGCGTGCAGCATGTCCGGCAGCACGAGATCGGCGAGATAGCGTCCCTCGCCCCGCAGGAGCGCGGGATCCTC
>CAIKXV010000133.1 GCA_903831455.1 uncultured Pseudomonadota bacterium | reverse complement strand
GACGAGGCCGCCGCTGCACTGCCCGGCGGCGCGGACGAGGCCGCCGCAGGCGGGCTCATACCTCCTCCTTCACTTCGCTGCCCGGCGCAGGCAGCACGACGTTGTTCGACGGAGCGTCGTGCGCCACCCCCAGCATGCGCAGGGCGCCGGCGACGATCTGCGAGAACACCGGCGCCGCGACCTGGCCGCCGTAGTGCTGGCCGGCGCTCGGCTCGTCGATCATCACCGCCACCACGATGCGCGGTGCCGAGACCGGTGCCAGGCCGATGAACGAGGCAACGTAGCGATTCACGTACACGCCGTTCTCGACCTTGTGCGCCGTGCCGGTCTTGCCACCCACGCGATAGCCGGCCACCTGCGCGCGAGGCGCGGTGCCTCCGGCCTGGGTGGCCAGTTCGAGCATCCGGCGCACGGTCTGGGCCGTGTCCGCCGACATCACCCGCACGCCCGGCGCGGGCGCGTCGTTGCGCACGATCGAGAGCGGCCGCATTTCCCCGTCGGTGGCAAAGGCGATGTAGGCCCGCGCCATCTGCAGCAGGGTGACCGATAGTCCGTGCCCGTAGGACATCGTCGCCTGCTCGATCGGACGCCAGTTGCGCGGCGAGCGCAGCCGGCCGTGGGCCTCCCCGGGGAAGCCGATGCGCGTGGGTGCCCCGAAGCCGACGTCCGAGAGCGCCTGCCAGAAACGATCGGCGGGCAGCATCATCGCGATCTTCACCGAGCCGACGTTGGAGGACTTCTGCAGCACCTGCGTCACGTTGATCAGCCCGTGCGCCGAGGTGTCGCGGATCGTGTTCGGTCCGATGGTGATCGAACCGGGCGCGGTCTGGATCATCGTCTCGGGACGCACCACGCCGGCCTCGATGCCTGCGGCGATGGTGAAGGCCTTCATCGTCGAGCCCGGTTCGTACAGGTCGATGATGGCGCGGTTGCGCGTCTGCTGCCCGGTCACCTTCTCGCGATTGTTCGGGTTGTACGTGGGCAGGTTGACCAGCGCGAGCACCTCGCCGGTATGGACGTCGAGAACCACCGCGCTGCCCCCGCGGGCCCGATGCGTGGTGACCGCGGACTTCAGTTCGCGGAACGCGAGGTACTGCACCTTGCGGTCGATCGACAGCGCGAGATCCCGCCCCTGCTGCGGCACGCGCAGGCTCTCGATGTCCTCGACGATCTGGCCGCGACGGTCTCGGATCACGCGCCGGCTTCCGGGCTTGCCCGCCAGCCAGTCCTGGTAGGCGAGCTCGACGCCTTCCTGCCCGCGGTCGTCCACGTCGGTGAAACCGACCAGGTGTGCGGTGACCTCGCCGGCCGGGTAGTAGCGGCGGTACTCGCGCCGCAGCAGCACCCCGGGCAGGCGCAACGCCAGCACGCGCGCGGCCTGGTCGGGCGGAACCTGGCGCCTGAGGTACACGAAGTCGCCGCGGGCCTCGTCGATGCGGGTGCGGATCGCCGAGGCGTTCATGCCCAGCACCCGCGCGAGCGCGGCGATCTGTGCATCGTCCAGCTTGCGCACGTCGCCCGGGATGACCGCAACGCCCTCGACCGGCGTGGAGATCGCCAGCGGCTCGCCTTCGCGGTCGGTGACGATGCCGCGGTTGGCCGGGATGTCGATCACGCGGGTGAACCTCGCCTCGCCCCGTGCCTGCAGGAAGTCGTCGTTGAATCCCTGCAGGTACACCGCCCGCCCCACCATCACCAGGAAGCCGGCGAGCAGGAGCCCCAGCACCAGCCAGGCGCGGGCGCGCGGCAGGCGCACGTGGGCGCTGGGCACGGAGCTGGCCGCCCTCACTTCGCGGCCTCGCGGACGGGCTCGCGCGCGACCACCTGCACTCGCGAGGGCGGCGGGGTCTGCATGCGCAGTTCGGTCAACGCGACCTTCTCGATGCGCGAGTGCATCGCCCAGGTGCTCTGCTCGAGCTGCAGTTGGCGGAATTCGATCTCCAGCCGCTGCTGCGCGGCCTGCTCGCGCTCGAGCTCCGCGAACAGCCGCCGCGAGGCATGCTGCGCGTAGACGGTGCCGAGCGCGGAGGCGAGCACCAGGGCGAGCAGCAGCAGGTTCAGGCGCGCCATCTCAGCTCCCCCGACCCGACTCGCCGGGCGCCAGGCGTCGCGCCCAGCGCAGCACCGCGCTGCGCGATCGGGGATTGGCGGCCACCTCGGCGGCCCCGGGACGGATCGGTCGCGCGGGCCGCGCCAGCAGCGGCGCCGGCAGCTCGCTGGCACGCAGCGGCACCCGCGCGGGCGGCGCGTCCGGCTGCGCGGCCTTGCGCAGCGCCTGCTTGACGATCCGGTCCTCCAGCGAGTGGAAGCTGATCACCACCAGGCGTCCGTCGGGGTTGAGGCTGGCTATGCATCGGGGCAGCGCTACCTCGAGCCGCGCAAGCTCTTGATTGACGTGAAGCCGTACAGCCTGAAAGGTGCGTGTCGCCGGGTCCTGGTGAGGCTCGCGCGTGCGGACCGCAGACGCCACGATGGCGGCAAGCTGGCGGGTGCGCAGGATCGGCTGCTGCGCTCTTGCCGCAGCAATCGCTCTTGCAATCGATGAAGCATGCCGTTCTTCGCCATAGTCCCTGATCACCTCGCGCAGTTCGCGCTCGTCCGCGCGCGCGATCCACTGCGCGGCGCTCTCGCCCCGGGTCGGGTCCATGCGCATGTCGAGGGGACCGTCGTGGCGGAAGCTGAACCCCCGCTCCGGCGTGTCGAGCTGCGGCGAGGACACGCCAAGGTCGAGCAGGATTCCGTCGACGCCGGCCATGCCGTGCGCGCGCAACCGCTCGCCGATCTCGTCGTAGCTCCCATGCTCGACCCGTATCCTCGAATCCCCGATGCCGCGTGCCGCCGCCACCGCCTCCGGGTCGCGGTCGAAGACGACCAGACGCCCCTCGGGCCCCAGCCGTTCGAGCACGGCGCGCGCATGCCCGCCCCGACCGAACGTCCCGTCCACGTAGATCCCATCCCGCCTGATCGCCAGCGCTTCGATGACCTCTTCGAGCAGGACCGGGATGTGCCGTGAGCCCGCGCTCACAGCGAAAAGTCCTCCAGTCCCGGTGGCATGCCGCCCTCCGGAAAGCCGATCGCGCGCTCGCTCTGCTCGGCCCATCGCGCGCTGTCCCACAGCTCGAACTTGCCGCCCTGGCCGACCAGCGTGACGCTGCGCGAGAGGCTCGCGAACTCGCGTAACGCCGGGCTCACCAGGATGCGACCCTGCCCGTCCATCTCGACGTCGTCGGCGTAGCCACCGATGAGGCGCTGCAGACCGCGCACGCGCTCATCGAAGCTCGGCAGCGACATCAGGCGCCGGTAGATGGGTTCCCAGTCGATCAGGGGGTAGAGCAGCAGGCAACGGCTGGGGTCGGCCGTGAGCACGAGCCGACCATCCCCGCGCGCGAGCAGCGCCTCGCGGTAGCGAGTCGGAATCGCCAGCCGGCCCTTGCCGTCCATGCTGAGCTGCGCGACACCTCGGAACACCCGGATTCCCCGTCGAGCCGATCGGCCCCATCAGTCGAGATTCGAGACGGCGATGACGGATGCCGAACCGATCCGGAGGGGGATTGCCCGCTCCTGGAATCTTTCCGGGAACCCAAAAATCGCCACTTCTCACCACATTTCGACACAGTAGCGCCAAAAAAGCCCACGGTCAACGCGATGCGAGCCGATTTTTCTCATGGGAACAAGGACTTAAAGCGCAAACCTGCGGCCCGATCGAAGACAATATTTCGATTGAAAATAGAGGCCTATCGCTTGAAGTGAAGGTAAGTTGTTAACTCTGCCCCGGCTCGCCCGGCGACATTGGCAACAGGCGGCCCTGATCCGGAGCCCCCTCCACGGCCGGGGGAGCCCGCGGTCGATCCGTTCGGCCCGGGTGCGGCGCGGTTGGCCAGCGGCACGTTCGGGCGATAGCTCCCCGCGCCCGCACGGCGGCGGATCTTCACGGCCCCTGTGCGGGCATGCGCCGAGCGTCGGCGGGCACGACCCGACTCGCCAGCCCCACGGGGGCTCGCCACCCGCGGGGGCAGCCCGGATCGCTCGGCGGACCCGCCGGGAACCACCCCGCCGCCGGGCGCGGGGCGGACGACACCGGACCTGCATCGCGCCCCTCGCACTCGCCGCGCGCGAGCCGGGGCCACGCCAACCGGGCGGAGGGCGACGAGCGTCATCGCCTTCGCAGCCGACGGGTGCGTGAAGTCAGCCGATAAGCCGGGTTCTGTCGCGGACAGTCATTCCTCTGGGCCGGCGGTTACCCGACGGCTCGTGCGACCTACCCGGGGGCAATGCGAGCAGCATCCATGCCCCCCTATTTGGTCTTGCTCCGGATGGGGTTTTCCCTGCCATTCGCGTTACCGCGAACGCGGTGCGCTCTTACCGCACCTTTTCACCCTTGCCTGTGCCTTTCGGCCATCGGCGGTATGTTTTCTGTGGCACTTTCCGTCGCCTTGGGCGATGGCGCAAACCATCGCTTGCTGCGCCCGGCCGTTAGCCGGCATCCCGCTCTGTGGAGCCCGGACTTTCCTCCACGCCATCGCTGGCGCAGCGACTGTCTGGCTGGCTTCACGCGCGCGGAGTCTAGCACCGCGCGACCGCGGGTCGGTCAGAGCAGGCGCCAGCCGAGTTCGCCGCCGGCGCGCAGCGGCACCAGCGTGTCGTCGCCATACGGGAGTTCGGCGGGCAGCGTCCACCGCTCGCGCACGAGCGTCACCGTGCCGCTGTTGCGCGGCAGGCCGTAGAAGTCGGCGCCGTGATGGCTCGCGAAGGCCTCCAGTCGATCGAGCGCGCCCTCGGCCTCGAACACTTCGGCATAGAACTCGAGGGCACCCAGCGCGTTGTAGCAGCCGGCACAGCCGCAGTCGGCCTCCTTCGTGTGGCGGGCATGGGGCGCGGAGTCGGTCCCGAGGAAGAACTTCGGATTGCCGGAGGTCGCGCATTCCACCAGTACCTTGCGGTGCTCCTCGCGCTTGAGCACCGGCAGGCAGTAGTAGTGCGGACGAAGCCCGCCGGCGAAGATCGCATTGCGGTTGTAGAGCAGGTGCTGGGGCGTGAGGGTGGCCGCGATGCCCGGGCCCGACTCGAGCACGAAGTGCGCGGCATCCGAGGTGGTGATGTGCTCGCAGACCACGCGCAGGCCCGGCAGGCGCGCCACCAGTGGCGCGAGCACGCGTTCGACGAACACGCGCTCGCGGTCGAACACGTCGACCGCGGCATCGGTGACCTCGCCATGCACCAGCAGCGGCACGCCGCAACGCTGCATCGCCTCCAGGGCGGGCATCGCGCGTTCGACTGCGGTGACGCCGGAATCGGAATTCGTGGTCGCTCCCGCCGGGTAGTACTTCACGGCCTTCACGAACCCCGACGCGGCCGCCCGCTCGATCTCCTGCGGCGTCGTGCGGTCGGTCAGGTAGAGCGTCATCAGCGGCTCGAACCGGCTGCCCGCCGGGCGTGCCGCCAGGATGCGCTCCCGGTAGTCACTCGCCATGTCGGTCGTGGTGACCGGGGGCCTGAGGTTCGGCATCACGATCGCGCGCGCGAACCGACGCGCCGTCTCGGGCAGGACCGCAGCCAGGTGCGCGCCGTCGCGCAGGTGCAGGTGCCAGTCGTCGGGCTGCGTCAGCGTGATGCGATCGGGAACGGGGCGTGAGGAGGCGGGGCTCGTGGCCATCGGGCGATCGTGGGACTCGGGGTGACGGGACAATGCCGGGACAATCGGCACATCGGCCGCGGATCCTCGCGCGCCACGGGGGCGGGCACGACGATCCGCGCGGCTTCGAGCTTAGCCGCTTCGCGCAGCGAGCGCGAGGCGCCAGGCCTGCTCGCGGTCGACTCCGGACGTGCGGGCGATCACGCCGGCGGCACGCGCGGGCGGCAGTTCGCCCGCAAGGGCTTCGGCGAGTCGCCGCGCGAGCGCCTCGTCGCCGGTGGGCGGCGTGCTGTCCGCCTCGACGACCAGCACGAACTCGCCGCGCACGCGATCGGGGTCACCCGCCAGCCAGTCGGCCGCGGCGTCGAGCCGGCATCGATGCACGGATTCGAACCGCTTGGTGAGTTCGCGCGCGATGGCCACGCGCCGCTCGCCGCCGAGCACCTCGGCCATGTCAGGGACCGATTCGAGCACGCGGTGCGGTGCCTCGAGGAACACCAGTGCGCCGGGCGCCGCACCCAGCGCCGACAGCGCCCGGCGACGCGCCGCCCGCGTCGCGGGCAGGAAGCCGCAGAAGGTGAAGCGCGCGATGTCCAGTCCGCAGATCGACAGCGCGGCCATCACCGAGCTCGGGCCGGGCAGGACGCGCACGGGCAGGCCGGCCTCGTGGGCCGCATCGACGAGGCGGGAGCCGGGATCGCTGATCCCCGGCGTCCCCGCGTCGCTCACGAGCGCGACGCTCGCCCCCTCGCGCAACTCCCCCACGATGCGCTGCAACCGGGCATGCTCGTTGTGCGCATGGAGCGCCGTCAGGCGTGCGCGCGGGGCACCGCCGGCGAACAGGCGGCGGGTCACCCGCGTGTCCTCGGCGGCGATGCAGTCGACCTGATCGAGCACGGATCGCGCCCGCACGGAGAGGTCCCCGAGGTTCCCGATCGGCGTGGCCACCACATACAATGTCCCCCGCTCGACCTGCAGGTCGTTCGGTCCCTCCCCGGATGTTTCATGCCGCATCGCATCGCCCTCGCGCAGTGGCGCCGAGTTTGGGCCAACGCGCAATCCACTGCCAGCCTCGCCCCGCTCGCCCGAGCCCGCGACCACCGCCGCGAGGTGCTCGGCCGGATGCTCGCGCTGGCCGCTGCCGGCGCCGTACCCGCCCGGGCAGCCGAGCCGCAGTCGGGCGCGAGCGCCCCGATCGTCGCCGCGCTGCTGCCGCTCGATGGCGCCACATTCGGCCGGGCCGCGGCCGCCGTCCAGTCCGGGATCACGGCTGCCTGGAACCTGGCCTCGCCCGCCCTGCGCCCGCAGCTGCTTTTCGTGGCCACCGGCGAACGACCGGCCGATGCCCTGTCGGGCTACAGCAAGGCGCTCGCCAGCGGTGCGCGGGTCGTGATCGGTCCGCTCATCCGTGACCAGGCCAGCGCCCTGGCCGGCGCACTGGCCACGCAACCGCCGGTGAAGGTTCCAACGCTGGCACTCAACGTTCCCGAAGTCCCGCTGCTGCCTCAGAACCTGTTCGCGTTCGGCTTGCCGGCCGAAGACGAGGCCCGCCAGATCGCCCGGATCGCACTGGGCGAGGGCCATCGGCGCGCCGCGATACTCACCCAGACGGGGCCGTTCTCCCGCCGCCTCCAGCAGGCGTTCGCCGAGGCCTTCGGCGCAGGCGGCGGGCAGGTGGTCGGCACGACCGCGGCGCTCACCGACCCGCAGTCGCTCGCGCGGATCGCCCGCAGCGTGACCACTGCCCAGCCCGACATGCTGTTCCTCGCCTGCGACCTCGCGCACGCGAGGCTCGTGCGCCCGTTCATCGAGCAGCGGCTGCCGACCTACGCCACCTCCCACCTGTGGTCGGGCCCGATCGAGCCCGCGCTGGTGCACGACCTCGACGGCACCCGCCTGCTCGATGCGCCGTGGCTGGCGGCGGCCGACCACCCGGCCGTGATGTCCTACCCGCGCAGCCAGCCGGCGCTGCCCCCGGAACTCGAGCGCCTGTACGCGCTGGGCATCGACGCGTGGCGGCTGGCCGAAATCGCGCTGGCGACAGGCACGCTGGCCGGCGCGACGATCGACGGCGTCACCGGACGGCTGGAGGTTGGGCCCGATCGCCGGGTGCGTCGCGACGCGCTGCCCGCCACGCTCCGCCAGGGGCGACTCGAGCCGACCGACCCTCCCCGCTGAGCCCGCGTGCCCCGCACCTCGCGCCAGCGCCTCGGCTCGGCAGCCGAGCAGCGCGCCGCCGACCTGCTCGTGCAGGCGGGCCTTGCGATCGTCGATCGCAACTGGCGGTGCCGCGCCGGCGAACTCGACCTGGTCGCGCACGACGGCCCGGTACTCGTGTTCATCGAGGTGCGTGCGCGCACGCGCGACGCCTGCGGCGGTGCCCGCGCCAGCATCACGCCCGCCAAGCAGGCCCGGTTGCTGCGCTGCGCGCAGCACTACCTGCAGCACAGGGGAGGACCACCCCCGCCATGCCGGTTCGACCTGGTGCTTTTCCAGGCCGGTGCGCTCGAATGGATGCGCAACGCCTTCGATGCGCCGTCGGACGAAACAGGCTGAGCGGCAAGGCGGTCCCTCGACCGTCCCGAGGGGCGGATGCCCGGATGCCCGTTCGACGGGGCAACGACTGCGTTGCCTGCGACCCGTGCGGCCATCGTAGAATGCGGGCATGAAGCCACTCGATCGCATCCTCGCCCGGTTCGAGGACAGCGCGCGCCTGAAGCGCGAATGCGCCCCGCTGCTCGCTCCCTGCATACTTGCCGCGGGCCACGCGATGGTCGCGGCGCTGCGGACCGGGGGCAGGATCCTCGCCTGCGGCAACGGGGGTTCGGCAGCCGACGCACAGCATTTCGCCGCGGAACTGCTCAACCGCTTCGAGGTCGAGCGCCCGCCGCTGGCCGCCATTGCCCTGACCACCGACAGTTCCACGCTGACCTCGATCGCCAACGATTACGACTACCGCGAGATCTTCTCCAAGCAGGTGCGCGCGCTGGGGCGCGAGGGCGACGTGCTGCTCGCCATCTCCACCTCGGGCAATTCGCCCAACGTGCTCGAAGCGATACGCGTGGCGCATTCGTCCGGGTTGCGGGTGGTCGCGCTGACCGGTCGCGATGGCGGGGCGATCGCGCGCGAACTGACCGACGCGGACGTCGAGATCCGCGTTCCGCATCCGGCAACCGCACCGGTGCAGGAAGTCCACATCCTCGCGCTGCACTGCCTGTGCGACACCATCGATCAGCAACTCCACCCGGAGGCCTTCCGATGACCCGACGTCACCTCGCACACGCCGCCTGCCTCGCGATCGCCGTACTGGCGGGCGCCGGCTGCGCCCCGCTCATCGTCGGCGGCGTGGCCACCACCGGCGTGCTGATCGCCGACGACCGACGCACCACCGGCACCGTCGTCGATGACCAGAGCATCGAGACGCGGCTGGGCTCGCGGCTCACCGAGGATTTCGGCAAGGGCGCCAACATCAACGTGACCTCGTTCAACCGGGTCGTACTCCTCTCCGGCGAGGTGCCCACCGAGGAGGTCCGTGCGGCCGCGGGCAAGGCGGCAGCGGCCTTCGCCAATGTCCGGCACGTGCAGAACGAATTGCAGGTGGCCGCGCCGAGCAGCTTCGGCTCGCGCAGCAGCGACGCGCTGGTCACCACGCGCGTGAAGGCGCGTCTCATCGATACCCAGAGCCGCGGCAAGCCCCCGCGCGTTCAGGCCAACCACATCAAGGTGGTGACCGAGGCGGGCGTGGTGTTCCTGATGGGGATCGTCAGCGCCGTCGAGGCCGACCAGGCCACCGAGGTGGCGCGCACCACCAGCGGCGTGCGCCGCGTCGTTCGCGTCTTCGAGGTGGTCGCCAAACCCCCGGTCACCGGCACTCCGGCGCCCGCGCAGCCCGACGCCTCCGAGCCCGCCCGCTGATCGCCCCCGCTGCGAGCGGATCGCGCGGCGGCCCTGCAGGGATGCCGACTCAGCCCTGCGGCGAGCGCAAGCGCGAGCGGAGCGCGCGCAGCAGCGTGCCCAACAGCGGCAGCGTCTCGTAGAGTTCCTCGGCGGCGTCCCAGTAGTCGCGGTGGTCGACCACCCTGCCACCCACGAAGCGAAGGCGCGAGGCGCCATGGATGCGCCGCTCCCGCGCGCCGCCCCGCATGCGGTATTCCAGGTTCCAGGTGAGCCAGGCCACCTCCCCTTCGACGACCCGATCGAGCACCACGAAGCGCGGCGATTCGAGCTGCTCGAACATGTGCTCGAAGATACCCACGATGGCCTGCACGCCCCTCACGTCGTTGAACGGATCGCGGAAAGCCGCATCGGGCGCATAGTGCTCGCGCAGGCGGCCGACATTCTCGGGCCGCAGGTCGATGAACGCCGCCTCCAGCGCCTCGAGCGCCTCGCGCGTCGCTTCGGTGGCCGCCGGGGTCACAGGCCGGTCGCCCGTCGAACGAGGCGAAAGTACAGCCCGTAGGGCAACAGGCGCAGCACTCGCAGCCAGCGCGTGAAGCGCTTGGGGAAGTGGATCTCGAATCGTCCGGAGGCGAACCCGTCGAGGATGTGGCGCGCGGCCTCCTCGGCACTGATCAGGGCGGGCATGCGGAACTCGTTGCGATCGGTGAGCGGGGTCCGTACGAACCCGGGATTGATCAGCCAGACGCCCAGGCCGCGCGAGGACAGGTCGAGCCAGAGCGTCTCGGCCAGGTTGATGAGGGCAGCCTTGGTAGGCCCGTAGACGAGGCTGGTCGGAAGGCCGCGATAGCCCGCGACCGATGAACACAACGCGATGCCGCCACTGCCCTGCGCCATCAGTTGCGGCACCAGCACCGCAAGCGATTCGAACACGGATTCGACGTTGACCTGCAGCAGTCGGCGCGCGATGGCGGCGTCGATGTCCCACGCGCGCATCGGTTCATGGGTGCCCTGCATCAGCACGGCGAGGTCGACGCCGCCCCACGCCTCGACCAGCTCGCGCAACCCCTCGCGCAACTGCTCGCCGCTGCAGGCGTCGAGCGGCAACGCGAGCACGTGCGAGGGACGCTGGGCCGCCAGTTCGTGCAGCGCCTCCGCGTTGCGCGCCGATACCGCCACGCGCGCGCCGCGAGCCACCAGGGCCTCGGCGAGCGAGCGGCCGATCCCGCTGCTCGCGCCGATGATCCAGACGCGGCGTCCCTTCCATTCGCCGATGCGCGGATTGAGCATCACGACCTCAGGTGGCCAGCGCCGAGGCGGCCGAGGCCGCCAGCAGGCACAGGAGCACGGCCGCGGTCACCCGCAGCCGGAAGGGCAGGAACGCCTCGGGTAGCGAGAGCGCCCGGGCAAGATGGACATCGACCATCAGCTGCCCGATGAATCCCGCGCCGAGGAGGCCGAGGGCAGGGACGAACGGCAGCTGCAACGCCGTCCAGCCCGCCAGCGCCGGGCACACGGAGAAGAGGAAGGCGCGATCGGCGGCGACCGGCGCCGCCTGGCCGGCCCGCAGCGCCTCGTCGCGACGAAGCAGCGCATGCCCCCAGTGCAGGGCCCCGACGAAACTCAGGATCACCGCGCCGTAGCCCAGCAGCGCCTCGCCTGCGGCCGGACGCCAACCGGGCGGCAGCACCCACAGCCCGAGGGTCAGCGCCGCGAAGGGCAGTACCCCGGCACAGGCCGGCCACAGTACCGAGGCGGGCAGCGCGCGCACGGTCAGCGACGCTCGAAACTCAGCGTGACCTGTCCCAGGCGTACGCCCCACTTGCTCATCACGGCGGTGTTGAGCATCACGCGCTCGTCGATCAGATACATCCAGTCGTCGAACTGCACGTGCCAGGTGCGGCCCGACACCGGCAGGGCCAGCGTGTATTGCCAGTTGAGCGCGTTGCCATGCGCCTGTCCGCGGGCCTCGCCGACCACGTCATCGGCGGTGCCGGTGTAGGTGTTCGCGTCCACCTTGCGGATCGTCCAGACTCGGCGCTGGCGCTCGCCGTCCGACCACTCGAAGCGCTCGTCGAGCGTGCCGACGTTGCCTTCCCACTTCGCATCGATGGTGACGACGAATCGGCGCTCCACCTTGCCCGAGCGGCTCTGGAACATCCCGTGGCCGACCAGGGTGCCGTTGAAGTAGCGCTGCAGGTCGAGGACGGGTTTCTCGGCCGAATAGACCTGGGGCTCGATGGAGGAGCAGCCCGCGAGCGGGAGTAGTCCGACCGCGACCGCCACCAGGGTCATCCGCAGGCGCGCGAGCAGGTGCAGGAAGGCCGACCAGGGGTGGGTCGGACGGTAGGGGGTTGCCATGGGGTGGCCTCCGCAGACGCGTGCGCTCAGAACCGCTCGCGTCGCCAGGCCACGTAGAGCAGGGCAGCCGCGACGAGCTTGAGCGCGCAGGGAAGCAGAGCATAGGTGAAGGCCAGCGCGGCGAGGGCCTCGTCGGCCTGTGACCCACGCACGTAGCCGATCGCCTCGAGCAGCGGCAGGGCGATCCCGCCGGCGACGGCCAGCGTGAGCTTGTTGACGAAGTTCCAGAGCCCGAAGTACGCGCCCTCGCGGCAACCCGCGTGGCCGTTGGCATCGATCACGCGCGCGAGCAACGCGGGCGGCAGGGCGAGATCCGCCCCAAACGCGAGCCCCGACAGGACGCAGATGGCTGCGAAAGGCCAGAGGGCTCCGGGCCCCAGGCCCCAGGCCCAGACGAAGGCCACGACCGCCGCGACCATGCCGCAGAGCCAGACGCCGTGCAGGCTGTGGCGCCGGGCGAGGCGTACCCATAGCGGCATGCTGCAGGCCCCTGCCATGAAATACAGGACCAGGAAGGCCGGGGCCCAGGTCGCGAGGCCGAGCCGGTCGGCCACGAAGAAGGGAAAGACGGTGGCGGTGATCGAGGGTGCGATCGCGTTCAGCGCGAATACCGCCAGCAACCAGCGCAGGCGTGCGGTGCCCAGCGGCACCAGAAACTCCGCGTAGGGGCTGCCGGTCGTCGCCGCCGCGGCGGCCGGCGGCGGCCGCGGGGTGCCGCGTGAGAGAACCCAGGCCGCACACCCGAGCAGCGGCACGAACAGGACCGCCAGCGCCGCCATGCCCAGCAGCGACGGCAGCACCGCGCCGACCAGCACTCCCACGAGACCGACCGCCTCGCGGGCGCCGGTCACCCGAGCACGGCCTGCGTCATCGTGCGCGAGTTCGGATCCCCATGCCTGATAGGCGACGATGGCCAGCGAGTAGCCGAGATAGGTGGTAACCAGGGTGACCAGCAGCCACGCGGTGGTGAGCACGTCGCCGAGGCGCGACGGCACGATCAGCAGCAGCGGCAGCCCGATCGCGAGCAGTGGCAGCGCGAGCACGATCGGAACCATGTACGAGCCGCGCGGCTTCTGCCGGTCGATCCATGCGCCGAACAGCGGGTCGGCGACCGCATCGACGAGGCGACAGGCCAGCAGCGCGAGGCCGATCACGGTGAGCGACAGGCCGGTCGTCGCGTGGTAGTGCTCCGGCAGCAGCAGGTTGATCGGCAGCGCCGTCATCAGCAGCGGCAGCGCGAACAGGCTGTAGGCCGCGAGTTCGCGAGGCGCGATCGGGCGCGCGGCGATCCCGGACTGCACGGCGCGGGCTCAGGCCGGGCCCAGCAGTCGCTGGCGCAGTTGTGGCTCGCGGGTCTTCGGGTCGAGCCAGATCGCGAAGAATGCGCGCGTCAATCCGGGGTCCTCGACGCTGCCCAGGGGCCGGTCGCCAAGCCAGAAGCTCGCCACGCCCGGGCGCGGCTGGGCACCGATCAGCCGGTCGCCCCGACTGACGTCGGGGAACAGTTTCTGCAGGGTCTCCAGCCAGCGCGCCGAACGTGCCGGATCCTCCTGGCCGACGCGGCGAATCTCGGTCAGGCTGCTCTCGGCCAGTGCGCGACCGGCGATGTCGCGCGCGTAGACGATGTCGAGCGCGAACGGTTCTTCGGCAACCCATCGCGTGCCGCGCACCCACAGCGCGGCATCGTAGACATGCAGCCCGAACCAGCGCATGGTGCCGCTGCCCAGGCGGCGCAACTCGCCGGTGGCCGCCACCACGGCCGGGGGCAGCGACTGCTGCGCCGGTGCAGCCGCCCAGGCGGCCGGCAACGTGGCCCAGGCCAGCGGTGCCGCCAGCGCCCGCCTGCGCGCGGGATGGGGTGGTGTACCGCGCAGGCTCACCGGGGCCTCTCCAGTTCGAAGTGCACGACGTCCGTGCGACCGTGCGCGAAGCCCGCCTCGCAGTAGGCGAGATAGAAGCGCCACAGCCTGAGGAAACGCTCGTCGAAGCCCAGCGCCCGCACCTGCGCCTCCGCGTCGGCGAAGGCGACCTGCCAGCGCCGCAGCGTCTCGGCGTAGTCGAGTCCGAATGCGCAGTGCCCGGCAGAGGCGAGCCCGGCCTCGCGCGCACGATCGAGGAACACGTCGACCGGGGCCAGCATGCCGCCCGGGAAGACATGGCGCTGGATGAAGTCCGTTCCGCGCCGATAGCGCGGCCAGGCCTCGCGGTCGATCGTGATCGCCTGGATGAGCGCCCGCCCGCCCGGTGCCAGTCGATCGTGGATCGTGCCGAAGTACGCCGGCCAGTAGCGTTCGCCCACCGCCTCGAACATCTCGATCGACACCACGTGGTCGTAGGCGCCCGTCACGTCGCGGTAGTCGATGAACGACAGTTGCACCCGATCCGCCAGTCCCGCTCGCTCGATCCGCGCCTGCGCGAACCCGAGCTGCGCACGCGAGATCGTGATGCCGTGGACACGCACCCCGCGCCGGGCAGCGGCTTCGGCGAAGCCGCCCCAGCCGCACCCGATCTCGAGCACGCGCTGCCCGGGAGCGACCTGGAGGCTGTCGAGGATGCGCGCGTACTTCGCCTGCTGCGCGGCCTCCAGCGACTGCGAAAGGTCACCGCCGAACCAGGCCGACGAGTAGGTCATCGTCGGATCGAGCCACAGGCGGTAGAAGTCATTGCCGAGGTCGTAGTGCGCGAGGATGTTGCGGCGACTGCCCGCGCGGGTGTTGGCTCTCAGCAGGTGCCGCACCCGCTGCCAGAGCACTGGCATCCACTGCCCGTAGAACGCGCGCTCGATCAGCGGGGCGTTCAGGATTGCGATGCCCAGAAGGTCGGCGGGCCGGTCGATGTCGCACAGGCCGTCGATGTAGGACTCGCCCAGCCCGATGTCACCGGTGCGCAGGATCGCCGCGGCAGCCGACCAGTCGCGCAGCGTGAGCCGTGCCTCCGGTCCGGGCGCGTTGCCGAACAGCAGCCGATCGCCCGCAGGCGTGACGACTTCGAGGCGCCCGTGGTGTACCTGCTCGAGCAGACGCAGCAGTGCCCGCCCCGCTGCGGGCATCGCCGCGCCCGAGCGCGCCGGCGGCTCCCGTGTGATGCGTCCCGCGGTGACCTCGCTCATCTTCCGATCTCCTCGTCTTTCGATGCCGGCGCCCCGGCGCTCAGCGTGTCGTGCCTTCGGCCGGCGGCTCCGGCTTGCGGTGGAACGGAACCCCCTTCCACCACAGCCGCAGCGCATGCAGGTGTATGCGCCCCAGCACGGCCGCCGCCATCCAGGGCAGCCGAACGAACGCCCGCAGCATCGACATTCGCGAGGCCGGGCGTGCCTGGGCGGAGAGCGCGGTCGCCAGCGCGAGCGCGCCGCCCCGCAGGTAGTCGACGCGGAACAGGCAGCGTTCGGACGTCTCGTGGAAGCGGAAACGGTATTCGCCGTCGACCGGAAAGAAGGGCGAGACGTGGAAGACCTTGCGCGCGCGCAGGTCCTCGCCGCTGGCGATCGGCCCCGCATCGGGTCGTGCCGCGAGGTAGTTGTGGCGTTCGCCGAACGTGTTGCTCACCTCGCAGATGACCGCGCGAAGCCGCCCTGCCCGGTCGTGGCAAGTCCAGAAACTCACCGGGTTGAACACGTGCCCGAGCGCACGCGGGAGGGTGTAGAGCGTGATCTCCCCGTCGGCGCAGTCGAGGCCGTGGCGGGAAAGCAGCCCGCGTGCCCAGGGTTCGAGCGCCGATCCGTCGCGGGGCCCGTGATCGCGCCGCCAGAGGCTGAACAACCCGGGCGCGTCCACGGACAGGCCCCGCAGGCCGCGCGCGCCGGATCCCGCCTGGGCATCGACCCAGGACACCGGCAGGCGAAGGAACCCCATCGGATAGCGAAAGGCGTGGCCCACGGGCAGGGTACGCCTGTGCAGGACCTGGCCGACGCACAACGCAGGCCCGGACACGCGCGTGCTCACGCCCGCGCAGCGGCCAGCGGCGCCGGCAGGGCCGCGCCGGCGGCGGCCGTGGTGCCCCGGCCTTCGGCCCAGGGCGCCACGACACCGAGGCTCGCAGCCACGCCCATGCCCGCGCGCAGTCCGTCCTCGTGGAATCCGTAACCGGCCCATGCCCCGCAGAACCACGTTCGCCGCCGTCCCTGGATCGAGGGCAGCCGCGACTGCGCACGGATCGCGCCGCCGTCGAACAGCGGATGCGCATAGTCGTAGCGACCGATCACACGACCCGGATCGATGTCGCGGTGAGGGTTGAGGGTGACGACGACCGGCGATTGCACCGGCAGGGGTTGGAGGCGGTTGAGCAGGTAGGAGACGCTCACCGCACGGTTGCCATCGGCAGCGAAACCGCCGGTGTAGTTCCAGGCCGACCAGGCCGATGGCCTCCGGGGCAGGAAGCTCGCGTCGGTATGCAGCCACGCGGTGTTGGGCTGGTAGCCGATCGCCCCGAGCACCGCGCGCTCCTGCTCGTCGGCATCGCCCAGCATCCCCAGGCACTGGTCGGAGTGGGCCGCCAGCACGATCTGGTCGAAGCGCTGCGCCGATCCGTCGCGGGCGTGCACCTGGACGCCGTCGGCCGTTCGCTGCACGCGGGCGACCGGGGTTCCCAGGCGGACGTCGGGGAGATCGGCGAGCAGCCGGCGCACGTACCCGCGCCCTCCCCCGCGCACCGTCATCCAGCGCGGGCGGCCGGCAATCTGCAGCAGGCCGTGGTTCACGCAGAAGCGGATGAAGCTGCGGGCGGGGAAGTCCAGCATCGCCTGCATCGGGCAGGACCAGATGGCCGCCGCCATCGGCAGCAGATACCAGTCGCGGAAGCTGCGGCAGTAGCCGCCCGCCTCGAGGCAGTCGCCGAGGCTCGCATCCGCATCCTCTTCACGGTCGAGCCAGCGCGGGGCCTCACGGTTGAAGCGCAGGATGTCGGCCAGCATGCGCAGGAATGCCGGGCGGACCAGGTTGCGCTTCTGGGCAAACACCGTCGCGATCGAGGAGCCGGCCCACTCGATGTCTTCCTGCTCGAGGCGGACACTGAACGACATGTCGCTGGCGGCCGCCTCGATGCCGAGGTGGCTGAACATGCCGATCAGGTTCGGGTAGGTCCTCTCGTTGTAGACGAGGAACCCGGTGTCCACCGCGATGGGCCGCCCGTCGACCTCCGCATCGACCGTGTGGGTATGGCCGCCCGCGTAGTCGGCCGCCTCGTACAGCGTGACTGCGTAGCGCTGGCGCAGCAGCCAGGCCGCCGCCAGTCCGGAGATCCCGGAGCCCACCACCGCGATAGAAGCCTGTTGCACGCATCCCCCCGGAGGTCGGCCTGCACGCGCCGTCGAACGGCCGGCGCGAGACCGGCGTCTCGTGCCGGCATGGATAGATTGTCTAGTTTACGTGACGCAAGCCGCCGAGGCTATTGTCAGTTTTTAATGACAACTGCCTCGCGTGGCGACGAGCGGGGCCGGGTTCGAACGCTCGACTGCCCAGACTTTGTCCTAGACATTATCCGACTTCAGAGCTAGGCTTCGACTCCCGCGTCCATTTTGTCCAACATACACCATGAACAAAGAAGAACTGATCAGCGAGGAAGCCGCCACCGACCGTCCGGCGGTCAACATCAGTTCGGTCGAGCGGGATACCGGCCTGTCGAAGGACGCGCTGCGGGTCTGGGAGCGCCGCTACGGCTTCCCCCAGCCCTACCGGGATGCGCACGGCGAACGCATCTACCCGTCCGACCAGGTCGACAAGCTGCGCCTGCTCAAGCGGCTGCTCGACCAGGGGCATCGACCCAGCAAGGTGATCCACAAGTCGCTCGAGGACCTGACGGCGCTCTGCGCGGAGGCCGAGACCCCGACCCACAGCGCGGAGGTCGAGTCCCTGCTCGCGCTCGTGCGCACCCACGACTCGGTGCAACTGCGCCAGACCCTCACCCAGATCCTGCTGCGCGACGGGCTTCGCCGCTTCGTGGTCGAGGTGGCCGTGCCGCTGAACCGGGCCGTGGGCAACGCCTGGATGCGCGGCGAGATCGCGGTATTCGAGGAGCACCTCTACACCGAGCAGATGCAGAGCCTGATGCGCAACGCGATCGCCAGCGTGCAACTGCGCGGACACTCGCCGCGAGTGCTGCTCACCACCCTGCCGACCGAGCAGCATGGCATGGGCCTGCTGATGGTCGAGGCGCTGCTCACCCTCGAAGGCGTGTACTGCGTGCCGCTGGGCGTGGAGACGCCTGCGACCGACATCGTGGCAGCGGCCCTGGCGCACGACGTGGACATCGTCGCGCTATCCTTCAGTGCCGCGTTCCCGGCGCGCCTGGCCACCTCCAGCGTGCGTGAACTGCGCGACCTCCTGCCCCCGGAAATCTCCCTCTGGGTGGGCGGTGACGGCATGCTGAGGGCGCGTACGCCCGGCGACGGCGTCGAGGTCCTGCGCAGCCTGGAAGGCGTGCTGGGCGCGCTCGGCGAATGGCGCGCCCGGCTCGCAGACTGACGCTGCCTGCGGCACACTCCGCTTCGACCGCACCGACGAGACTTCCACCCCATGCTGTACCCCCAGATCTTCCGCCAGCTGGAAAAGGTCCGCTGGAACATGGCCGACGACATCCCGTGGGATTCGTTCGATCCGTCCAGGCTCTCGGACGAACAGGCACAGACCATCCGGATGAACGCCATCACGGAGTGGTCCGCCCTGCCGGCGACCGAGATGTTCCTGCGCGACAACCGCCACGACAGCGATTTCTCCGCCTTCATGTCGGTGTGGTTCTACGAGGAGCAGAAGCACGCGCTGGTGCTGATGGAATACCTGCGCCGCTTCAGGCCGGAACTCGTGCCCACCGAGCAGGAGCTGCACGCGGTGCGCTTCGAGTTCGACCCCGCGCCGTACCTCGAGACGCTCACGCTGCACTTCTGCGGCGAGCTGCGCCTCACCCAGTGGTACCAGTGCGCCGCCCAGTGGCACACCGAGCCGGTGATCCGCCAGATCTACACGCTGCTCTCCCACGACGAGGCCCGCCATGGCGGCGCCTACCTGCGCTACATGCAGCAGGCGATCGAGCGGCTGGGAGACGACGCGCGGCGGGCGTTTGCCCGGGTCGGCGTGCTGATGGCCTCCGCGGCCCGTACCGCCCAGGCCCTGCACCCGACCAACCTGCACGTCAACAAGGCGCTGTTCCCCAACGACACCGTGCAGAGCCGGCTGCCCGACCCGGGCTGGCTGGAACGCTGGCTCGACCAGCAGATCCACTTCGATCGCGACTGGGAGGCGAAGGTCGTCGGTTCCATCCTGAAGAAACTCTCCACCCTGCTGGGCGAGGAGTTCGATACGGTCCAGACCCTCAATCGCTATCGCAAGTCGCTGGGCACGGGCAACGCGATCGCCGCCTGAGTCGACACCGCGAGCACCGGATGGATGACCCGACGCCCGACTTCGAGGCGAAGTGCTGCAGCCCCAGGCAGGCTGCCGAGCGACTGGCGGGGCTGCCGACGCCACGGGTGTTCACCAATGGCTGCTTCGACATCCTGCACCGGGGGCATGTCACCTATCTCGCGCAGGCCCGGGCACTGGGCGCTTCGCTGATCGTCGCGCTCAACACCGACGAGTCGGTGCGCCGCCTGGGCAAGGGCGACGATCGGCCGGTCAACGGCCTGGCCGATCGCATGGCCGTCATCGCGGCGCTGGGCTGCGTCGACCTGGTCACCTGGTTCGACGAGGACACGCCACTCGCGCTGATCGAATCGCTCGCGCCCGACGTGCTGGTCAAGGGGGGCGACTGGCCGGTCGACCGCATCGTCGGCCACGAATCGGTGCGCGCTCGCGGCGGACGGGTGGTTTCCATCCCCTTCGTGCACGAACGCTCCACCACCTCGCTGCTCGAGCGCATCCGCGAACAGGGTTGAGCAGGATCGGCCGATCGGCGCAGCCGGTACGACCCGGCGAGTCCCGTCGGCGGTGCGCCCTGCCGGAGAGCCGCGGGCGAGGGGCACCCGTTGCGCCCGGCTGGGCGATCGCCGCCGCCCTTGCGCACGACCGGACGCCGGGAGTGCTCAGCGCAGGCGTATGCCCAGGCTGATTCCGCCGCCGGTAGCAAACCCACCGTGGAGACCCCAGGGGGCGATCCACGGACCGAACGCGGCCCCGCCGTGGATGCCCGGCAGCCCGCAGAAGACGGGGTCGACGCACGGACGGGCCCCGACCGCGAATCCCGACGGCCCCCACCCCCAGGGCCCGTGGTAGCCCGGTGGGTACCGGTACGGGGGCAGGTAACCGGGGTGACGATGGCGGTAACCCGGGGGCAGCGCCGGGCGCGGCGGCTGGATGTTGACCGGCGGGCCGACCTCCTTGCCCGGCGGCAGCGTGCCCTCGGGCAGGCGCTCGATGCGGCCGAGTTCGTGCGAAGAGGTGGCGCAACCGGCCGACAGCACCGAGACGAGGACGAGCGCGCCCACGGTGGCCGGCAGCCTCCCGAGCGGGGAGGGCTTTGGTACGAGGACGGCGGATGGAAGGCGCATGGCTCGATCAACGCGCGAGTCGGGGCGGCAGCCGACCGCGGATGTCATCGGGCAGGCGCCGGGCAGGGTTGCGTCCCCAGCCAGCTCTGCGGAAAACGGGCCTGCTTGATCTTCAGCACCTCGCCGACCAGCGCCTCGTCCGGATCGCGCACCCACCACTGCGGGCCGCCGGGTCGCTCGGTCACGACGGCTGCACGCACCCCGGACGCACGCAATGCCGCGAGGCGTTCGCGCGCCGCAGCCTCCTCGGCGTAGAGGCCAAGGTCGATGGCGTTGACCAGCCCGGCCGGACTCTCGACCATCCGGGCGCCCTCCACCCCCTGGGCAAGCAGTTCGCGCACACGCCGCTGGGCTTCGGCGCGGTTGCGCTGGGGTGGCAGGTGGACCCACCAGGCGCTTGCGGAGAGTTCCCGGGCAGCGACGCGCTCGGCACCCGCAAGGCTCGCGAGCACCTCGCGCGCCGCCTCGGCCTCGCCCGGCCCGAACGGTCCCCAGGCGAGGCACAGGCCGGGGGCCGCGCGCGGCGCGGCGCGATCCTGGCCGCCCGCCACCACCCGTACCTTCGCGGCGTTCATCTGCAGGTCGAGCAGTTGCGCATCGGACCGCTCGACCTCGCTCCCCGCCACGCCGAAATGCACGGCCAGCGCGAAGGCCAGGTTGAGCAGAAGCAGGACCCCCGCCACCCAGCGGATCATGCGCCTGCACCCTGCATCTCGAAACCGACCAGCCCCTCGAGCACGAGTTGCGGCGCGAGCATCGGCGAGCGGACGGCCAGCAGCGGTGCCAGCCGGGACAGGTCCCCCCCGGTGAGCAGCAACGAGGGCTCCTCCCCCGCCTGCTCGCGCAGCGCCCGGAGCGCGCGCTCGACCGCACCCGCGAGCGCGTTCAGCGCGCCGGAGACGATCGCATCGTCGGTCTGGCGGGCGAACTCCGCGTATCGGCCATCGGCCCGCGGAAGCTCGACGGTTCCGCGCGCCAGCGCCTCGATCATCAACCGGTAGCCGGGCACGATCATGCCGCCGAGGAAACGGCCATCAGCCGCCAGCGCGTCGACCGTCATCGCCGTCCCCGCATCGACCACGAGCGCCGGCCGCCGTACCCGGGCTCGCGCACCGATCAGCGCGACGAAGCGGTCGGCTCCCAGGGCGGCGGGATCGCGATAGGTGTTGGTCACGCCGCCGCGCGCGGCCGAGGCCACCGCCCGTCGCATCGGGATGCCCTGCCGACGCGACCACGCGGCGAGTCCGGCCACCGGCGCCTCCCCGGCCACGCTGCACCAGGTGATCGACTGCAGCGGCCCGGACTCGAGGCATCGGGCGAGCGCGTCCGCCAGCGCCGACGGCGCGCACTCGCCGGCCGCGACGAAGCGATCGGCCACCGGGGAGGTCCCGGGATGCAGGCCCCACTTCACGCGGGAGTTGCCGACATCGACGACGGCGATCATTCGGACGGGGCGGCTCGATCGCCGGGTACCGCGATCGCACCGTCGAGTTCGGCCTGGCGGATACCGCCGTCCGCGCCGGTAGCGCGCGGCGGCCGCGGATCGAAGTCGCCGCTGAAGATGCGTCGCACCGACTCTCCGGTGTCGATGCGCAGCGCGCCCTGTTCGTCCACGCCGAGCATGCACCCGCGCACGACCTCGCCGTCCGGCAGGACGACACGGACGATCTGCCGATGTCCCGCGCTGTGGGCCTGCCACTGCGGGCGCAGCGCGGCGAAACCGTCCCGCTCGAAGCGCGACAGCGTCGTGGCGAGTTCGGAGAGCAGTGCGGCGAGGATCGCGTTGCGGTCCGGATCGGCGAGGCCGGCGCGATGCAGGTCGGTCGCCGGCTGTCCGACGGCCCGCAGCGCCGCCGTCGGCACCCGCACGTTGAGCCCGATCCCGATGACCGCAGCGGTCGGTCCGAGCATGTCGCCCCGTACCTCGACCAGCACGCCGGCGATCTTGCGCCCCCGATGCAGTACGTCATTGGGCCACTTGAGCGCGATGTCGCGCAGCCCGAGCGTGCGCATGGCCTCGGCGATCGCCAGGCCGACCGCAAGGCTGAGCCCGGCGAGGTCGCGCGCGGGACGGTCGAACCGCCACAGCAGCGAGAACGTGAGGCCTGCGCCCGGCGGGCAGGTCCACGCCCGCCCCCGACGTCCGCGCCCCGCACTCTGCCACTCGGCCAGCAGCACCGTGCCGTGGACGGCGCCCGCGTCCGCGCGACCCGCCAGTTCGGTACTGGTGGACGGACAGTGGTCGGCGAGTTGCAGGCGCAGGCCACTTGCAGCCGGCCCGAGCGAGGCGACGACACGCTCGGGATCGATCCAGCTGGCGGGTATCCGCAGCCGATAGCCGCGCCCCAGCCCGCTGTCGATCTCCACGCCCGCGCCGACCAGGCTGCGCACGCCCGCCCATACCGTGCTGCGGCTCACGCGCAGCTCGCGGGCGAGCTGTTCGCCCGAGGTGTGCCGGTCCGCCTCCAGGCGCCGCAGCACGGCGAAGGCGATCGGCCGCAAGCGGGCCGCTCGCGGCACGCGAGCGCCGGAGCGGCTATTCGCCGACGGTACGACGGCCCCGCCCGCCTCCGGGGCGCGGGCCGCAGACGGGCCTCGGGTCACGGCTGCGCAGCCTCCATGGTATCGGCGGATGCTAGCACGCACCCCCGTCGCCACGGCGCTCGCGAATCGGTTACGCTGGCGCAGGATTCCCGCGCCGGGGCGCGCGCCGATCCTTCCTCGAGCCCTCCGCGCCCACGAGGAGACCTCATGCCGGATCGACTGCCGCCGCGAGCCCCCCAACCCTCCTTCGGACCACGCCTGCCGGTGCGCCTCGCCTGCACGCTGTCGGTGCTCGCCACCGGCATCGCCGCGACCCCCGTGATCGCGCAGACCGCGACCACGTTCCCCTCGCGCCCGATCCGCGTGATCGTGCCCTTCACCCCGGGGGGCTTCACCGATCTCATGGCACGCGCGGTCGGCGATCCCCTGTCGCGCGCCTTCGGCCAGCCCGTGCTGATGGACAACCGCCCGGGCGCCAACGGCATCATCGGCGCCGAAGCACTCGCGAAGTCGGCACCGGACGGCTACACGATCGGCATGGTGATCGCAGGCCACTCGGCCAGCCAGACGCTCTACGAGCGCCTGCCCTACCACGCGGTGAAGAGCTTCCAGACCGTATCGCTGGTGGGCATCGCCCCGCTGGTGCTGGTCGCCAGCAACGCCTTTCCTGCGCGCGACGTCAAGGAGCTGATCGCCATCGCCCGCGCGAAACCCGGGTCGGTATCCTTCGCCTCCAGCGGCGTGGGCGCCGCCGCGCACCTCACGATGGAGCTGCTCGCACAGCAGCAGGGGGTGTCCATGACCCACGTGCCCTACAAGGGCACGGCCCCGGCACTCGCCGACCTGATGGGTGGACACATCCACGTGATGTTCGACACCCTCTCGGCCATGCTGCCGCAGATTCGTGCGGGGAAGATCCGCGCGCTCGGCCTGTCGAGCGATACGCGCTGGCAGGCCGCCCAGGAGATTCCGACGCTCGCCGAGACCGGCCTGCCCGGATTCGTCTCCGGCTCGTGGGCCGGCCTGCTCGCACCGGCAACCACTCCGCGGCCCGTGGTCGACCGGCTGTCGGGCGAGATCCAGCGCATCGTTCGCCAGCCGGAGGTGCGATCGCGCATCATCGAACTGGGGGCGGAGCCGGTGGGTAACACCCCCGACGAGTTTCGCGCCTTCCTCGAGGCCGAGGTCGCGCGCTGGGCCCGCGTGATCAACCAGGCGATGCTGCGCCTGGACCTGTGAGGCGCCGATGAATCCGGTTCGCCGCAACGCGCGTGCGTCGACGAGCGCCCGGGCGACACGCAAGGCGTCATCGCCACCGGGCGCGGCAACCGGCGCCGCGCTGCTGGCGCTGCTCTGCGCGACGATGGGCGCGCTGCCTGCCGGCGCGCAGGCCTGGCCGACTCGCCCGGTGCGCATCATCGTTCCCTTCGCGCCCAGCGGCGTCACCGACGTCGTGGCGCGGCTGCTCGCCGCGCGCTACACGGAGGCATGGGGGCAGGCCTTCACCGTCGACAACCGGGCGGGCGCTGGCGGCAACGTCGGTGCCGAGCTGGTCGCGCGCGCGCCCGCCGACGGCCAGCTGCTGCTCTTCTCCACCGCCTCGCTCGCAGTCAATCCAAGCCTCTACGCCAAGCTCGCCTACAGCCCGCAGCGCGACCTGTTGCCGGTCACCGGCGTGGTCTCCTCGCCGCAGGTGCTGGTGGTCCACCCCTCGGTGCCGGCGCGCAGCGCGCGTGAACTGGTCGCGCTTCTGCGCAAGCGGCCCGGCGGACTCAACTTCGGCTCCAACGGCGTGGGCACGACCAGCCACCTGGCCGGCGTACTGTTCGCCCAACTGACCGGCGCCGAAGTCACGCACGTCCCGTACAAGGGCGCGGGGTCGGTGGTGGGTGCGGTACTCGCGGGCGAGGTCGACATGAGCTTCTTCGCGGTGTCGATTGCGCTGCCTCACCTGCGAAGCGGACGCCTGCGCGGGCTCGCGGTAACCACCGTGAAACCTTCGGCGCTGCTGCCCGACCTGCCGCCGCTCGACCGTTTCCTGCCCGGCTTCGACACCGACAACTGGTTCGGCCTGTTCGTCGCCAGTGCCACGCCGAGAGCGATCGTCGATCGCCTCAATGCCGAGACGCTGCGGGCGATGCAGAGCGCCGAGCTGCGCGCCGCCTTCGATCGCGACGGCCTGCAGCCCCTCGGCCTCGGCCCCGCCGAGTTCGCGGCCTTCTTCGCGAAGGAGGTCGAGAAGTACGCGAAACTGGTCGCCGTCTCGGGCGCGCGTGCCGACTGATCCTGCATGAGCGCGGGGCCACGCGCCCGGACCGCGCCTCAGCCGGCCGAGAACTGGAGGGCGGCGAGGCGCGCGTACAGCGGCGAGGTGGCGAGCAGTTCGCCGTGGGTACCCACGGCCTGGATGCGCCCCTCGTCGAGCACGACGATGCGATCGGCGCGCTGGACGGTGGACAACCGGTGCGCGATCACCAGCACGGTGCGGTTCTGGGCCGCGCGATCGATCGCTGCCTGCACGTAGGCCTCGCTCTCGGAGTCGAGCGCGCTCGTCGCCTCGTCGAGCAGAAGCACCGGCGGGTCCTTGAGCAACGCGCGGGCGATCGCGATGCGCTGGCGCTGGCCGCCGGACAGGCGGATGCCGCGCTCGCCCAGCGCGGTGTCGTAGCCCTCCGGCAGGCGCGCGACGAACTCCTCGACGGCGGCCATGCGGGCGGCCGAGCGTACCTCCGCCTCGGTCGCGTCGGGTACGCCGTAACGGATGTTGTCGAAGACGCTGCCGGCGAAGACCACGCTGTCCTGAGCCACCAGGCCGATGGCGGCGCGCAACCGCTGGGGCTCGATCGCGCGGATGTCGATGCCATCGATCAGGATGCGTCCCGCGGCCGGATCGTAGAACCGCAGCAGCAACTGGAACAGCGTGGTCTTGCCCGCCCCGGACGGCCCGACGAGCGCGACCGTCTCCCCCGAGGCCACCTCCAGGCTGATGCCGGAGAGCGCCTCGACCTGGGGCCGGGAGGGATAGCGGAAGCTGACGTTGTCGAAGCGCAGGGCACCGCGTTCGATCGGCGCGGTCGAGGGCAGCGCGGGCGCGCTCACCTCGGAGCGCGCCTCGAGCAGTTCCAGCAGTCGTCCCGCCGCCCCGGCCGCGCGGTTGAGTTCTCCCCAGACCTCGGCCAGCGCGCTGACCGAACCCGCGGCCACGACCGCGTAGAGCACGAACGCGGCCAGTTGCCCCGCGCTCATCCGCTGCGCGAGCACGTCCTGAGCGCCCAGCCAGAGTACGAACACGATCGAGCCGAACACCAGCACGATCACGGCGAGCAGCAGGCTGGCGGTGGCCTTCGCCCGCGTGAGCGCGGTGGCGAACGCGGTCTCGACCAGACCGGCGAAGCGGCCGCTCTCGCGCTCCTCCTGGGCGAAGGCCTGGACGGTGCCCACCGCTGGCAGGCGCTCGCCGGCCAGCGCGGCGGCATCGGCCAGACGGTCCTGGCTCGATCGCGACAGTCGTCGCACGCGCCGGCCGAACAGCGCCAGCGGCAGCACGACCGCTGGCAGCAACACGAACATCCACCCGGCCAGCCGTGGGCTGGTCACCACCAGCATCAGCAGGCCGCCGACCAGCAGCAGGCCGTTGCGCAGTCCCATGGATACGCTGCTGCCCACCGCGGTCTGGACCAGCACGATATCGGCGGTCAGCCGCGACAGCACCTCGCCGGAACGCAGGGTCTCGAAGAAACGCGGCGACAGGCGCATCACGTTCGCGTAGACCGCCGCGCGCAGGTCGGCGCTCACCCGCTCGCCCATCCAGGTCATCAGGTAGTAGCGGGTGCCGGTGGCCGTGGCCAGCACCAGCGCCACCACGAAGAGGGCGACGAAGTAGACGGTGATGTGCCCCTCGTTCTCGCGCGCGAAGCCCAGGTCGATCAGCCGCTGGAAGGCGATGGGGACCAGCAGCATGGCGCCGGCGGCGGTCAGCAGCGCGCCGAGCGCGATCAGCGCCCGTCGCCGGTAGGGCCGCACGAACGGCCAGAGACGCAGCAGGCCTTGCAGTTGCATCGTCGAATCCTTCCGCCGCCATTGTCCCACAGCACGGGCACGTGCATTGACGCTGCCGCGCCCGGCCACCGACAATCCGCCGATGAACGGAACCGTCTTCCATGCCGGGCGTTGACCGCCTGCGGATCGGCTGCGGCGCGGGCTTCCAGGGCGACCGGATCGACGCGGCCGTGGTGCTGGCCGACCGCGGCGAACTCGACTGGATGGTGCTCGAGTGCCTGGCCGAACGCACGATCGCGGCCGCGCAGGTGCGGCGACGCGCCGATCCCGCGGCGGGACACGACCCCCTGCTGCGCGCTCGAATGCGCGCGCTGCTCCCGCTCGCGGCCCGGCGCGGCTTCCGGATCGTGACCAACATGGGGGCAGCCGACCCCATGGGCGCAGGCCATGCGGTGGTCTCGATCGCCCGCGAGCTCGGCCTGCCGCTGCGCGTGGCCGTGGTCAGCGGCGACGACGTGCTCGACCGGATCGACCCGACCACGCCCGCGATGGAAACCGGCCAGCCGCTCGACGCGCAGGGTCCGCTGGTCTCGGCCAACGCCTACCTGGGCGCAGACGCACTGGTGCCGGCCATCGCCGGTGGCGCCGACGTGATCGTCACCGGCCGGGTCGCGGACCCTTCGCTGTTCCTCGCCCCGATCATCCACGCGTTCGACTGGCGTGCCGACGACGCGGACCGGCTGGCCGCGGGCACGCTCGTGGGACACCTCCTCGAATGCGCGGGCCAGGTGAGCGGGGGATACTTCGCCGACCCCGGACTGAAGGACGTGTCCGATCTCGCGTGGCTCGGATTCCCCTACTGCGATGTCACGGCCGATGGGCGGGGCACGATCGGCAAGGTCGAGGGTACCGGCGGCGCGATCACGCTGCGCACGGTGCGCGAGCAGCTGCTCTACGAGGTGACCGACCCCGCCGCCTACGTCACGCCCGACGTCGTCGCCGACTTCACCGCGGTCGAACTGGCCGAAGCCGGCGAGAACAGGGTCGCGGTCGGTGGAGCCCGCGGGCGGCAGCGGACGGCCACGCTCAAGGTGAGCGTGGGGTATCTCGCAGGCTTCCTGGGCGAGGGCGAAATCTCGTATGCGGGACCGGGTGCGCGAGCGCGAGCCATCCTCGCTGGCCGCATCCTCCGCGAGCGGCTCGGCACCGAGCTCCCCGACCTGCGGATTGACCTCATCGGCGTGGACTCGATCCACGGGACGAACTTCGGACACGACGCCGAACCGTACGAAGTCCGGCTGAGGCTGGCTGCCAGCGCCCCCTCGCGCGAACAGGCCACGCGGGTCGGCATGGAGGTCGAGGCGCTCTACACCAATGGTCCCGCCGGCGGGGGCGGCGTGCGTCGCGCCGTCACCGAACGCATCGGCATCGTCTCCACCCTGCTGCCGCGCGAAGCGGTCCAGCCCGCGGTGACCTGGCTCTGCACCGACGAGCGCGGTTGGAGCGGCGCGACGCGTTCGGCCGGCACCGCAAGCGCTTCGCGACCATGAGCCGGGGCGACGCAGCTCACCGAACCCTGCACGACCTCGCCCATTGCCGCGCCGGCGACAAGGGCGACACCTCGATCCTGTCGGTGTTCGCCTATCGCGCGGGGGACTATCCGCTGCTGGTCGATCGCCTCACGCCCCAGGCCGTGGCCGCCCACCTGCGCGAGCGGGTCCGCGGCCCGGTCACGCGGCACCTGGTCCCGGGGCAGCACGCATTGCAGTTCGTCTGCGAGCACGCGCTCGGCGGCGGCGTGACCACCTCGACGGCGCTGGACGCGCACGGCAAGGCGATGGCCTTCGCGCTGCTCGCGATGCCCATCGACTGATCCGGTCGACGCACGCGACCCGACGGATCGCAGCCGCGTGTCCGACCCGTCGCCCTCCGGATCCTCAGCTCTTCGACCCTCGACCCGTTCAGCCCTCGGCCCTGCCGCCTGTCCAGACCCAGACCCGCCCAGCAACCCTCCCCGGATCCCTGCCATGCCCGACACCCTCCATCGTCCGTGCACCCCCGCCAGCCACGCCGCCCACGTCCGCGCGTCCGGATCACGCGTCGACCCCAGCAGGCTGCGTTCCGCGGCTGCACCCCGGTCGCTCGCCCGGGCTGCCCTGCTCGGGGCCGTACTCGCGGCACTGCCGCCGTCCGCAACCGCCGCGACGGCGAGCGCCCCCTGGCCGCAGAAGCCGGTCCGCCTGCTGGTGCCCTTCTCCGCGGGCGGCGTGACCGACCTGCTCGCGCGCTCGGTCGCGCAGCGCATGGGAGATTCGCTGGGCCAGCCGATGGTGGTGGACAACCGGCCCGGCGCCAACACCATCATCGCCTACGAGATCCTGGCGCGCGCCGGCGGCGACGGCTACACGCTGATGCTCGAGGGCTTCAACGGCCTGGTCCTCAATCCGCTGCTCTATCCGAAGCTGCCCTACGATCCGCAGCGCGATGTCGCGCCCGTCGGACTGATCGGGTTCTCGCCGCTCATGATCGTCGTCAACCCCCAGGTGGCGGCGAAGTCGGTCCGGGAACTGGTCGACCTCGCGCGTACGCAACCCGGCCGCCTGAACTTCGGATCCTCGGGCATCGGCGGAGTGGTGCACATCTCCACCGAGTGGTTCATGGCGGCCACCGGCACCCGGATGACCCACGTGCCGTACAAGGGAGGGGCCTCCGCGCTGCCCGACCTGATGGCCGGGCAGTTGCAGGTACTGTTCAACCCGCCGATCACCGCCATCCCGATGGTGAAGGCCGGCAAGGTTCGCGCGCTGGCGGTCACCTCCGCGCGACGGCTCACCGCGATGCCCGAGGTGCCCACCGTCGCCGAACTGGGATTCCCCGGCTACGATGCCGCCACGTGGTTCAGCCTGCTCGCCCGCAACGGCGCACCGGGGCCGGTGATCGAGCGCCTCGCCGCCGATCTGCGGCGGGTGGTGGAGACGCCCGCCCTGCGCGAGCAGTTCGCCGCGCAGGCCATCGAGTTCCAGTGGGGCGGCGCGACCGATGTCGCCGCACTGGTACGCAAGGACCTCGCACGCTGGGGCGAGGTGATCCGGCGCGGCGGCATCCGCGTCGATCCGCTGTAGCGGCCGGCCCGCCGCGCGGGATCCCGGGCCTCGGCGCGGCGCGCGCCGGCACCGCGCGCGAGCGACCGCGGTCGGACCGCCACCGGCACGGCAACGCCACCGCCCGCGATGGCCTCGCCGAGGTCGTGCCTCGCGCCCCGCGGCCGGGGCCCGCGCGTGGTCAGTTGAACTTCGCTCCGCTCAACTTGACCAGCTTCGCCCACTTGGCGAGGTCCTCGCGCATCATCGCGCGGAACGCCTCGGGCGAATTGCCTATCGGCTCGGAGCCGTCGTTGATGATGCGCTCGCGCACGTCCGGCAGGCGCAGCATGTTGAGCAGTTCGGTGTTGAGGCGGCTCACCAGCGCCTTGGGCATGCGCGCCGGACCGGCGATGCCGTACCAGCCCACCACCTCGAAGCCGGGAATCACCTCGGCCATGGCCGGGATGTCCGGCATCGCCGGGACCCGCTTCGGGTTGGTGACCGCGAGGCCCCGCAGCTTGCCTGCGCGCACCAGGTTCTGCGCGGCCTGCATGCCCGCGAAGTTGTAGTGGTACTGCCCGCCCAGCAGGTCGGCGAGCGCCGGACCGGACCCCTTGTACGGGATATGCTGGCCCTTCACGCCGGCCATCAGGTTGAACAGTTCGCCCGCCAGATGGCCGCCGCTGCCGATGCCGGCAGACCCGAAGTTGAGCCCGCCCTTGAAACCACGGGTCCACTCGACGAATTCCTTCGCGGTGCGCGGAGGACTGGACGGGTTGACGACCAGCATCAGCCCGGCGGTGGTGAGCTGGGAGATCGGCGTGAAGTCGTCGACCGGGTGGTAGGGCAGCTTGCTGTTGAGCGCCGCGTTGATGGTGTGCTGGTGATAGACCAGGAACAGGGTGTAGCCATCGGGCGCGGCGCGCGCGGTGATCTCGCCCGCGTTGATGCCCGAGGCGCTCGCCCGGTTGTCCACCAGCACCTGCTGGCGCATCGATTCGGTGAGCTTGGCCGCGGTCAGTCGCGCCAGGATGTCGGTGGTGCCGC
Organism: uncultured Pseudomonadota bacterium; assembly: GCA_903831455.1. Classification (GTDB taxonomy): domain Bacteria; phylum Pseudomonadota; class Gammaproteobacteria; order Burkholderiales; family CAIKXV01; genus CAIKXV01. The sequence continues at coordinate 2,858 of CAIKXV010000133.1, read as the reverse complement.
CGGGCGCGGCCGGGGTGATCAGGCGGATCGGACGGGACGGGTAATCATCCTGGGGCTGGGCCTGGGCCGCAACGGCGGCTGCAGCCAGCGTCAGGGCGACGAGCGCACGCAGGGTCATCGGTAACCTCTCTCTGGACGGCACGCCTCCCGTGCCGGATGAAGGATGGAGCGTGCCCGCGGGAGCCGCCCTCTTGTGTCGCGTCTACTTCAGCTTGGCCATGATCTGCTCGAGGAAGCCCATGATCAGCGCCGAGGCGACGAAGGCCAGGTGGACGATGGTGGCCCACATGATCTTGTCGTTCTCGTACTCGGACACGTTCAGGAACACCTGCAGCAGGTGGATGGACGAGATGGCCACGATCGAGGAGGCGACCTTGATCTTCAGGCTGCCCGCGTTGAGCTTGCCGAGGAAGGACACGTCCTCGTTGCGTTCGTCGAAGCGGCTGACGAAATTCTCGTAGCTCGCGATCATCACCATCACGATCAGGCTCGCCACCAGCGCGGCGTCGATCAGCGAGAGCATGGCGAGGATCATCTGCTCGTCGCTGTATTCGAGGACCGAGGTCGCCACCTTGAAGAACTTCGCGACGAAGGACACCGCGTAGACCGCAAGCGCGGCACCGAGCCCGACGTAGAAGACGACCAGCAGCCAGCGGCTGGCGAGGATCACGCGTTCGACGAACAGTTCGAGCGATTTCATGGGCAGTGGTCTGTCTGCGGATCAGCGGGTGGGCGCAGGGTCGGGCGGCGCGGGCGATCGGCTGCGGGCAGTGCTCCGACTGCGCGCGGGCGGCGGTTCGCCGCGACCCGCGGGTTCGGACCCCGGGGCGCCCACCGCGATCGCCGCGCGAGCGCCCGGGGCACCGACAGCGCGCGTGCGCGCGAGCGAACGGAAGCGGTCGGCCACCCGCCCACCCGGCCGCGGCCGGGCGATGCGGTTGCCACGCCGGGAGTCTAACCTCATGCCGCCCCGGTGTCGGGTCGTCCAGCCTCGAGTATCCGCGCCAGCCGCGGGTAGGCCCGCAGCGCGTTGCCCGCGAAGATCCCGGCCCGGGCCTCGGGGGTCAGGCAGGGCGTGGCCTCGAGGTACCGGCGGGTGTCGTCCCAGGCGTACCCGGTCTCGGGATCGATGCCGCGAACCGCGCCGAAGGTTTCGCTGCCGAAGAGCAGGTTCGCCGAGGGCACCACCCGCGCCAGCAGGTCGATGCCGGCCTGGTGGTAGACGCAGGTGTCGAAGTACACGTTGCCCAGCAGGTGCTCGCCGAGCGACGGTCGACCCAGCGCAGCGGCAATGCCGCGGAACCGCCCCCAGTGGTAGGGCACCGCGCCACCGCCGTGCGGGATGACGAGCCGCAGCGTGGGGAAGTCGGCGAACAGGTCCCCGGCGACCAGCTGCATGAAGGCGGTCGTGTCGGCGTTGAGGTAATGGGCGCCCGTGGTGTGGAAGCAGGGGTTGCAACTCGTGCTCACGTGCACCATCGCGGGTACGTCCAGCTCCACCAGCCGCTCGTACAGCGGATACCAGTGCCGGTCGGTGAGCGGCGGCTCGCGCCAGTGCCCGCCCGAAGGGTCTGGATTGAGGTTGACCGCGACGAATCCGTAGTCGCGGATGCAGCGATCGAGTTCCGGCAGGCAGGTGCGCGGGTCCACCCCCGGCGACTGCGGAAGCATCGCCGCCCCGGCGAATCGACCGGGGAAGAGACGGGCCACGCGATGGCAGAGTTCGTTGCACAGGCCGGCCCACGCGGCACTCGCCTCGAAGTCGCCCACGTGGTGGGCCATGTGGCTCGCCCTCGGCGAGAACACGGTGAGGTCGCAACCGCGCTCGTCCATCACGCGCAGCTGGTTGGCCTCGACGGAGTCGCGCAGTTCGTCGTCGCCGATGCGCAGTTCCGAGGCCCGCGGGCGATGCCCGGGGTCGCCGAGCGCGGCGACCTGCCGCTCGCGCCATCGCTCGAGCGCCGGGGGCGCCGTGGTGTAGTGTCCGTGGCAGTCGATGATCATGCGGATCTCCCCCGCGGATGTTCGCACGCCGGGCCCAGGCGCGGTTCACATCCCGTTACACATCGCGACGGACTGGACATCGTCCATTGACACTTCCCGGGTGCAATGGACTTGCCGTCCGCCCGACGGTCGCCCATCCCCGGGCGACCCGGACGGGCCTCCCTCAGGAGACGTCCATGTCCGATCTCGCCGCAGCCGTTCCCCATCGCCGCACTCGCCTCGGTGTCGCGCTCGCCGGCGCGCTGGCCGCCGCCACGCTCGTCCTGCCCCCGTTGGGCGCCCGCGCGCAGTCCTCCACCCCGCCTGCCCCGGCAACCGCGTCCGTCCCCCAGGGTGCGGAGGGCGCCCGCCGCGAAGCCTACCGGTCACTGATGAGCCCGGAGGAGCGCGCCGCGTTCCGGGAGAAGATGCAGGCGGCCTCCCCGCAGGAGCGGGAAGGCCTCGCGCGGGCGCAGCGCCAGGAACTCGAGCGGCGCGCGGCGGAGCGTGGCCTGGCGCCACCCTCCCCCGGGGCCCGCGCCCACGGCCCGCGGGGCCATCACGGCGCCCAGGGCGCCGGGGAGGCCCCGCGCGAGGCGCGGCGCGAAGCCTACCAGTCGCTCACCACGCCCGAGGAGCGGGCTGCCTTCCGCGAGAAGATGCGCGCAGCGGCCCCCGAGGAGCGCCGCGCGCTCGCGCAGGCGCACCGCAGCGACATCGAGCAGCGCGCCCGCGATCGCGGCATCGCGCTGCCGCCCGCGCCCGCGGGTCACCGTCACCACGACCGACCCCACGGGCCGCGGGGACCGAAGGCGACCCCGCCGGCCACCCCCGCGGGCTGAGATCGGAAGGAGCGTCGTGTAGGGAAAGAGTGT
>CAIKXV010000132.1 GCA_903831455.1 uncultured Pseudomonadota bacterium | reverse complement strand
TCAGGCCGGGTGACGCGCGAGGAAGTCGACCAGCGCCCGGTCGAAGGCGGCCGGCTGCTCGACGTTGGACAGGTGGGACGCCTCGGGGATGATCACCAGTTCCGATCCGGGCGCGTTCTCGTGGATGGTGCGCGCCATCGCCACCGGAGTGCCGGCGTCCTGTTCGCCGACGATCACCTGGATCGGGCAGGTGATCTCGCGCAGTCGCGCGGTGGCGTCGATCTTCGGCAGGGCCTGGCAGCATCCCGCGTAGCCCAGCGGCGGCGTGGAGCGCACCATCTCGCGCACGCGGTCGATCTCGGGCGAGCCCTTCGTGCGGAACGGTTCGGTGAACCACCGGGCGAGCGTACCTTCGACCAGCGGCTCCATGCCCTTGTCGGTGGCGATGCGCACGCGGTCGGCCCACAGTGCGGCTGCCTCCGCCGGGTAGCGGCTGGTCGTGTCGCAGAGCACCAGCGTGCTGAACACCCCCGGGTGGCGCAGCGCGAAGGTCTGGCCGATCATGCCGCCCATCGACAGGCCCACCCAGTGCGTGCGGGCGATGCCCAGGGCTGCCAGCAGGGCCTTCGCGTCGTCGGCGAGCTGTTCGAGCGTGTAGGCGCCGGCCGGGGCGTCGGTGAGGCCATGGCCTCGCGTGTCGTACGCGAGCACCCGGTAGCTGCGCGAGAGGGTCTCGATCTGCCGGTCCCACATGTGCAGGTTGCAGGCGAGCGAGTGCGACAGCGTGACCCAGGGGCCGCTGCTGCCGGCGATCTCGTAGTTCATCTCGATGCCGTTCGCCTTGATCTTCACGCCGTCCTCCGGTTAATGTGGTGTTCCTTCGCAGACCGGCCGAGTATAAGCAATATGCCCCCGTCGCCACGGCGACCCTCGGCCGCGCGCGCCGCCGTCCAGATCAGCGAGGCGCGAGGCGTGCGCGAGTTGCATCTGGGCGACGATGCGATCCAGAGCCGCATGCGCCTCGATCGCCCCGACGAGCTGGCACTCGCCTACACCCGCGCGATGATGGGCGTGCTCCTGTTCGCGCCTCGCGCGCGCGACTTCCTGCTGATCGGCCTGGGGGGCGGATCCCTCGCGCGCTTCATCCATCGCCGCATGCCCCGCGCGCGCGTGACCGGCCTCGAGATCAATCCGCAGGTGCTGGTCGCGGCGCGCACGCTCTTCGGGTTGCCCCGCGAGGGCGCGCGCTTCCGGGCGGTGGTGGCCGACGGTGCGCGCTGGGTGCGCGAGGCCGAGCCCGCGAGCCTCGACGTCGTGCTGCTCGATGCCTACTGCGGCGGCCGGCAGGCGCCCGCACTCACCACGCGCGCGTTCTACGGGCGGGTGCGCCGGCTGTTGCGCCCCGGTGGAGTGCTTGCGGTCAACTGCATCGCCGACCAGCCCGAACTGCGCGGCTACCTCGATCACCTGCACGAGGCCTTCGACGGACGCATCTGGGCGGTTCCCACGCCTCCGGACGTCAACCTCGTGGCCTACGCCCTGGGCGACGCGGTTCCCGAACCCCGCTATCGTGAACTCGCCGAGCGGGCGCGCGCGCTGCGCGCGCGATACGGCCTGCCCTACACCCGCTGGGTCGAGACGATGCGCGAGGTGCCCCACGGGCGCGAGCGGCGAGCCTCCCGAAACGCGGGCGCCGGGCGTGCGGGCTTCGCCCGCAGCGCCACCGCGGCAACGGTGGCCGGCCACCCGGCAGGCGCGCGTGCCGGACGCGCGGGCAGGGGCGGATGAGCGCCCGCCATCCGCCGCTGCACTGGGCGCTGCTCGCCTGCCTGGTGCTGATCTGGGGCACCACCTACATCGGCATCAAGATCGCGCTGACCGGGTTCGGGCCGCTGACGCTGATCGCCGCCCGGCTGCTGCTGGCGAGCGTGGTGCTGCTGGCGATCGCCGCGGCCGCCGGCACGCGCATGCCGCGCGGCGCCCGCGGGTGGGCATGGATGGTGTGGCTGGCGCTGCTCGGCAACTGCCTGCCGTTCTACTTCATCACCTGGGGCACGCAGCACATCGACAGCAGTCTCGCGGGCATCCTGGTGGCGGTGATGCCGCTGGCCGTGCTGGTACTCGCGCACTTCGCGCTCGACACCGAGCGCATCACCCCGCCCAAGGCGGCCGGCTTCCTGCTGGGCTTCGTCGGCGTGGTCGTGCTGCTCGGCCCCGATCTTCCGGCCGCGGGCGGCGCCGGCGGGCAGGCGCTCGCCGGGCAGCTCGCGGTGCTGTTCGGTGCGCTGCTCTATGCGGCCAACGCGGTATCCGCGCGCCGCATGCCTCCGCTCGACCCGATCGCAGTCTCGCTCGCCACGCTGCTGATCGCGGCTTGCGTGATGCTGGTGGCCGCCCTGCTCGCGGCCGAGCCGCTGCCGCAGTCCCCGCCGTCCGCCGCGGTCTGGGCGGTGCTGTGGATGGGCGTCTTCCCGACCGCGGTCGCCACCATCGTCTACTTCGAGTTGATCCGGATCGCGGGGCCCACGTTCATGTCGCTCACCAACTACCTGACCCCGGGCATCGGCGTGGTACTCGGCATCGTCGTGCTCGCCGAGCAGCCGGGCTGGCAGGCCTATGCCGGGCTTGCCCTGATCCTCGCCGGAGTGGCGCTGGCACAGGCGCGTGCGCTGGGGCGCTGGAGGGCGCGGTGAAGCCGCGCGGCCGGACCGGTACCGGACGCGCGGCCGGCGCACGGGCTTGAAACGACCGGGACGAGCCCCACATTCAAGAGGCGGGGCTCGGCGGCCGATAATGCAATCATCCGCCGATCACCTTCACCGCAAGGTGCCGCGGCGGCTCTCGCGCGGCGCGAACGCGGCGCCGGATCCGGGTCGTCCGGCCTGCAGGCTTCCAATCCCGAGGAGTCCTCGATGAACCTGGTCTACAACAGCGCGAACTACTACGTGCTCGAGTATCCGGCGCACCGCGGGTACGAGCTCGTGGACAAGCAGGCGGGCCGCGGCGCCTTCCTGCACGGCG
>CAIKXV010000131.1 GCA_903831455.1 uncultured Pseudomonadota bacterium | reverse complement strand
GTGGCGGGTGATGGGGTTGATGCCGTAGCCGGCCGGACCCGCGCCGCGCCGCGCCCGCGGCAGGCCGTTCGCCGCGCGGGCTGCGCGCGCGGCAGGCAGGTCCATCGGGAATGGTCTTCGCGCGTGGCTCCGCGCGTCGGACGCGCACGAACCAGCGGCACCCTTCGCGGCCGTGTGGCGCGAAGGCCCGGCGCGCGCGAGTCGGGCGGGCCCCTCGCCGGTGGCCTGCCCGGATCCGTCCCGGGCGGGTGCAGGTCAAGCCCCCGGCCCCAGCCCCGACCTGCACCCCGGCCTCGGGAGGCGCCCGCTGGCGATCGACTCGCTATACTGCGCGCTTCGCCGAGACGCCGAGGGAGCGCCTGCCATGACCGAGACCGTGAACCTCTGGATGGACGGCGCTCGCCGCCCCGCCCGCAGCGGCCGCGTGGGCGAGGTGACCAACCCGGCGACCGGTCAGGTCATCCGTCACGTGGCGATGGCCGACGCCGGGGACGTGGACGCGGCCGTGCGTTCTGCCTCGGCCGCGTTCGGCGAGTGGGGAACCACGCCGCCGCTGCGCCGCGCGCGCGTGATGGCGCGGTTCAAGGAACTGATCGAGGCGCACCGCGACACGCTCGCGCGCCTGATCACCGAGGAGCACGGCAAGACGCTGCCCGATGCCCAGGGCGAAGTCCAGCGCGGCCTCGAAGTGGTCGAGTTCGCCAGCGGCGTGCCCCACCTGCAGAAGGGCGAGCACGCGGAGGACGTCGGGCGCGGCATCGACTGCCATTCGCGGCTGCAGCCGCTGGGCGTGTGCGTGGGCATCACCCCGTTCAACTTCCCGGTGATGGTGCCCTGCTGGATGTTCCCGGTGGCCAGCGCCTGTGGCAACACCTTCGTGCTCAAGCCCTCCGAGAAGGATCCCTCCGCCAGCCTGCTGCTGGCCGAACTGCTGCGCGAAGCCGGACTGCCCGACGGCGTGTTCAACGTGGTGCAGGGGGACAAGGTCGCGGTCGACGCGCTGCTCGCGCACCCGCAGGTCAAGGCGGTCTCGTTCGTGGGCTCCACGCCGATCGCGCGCCATGTGTACGAGACGGCGGCGCGCGGCGGCAAGCGGGTGCAGGCGCTCGGCGGCGCGAAGAACCACGCGGTCGTGATGCCCGACGCGGATCTCGACTTCGCGGCCGACGCGATCGCGGGCGCCGGCTACGGATCGGCGGGCGAGCGCTGCATGGCCATCTCGGCGGTGGTGGCGGTGGGCGGCATCGGCGATGCGCTGGTCGAGCGGATCGCGCACATCGGCGGGCGCTACAAGGTCGCCCGCGGGGACGAGCCGGGCGCCGACATGGGCCCGCTGGTCTCGAAGGCGCACCGGGATCGCGTGCGCGGCTACGTCGACAGCGGCGAGGCCGAGGGCGCCGCGCTGGTGCTGGACGGTCGGCGGCTGCAGGTGCCGGGGCACGAGGAGGGCTTCTTCCTCGGGCCCACGCTGTTCGACCACGTGAATCCGGAGATGTCGATCTACCGCGACGAGATCTTCGGGCCGGTCCTGTCGGTCGTGAGGGTCGATACGCTCGACGAGGCGATCGGACTGGTCAATCGCAACCCGTTCGGCAACGGAACCGCGATCTTCACCGCGTCGGGTGCCGCCGCCCGGCGGTTCCAGAACGAGATCGAAGTCGGCATGGTCGGCGTGAACGTGCCCATCCCGGTGCCGATGGCCTTCTTCTCGTTCGGGGGGTGGAAGCAGTCGCTCTTCGGCGACCTGCACGTGCACGGCATGGAGGGCGTCGCGTTCTACACCCGCACCAAGGTGATCACCGAGCGCTGGCCGGAGGGACAGATTCCGCAGGGCACGCGTTCCACCGTGATGCCGACGCACGGCTGAACGCGGGGAGGGTCCCGCGGGCGGGTATCGCGGGGCCTTCGCTGGCGTTAGAATCGTCGAAAGGCTCCGCGCAGTGACCTGTGCGGCGTGATGTCGGTCGGACGGGTAGCGGGCATGCGGATCGCTGCCTCGGCCGCGAGGCGACCGGACCTGTCGTCGAATCGGGGGGATGGCATGAGCAAGCTGCTGGTGGCTGTGGATGGATCGGAGTGTTCCGCCCGCGCGGTGAAGTGGGCGATGGATGCGGCGCGCGCCTGCGGGGCAGAACTGCACGCGGTGACGGTGCAGCCGACGTTCGCCTCCGGCGACATCCGGCGCTTCGTCACGGCCGAAATGATCGAGACCTACCAGCGCGAGGAAGGCGAGAAGGCGCTCGCCGCCGCCAGGCGCATGCTCGACGAGGCCGGCATCCAGTGGCACCCGCACATCGTGGTGGGCCACGTGGCCGAGGCGCTGTGCGAGTTCGCCTCGCGCAATGCCTGCACGCAGATCGTCATGGGCACGCGCGGCCTGGGTGGGGTGGCAGGCCTGATCCTCGGGTCGGTCGCGAGCCAGGTCATCCACGCTTCCCCCGTGCCGGTCACGCTGGTCAAGTGACGGGCGGGTTGGCCTCAGGCCCGTCGCCGGCTCACGCGTACACGCAATGGCAACCCGCCCGCGCGGTCCGCAGCCGCTGACCGAAAGCGAGCTCGACGAGCTCGACCGGTTCCTGATGTCCTCGGCCACGCCCGAGGACGCGATGGATCTCGAGGAACTGGATGGCTACCTCACCGGCCTGGCCTGCGGGCCGCAGCCGGTCCCGTCTCCCGACTGGCTCTGGCTGGTGTGGGGTGACACCGCCGAGGGTCGTCGGCCGGTGCGCTTCGAGTCCGGGCCGCAGTGCCGCCACCTGCTCGACCTGATCGAGCGGCACTGGAGCACGCTGGTCCGTACCCTCCGCAAGGGGACGGCACCGATGCCCGTGCTGTTCGACTACGGCGAGCAGGGTCCGGGCGCGTCGGCGCCGCCGTTGCCGGGCAGCGTATGGTCCAGCGGGTTCATGCGCGCGATCGGCCTGCAGGCGGAGTCCTGGCAGCCTGCCTTCGAGGACGACGAATCGAGCGAGGCGCTGACGCCGATCGTCACCCTCGCCCACGCGGACGATCCGGAGATCGTCGCCCAATCCCCGACCGCCCGGCAGGCCGAGGCACTGGTGGACGCGCTGCCCGACGCGGTGCTCGCGCTGTCCCGGTTCTGGCGCGCGCGCGAGGCCGGTCCCGATGCGGCGGGTCGCAGCGCGGTCCGCGTCCCGCGCATCGGCGCCTCCGACCCCTGCGCCTGCGGAAGCGCCCGCCGGTTCTCGGCCTGCTGCGGCCGCAGCGGCTCCCTCAACTGAAACCGTACCTGCCGTGAACGCGATCCCCACCCTGGCCGGCATCCCGGTCGACTTCATCCTGTTCGCGGCCACGCTGCTGGGCGTCGCGCTCTTCCACGGCAGGACGCTCACCGTTGCCTTGTGCGGGCTGGCCACGATCAGCCTCTACAAGCTCGCGTTCACCGGTTTTGCCGGGCAGCCCGGCCTGGGCGGCCTCGGCCATCACCTGCTGCACGAGTGGGTGCTGGTCAGCAACCTGTTCATGCTGCTGGTGGGCTTCGCGCTGCTGGCCTGCTACTTCGATCGCAGCCGCGTGCCGGCGGTGCTGCCACGCGTGCTACCCGACGACTGGAAGGGCGGCTTCGTGCTGCTGGTGCTGATCTTCGTCATGTCCGCGTTCCTGGACAACATCGCGGCTGCGATCATCGGCGGCACGGTGGCGGCATCGGTCTACCGTGGGCGTGTGCACGTGGGTTACCTGGCGGCGATCGTCGCGGCCTCCAATGCCGGCGGTTCCGGCAGCGTGGTCGGCGACACCACCACCACCATGATGTGGATCGACGGGGTGTCCCCGTTCGACGTGCTCCATGCCTACGTCGCGGCCGTCACGGCGCTGCTCATCTTCGGCACGATCGCGGCCGTGC
>CAIKXV010000130.1 GCA_903831455.1 uncultured Pseudomonadota bacterium | reverse complement strand
CCTGGATGAAAGGATCCAGCGCCCGGAATACCACCGGCGACATCCCGATCAGGAAGCCGAGCGGAATCGCCACCAGCGCGGCCAGCCCGAAACCCGCCAGCACGCGCGCGATCGACCATGCCAGCTGGATGCCGATGCCCTTGTCGTTCGTGCCCCGGTCGTAGAACGGATCGGCGAGGTGGCCGGCCAGCTTGCCGAGGAAGTCCGCAGGCGAGGGAAATGCCGACTTCGAACCGGAGGCTGCGGCCGCCCCGACCAGACGAGCATATTCCTCGTCCACCACGGTCGACCCGCTGCCAGTCGGCAGCGTCGCCACGTGCCAGACTCCCAGGAACAGCGCGAGGATCGCCAGCGACAGGATCATTGCCCGGAGGCGCTCGCTGCGAGGCATGGGCTCAGGTCCTCCGGATGGCGAAGCCCGAGATGTACTCCTCGGGGCGAGCAGGGTCGAAGTTGCGTCCCATCACCGAGAACGTCTTGCTGGTGGTCTTGGGCGGGGTGAGTCCCGCCTGCGCCATCAGTTTCGCCGCGTCGGTCGCGAGGAACACCTCTCGCGCGATCCGCGCATAATCGATGTCGCCCTTGATCTGGCCCCAGCGTTTCATCTGGGTGAGGATCCACACGGCGAACGAGTGCCAGGGGAAGGGGTCGAAGGCGATCCGGTCGGGTACCTTGCGCACGTTGCCCAGCCCGTCGGCGAATACCCCGGTCAATACCTGCTCGACGACCGTCACCGGCTGGTTGAGGTAGTTCGCCGGCGCGATGACCCCGGCGATTTCCTTCCGGTGGGAAGGGTCCTGAGCGTAGGCCGTCGCCTGGATGATCGCGCGCAGCAGGGCTGCGTAGGTGTTGGGCAGCGTCGTGACGAACTCGCGGCTGGCTGCGAACGCACAGCACGGGTGCCCGTCCCAGAGATCCTTCGACAGCAGGTGGATGAATCCTACCCCGTCGAACACCGCCCGCTGGTTCACCGGGTCCGGCGCGAGGAAACCGTCGATGTTGTCCGCTCGCAGGTTGGCGACCATCTCGGGCGGCGGCACCGACCGGATCTGGATGTCGCGATCCGGGTCCAGCCCTGCCTCGGCGACGTAGTAGCGCAGCAGGTAGTTGTGCATCGAATAGTCGAACGGTACCGCGAACCTGAAGCCTTTCCAGGTCTTCGGATCGCGGCGGTCACGGTGCTTCATCGCCAGCGTGATCGCCTGCCCGTTGATGTTTTCCACCGCCGGCATCGTGTAGGGCACGGGCTTGGCACCGGCGCCCACGGTAATGGCGAGCGGCATCGGCGAGAGCATGTGCGCCGCGTCGTATTCCTTGTTGAGGGTCTTGTCGCGGATCACCGCCCATCCGGCCGTCTTCACGATCTCGACGTCGAGACCCTGCTTCGCGTAGAAGCCCATCGGGTGCGCCATGATGATCGGAGTCGCGCAGGTGATGGGAATGAAGCCGACGGAGAGTTTCGGCTTCTCGGGCTTGCCTCCGGCCTGGGCGAAGGCCTCCTTGGCCAATCCCATCGGGAACAGGCTCGCGATCGCCGCCATTGCGGTCGGCGCGCCCACGGCCTGCAGGAAGCGGCGACGCACCGCGTCCTGGGGGAACAGCGCCCGGACCACTGCCTGTTCGACGGCCTGCGCGTGCAGGGCCTCGGAATCGGTGGCTGCTGCTGCCTCGTGTTCGG
>CAIKXV010000129.1 GCA_903831455.1 uncultured Pseudomonadota bacterium | reverse complement strand
GGAAAGCTTCTGGGCAACGCCGCCGGCGAGGAAGATTCCCCCCGTGGGCAGCGTGGTCAGGGCCGCGTTGCCGATGGCCGACGCCAGTGTCGTCACGAACCGTTCGAGGAGGCTGGTCGAGGTGGCGCACGCTCCGGTCGAAGCCGCCCGGACCACGGCTGCGGCCACGCCCTCTCCCGCGGCCAGGGCCTCGCCTGCCACCTCTTCGCCAAGCTCGCGCCTGCGTCCGGTCAGGACGACGACACGGCGAGATCTTTCCGCGTACACATACGTGTACACATCAGCCCCCGGCACGCTGAACCCCAGCATCCACGCGGCTTTCCGGCGGCCTTGAAGTTCTGCATCGGGAAGTAGGGGTGCATCGAGGGGCGCCGAGGGCCCCTGCAGTTCCCGGAGAATTCGATGATCAGTCCCTGTTCCTGGGACCGGTGTCGATTTTTCCTGCCAGGTTTTGCGCGGACGCCAGGAAAAATGCGTGTCGTGGCCCGGCCTGCGGGAGCGATCCGGCCGTAGCCGAACGATCCGAAGGCGGCGAGCCGCCTCATCACGGCGCGGGCTTCGGCTCGCGGCTGCGACGCTGCTGTTCGCGGGCCAGCTCCTGCGGCGTGGAAAACAGGCTCTTCTCGGAGCGCGCCATCGTGTCCGACACCTGCTGGACCATCAACACCGACGTGAATGGGTCGCCCTGCTGCACGATGCGGTAACGGCCCGCGTCGTACGTGCCCTTGCGCAGCAGTCGCCGGGAATAGACCAGCCCGTACGGCGCCTGGACATTCACGGCATAGCTCACTTCGTGGGCGTCGCCGTTGCGCATGACGACAAGCGACTCACTCGCACCGAAGGCGGCGATCTCCTGCGCAATCCCGATCCTCCAGTCGCGTTCCTGCTCCGGGGTCATGCCGACTACATGGACCGTGCCCACGAAGGAGTTCGCCGCCGGAACGGGATAGCCGGGCGAAGTGGTGGGAATGCAGGCTGCGGTGCGCTGGCGGATCACGATCATGGCGTCGCTCTTCGCGTTCGACAGCACGTGGATCGAGTTCACGGGCCCGCTGCGTGCGCGCTCGACCAGCGCAGTGGCTGCAGCGTCGCTGATGGCCGGGCTGCAGGCCCTCACGGCCTCGATCGCATCGGGCGACTGCATGTCCGTGGTTGCGTACTGGTCTGGCACGTTGACCGTCGCCGGATCGATCTGGACGATCGAACGCGGCAGGGTGCGAGGGTCGGCACGCAGCTTCTGCCATCGCAGCACCACACTGGCCACGGCGCGCATGTCGTTTGCCACGAGCGGGAGGAGGTCGCGGGTCTTTGCGAGCGCCTGGCTCCACGCCTCGCGCGCCTGCCTCGACTTTTCGCCCGCTGGCGATTCGAGGTATCGAGTCACCGTTTCGCGCTGGGCCGGGGACATGCGCCCGTCGAGAAACTCGAATGCCGCGGTACCGGGCGGTGCGCCGGCGAGGAGGGTAAAGGCCAGGGTATCCGGTTTTGCCGAGGGCATCAGCGCGTGGGCGGATGCGAGGTGGAACGCGTAATCGGGCGGTGCGCCATCGCCCGCGATGCCCTTCTCCGCGAACCATGCGCGGCGCCGGTCGGCCAACGGGGTATTCGCGCTGCCGTAGGCAGGATCGATGCCGATTCGGTCGAGTTCGATCATGCCGGCGTAGAGCACCCGCCTGAGGTCGCGCTGGTAGGACACGAACGCCCTGCCCGCCTCGCTCCGATGGAAGGCGAGGGCGGCGTCCAGTTCCTGAGGCGCGAGGGCGTCGGCGTAGAACTTGGCAAGCGCGGTGTCGGGGTTCTGCGAGATGCTGCGGATCAGGCTCCCGGCGCCTGCCCAGTGCTGCCTCAGCGACTGCTCGACGCTGTACCGGATGTTTGCCCGGTACAGTGCCCATGCACGGTGGCGCGGGTTCCAGGAACTGCTGGTGGAATCGAGCGCTCGGGTCGCGATCCACGCGAGGAAGTCCATCTGCTCGGGCGAATACGCCTGCTCGAAGGTCACCGGCATCGAGAGCGGTACCTGCTGCAGACGAATCAGGTCCTCGGCCCGGGTAACCGGGTCCTGGGCTGCAGCCGGCATCGCGAGAAACGCGACCAGTGCGGCGATGCCCAGCAGGCGCAGCCTCATGGGTGCCTCCCCTCGCACGATATCGACCCTCCGGCGTGGCCGTCAGCCGCCCTGCCGTGTCGTTCCCGAATGCGCATGGGTCGCTCGTAGTTCGCGACTCGCGACGCCCCGGCTCCGACCATCGGCGTCCCCCCTGCATCGACGACGTTAGGCCGTCCGCGCCTTCGCGTCAACGCCGCGATCGAGGTCTCCGCCGGACGATCACGCGCGGCGTTCGTGGCGGATGGGTTTGCATTCGGCCTTCGGGTCCGTCCCGTCCTTGTACGGTAGCGTGCCCTTCCTAGAGCAGGGCTCGCTCGCAAGAAGGCGCACGCGCGGCGCCTTGCATTCCACCCCAAGGAGCCGGCGCACGATGGGGATGTCCGATCGGTCGGGGTTTGCGTCGACCTGCACCTGCCGGAGGCTGCCATTCGCGCGCAGGGGCTGCGCGTTACCGATGGATTGCCGCCTGCCCGACCTCGCGGGGCGTGGTGAAATCGGGGCCTTGGCGGCCGAGGCAGAGGAACAGGATGGGCGGGATCGTGCTGGGTGCAATTGCCGATGACTTCACCGGCGCGACCGATCTGGCGAGCACGCTCGTGCGAGGGGGCATGCGGGCGGTGCAGCTGCTCGGGGTGCCGACCGCCGAAGAACGGGTCTGCGATGCCGATGCCGTGGTGATCGCGCTCAAGTCGCGCAGCATTCCGGCGTCGCAGGCGGTGGAGCAGTCGCGGGCCGCGCTCGAATGGCTGCGGCAGGCCGGTGCCCGCCGGTTCTATTTCAAGTACTGCTCCACCTTCGACTCGACTCCGTCGGGCAACATCGGGCCGGTGGCCGATGCGCTGTGCGAGGCACTGGGCGCAGGGTTCACGGTGTTCAATCCCGCGTTTCCTGCGAACGGTCGCACCGTCTATCAGGGACACCTGTTCGTCGGTGGCGTGCTGCTGTCCGAATCGGGCATGCAGCATCACCCGTTGAACCCGATGACCGATGCGTCCCTGCCGCGCGTGCTGCAGCAGCAGACGCCGCATCGCGTGGGCCTCGTGCCGGTCGAGGTCGTGGAGCAAGGCCGCGACGCGGTGCGCAGCGCCTTCGCCGATCTGCAGGCGCGCGGGGTCCGGCATGCGATCCTCGATACGCTGAATGAACGCCACCTCGCCACGCTCGGCGAGGCCTGCGCAGACCTGCCGCTCGTCACCGGCGGGTCGGGCATGGCGATGGGCCTGCCCGCCCAGTACGTGCGGGCGGGGTGGCTGGCCTCCCGCGGTCGACCGCGTCTGCCTGCGATCGACGGCTACGCCGCAGTGATCGCCGGCAGCTGCTCGGCCGCGACACGGGCACAGGTCGCGCACATGAGCCGCACGCACGCGGCGTTCGCGGTCGATCCGTTCGCCGCCCTCCAGGGCGTCGACGTGGTCGGAGCGGCACTCGCATGGGCACGGTCGCGCCTGTCGGGTACCCCGCTGCTCATCCATGCAACGGCGTCGCCCGAGCGGGTGGAGGCCCTGCAGGAACGCCTCGGGCGAGAGCCGGCGGGCGCGCTCGTCGAGTCGCTGCTGTCCGGCATAGCAGAGGGGCTGGTCGACGCCGGCGTCCGGCGGCTGGTGGTGGCCGGCGGCGAAACCTCGGGTGCGGTCGTGCGCGAACTCGGCGTTCGCGCGCTGGAGATCGGCGAGGAGATCGACCCGGGCGTGCCCTGGACCGCAAGCCTCGGTGACCGCCCGCTCGCGCTGGCGCTCAAGTCCGGCAACTTCGGCGCCGAGGATTTCTTCACCCGCGCCTTCGGCTGCTATCGTTGAGTCCCGACCGCCCGCTCGCCCTGTCGCGGGCAAGGACCCCGTATGTCGATGAACGAGAACCGGCTGCGCGACCAGATGACCGAACTGGGTCGTTCGCTCTACGAGCGTGGCCTCACGTTCGGGTCGGCGGGCAACCTGTCGGCGCGACTGGACGACGGTTTCCTGATCACGCCCACCAACAGTTGCCTGGGGCGCCTCGATCCCGCACGCATCACGAAGCTGGACGCTTCCGGCTCGGTGGTGTCGGGCGACGCGCCGTCGAAGGAGTCTTTCCTGCATCTGGGCATGTACGGTCAGCGCGTGACTGCGGGCGCCGTCGTGCACCTGCATTCGACGCATTCGGTCGCGGTATCGGTGCTCGACGGGCTGGATCCCGAGCGCCCGATCCCGCCGATCACGGCCTACTACGTGATGAAGATCGGTCGGCTGAAGTTGCTGCCCTACTACGCGCCCGGGGACCCGCAGCTGGCCGATGCGGTGCGCGAGGTGGCTGCGCGCCACCACGCGGTGCTGCTGGCCAACCACGGGCCGGTGGTGGCGGGCACCGACCTCGAGTCGGCCATCTACGCGGTCGAGGAACTGGAGGAGACCGCACGCCTGTTCCTGCTGCTGCGTGGCGAGCGTCTGCGCCTGCTGTCGCCCGAGGACGTTCGGTCACTAGAGTCCCGGGCGGCGGGCTGATGGACGGTCCGGATCCGATGTCGACGCGTCAACCTCCTCCACGGGGCGCCACACGCGAATCGTCTGCCTGCACGCGTGGGCCGGTGGCGGGGTCGGCGTGCGCGAGAGGTTCCCCGGAGTCCCGCGCCCCGCTCGCCGGCGTGCGGGCGCAAGGTTGCAGGGCGGTCGGCGCGGCCTCGCGGGGTCGGGTGCCCGGCGGGCGGATTCCCCGATGATGACCGTGGCCGAGGGTGCGGCCGCCCTGCGCAGTGGCCGGCTGTCGCCGCTCGAGTGGATGGAGGACTGCCTGCGGGTCGTGGCCCGTCTCAATCCCGTGCTGCGCGCGTTCAACCGCATCGATGTGGAGGGCGCCACCGCCGCGGCGCGCCGCGCCGGAGGAGAACTCGAGCAGGGGCGGGATCGTGGCCCCCTGCATGGCGTCCCGTTCGGCGTGAAGGATGTGTACGACGTGGCCGGTCTGCCGACCACGGGCTATTCGTGGTCTCGCATGGACCACCTGGCCACGCGGGATGCGACGGCCGTGCAGCGACTGCGCGAGGCGGGTGCGATCTGCGTCGGCAAGCTCGCGACGCACGAACTCGCCAATGGCGGCCCTTCCCACGACCTGCCCTGGCCACCCGCGCGCAATCCGTGGGACATCGACCGGGTCACGGGCGGGTCGAGCACGGGTGCGGGCGCGGCGGTAGCCGCAGGGCTGCTGCCCGCCGCGCTGGGGTCCGACACGAGTGGCTCGATCCGCATCCCGGCGTCGCTGTGCGGGGTGGTGGGCATCAAGCCGACCTGGGG
>CAIKXV010000128.1 GCA_903831455.1 uncultured Pseudomonadota bacterium | reverse complement strand
GCCGGCGGCTCGGGCGGGAACTCGGCCTCGTCGAAGCCGCAGCACACGTCCACCCGCGGCGCGCGGGGGGCGTCGGCGCGCGTGGCCGAGGCCCGCGCCGAGGCGCGCACCACCGCCACCCGCAGGCCCAGCGCCTGCGCCACCCGCCCGATGTGCCCGGCGATGGCGCCCGCGCCCAGCAGCAGCAGCCGCTGGCCGCGCAGGTCCGGGGGGAGCGACTCGCGCGGCGTCTTCGCCCAGATGCGCTCCCGCTGCTGCGCCATCCAGCGCGGGAGGCCGCGCGAGAGCGCGAGCAGTCCGGCCAGCGCCGAGTGGGCCACCGCCTCGGCATTGGCACCCGAGGACGTGGTGAGCCGCACGCCGCGCTGCATCAGTTCGGTGAAGATCGGCGCGTCCACGCCGGCGTTGAACACGTGCAGCCACGACAGTCGCGGCGCGCTGCGCAGCGTGGAGTAGAACGAGCGCGACCCCTGCGGATGGATGTCGGTGGTGAACAGCGCGTAGTCGAGCAGATCCGCCTGCTCGCGCGGCACGCGCGCCTGCGGGTCCTCGGGCAACAGCACCCGCTCGATCGCGAGCCCTCGCGCCGCGCAGAAGGCCTCGAGTTCGGTGCCGAACTCGCGATCGAACGGCGTGGAGACCAGCAGGCGCTTCATGTCGGACCTTCCTTTCTCACGCGAACGCACGGCCCGTGCGCCGCCGCTTGCCCGGGCACTCGCTGCCGCAGCCTGCGCCGTGGAACCGCTTGGCGAGCCTCAGCGCGCGAGCCACGGGCGCTGCGCGTGGTAGCGCGCCTCGAAGGCCTCGATCGCCGGCAGCCGCGAGAGCGTGAGCCCGATCTCGTCCATGCCGCGCAGCAGCCGCTCGCGCCGCACCGGATCGAGCGAGAACGCATAGCGCTCCCCGCCCGGCACGCTGACCTGCTGCGATTCGAGGTCCGCGGTGATCTGCGCGCCGGGGTTCGCCTCGAGCCACGCGCGCAGTGCCGCGCACTGCGCCTCGGGCAGCACCACCGGCAGCAGGCCGTTCTGCAGCGCGTTGCCGAAGAAGATGTCCCCGAACGAGGGCGCGATCACGCAGCGGAAGCCCGAGTCCATCAGCACGTAGACCGCGCTCTCGCGCGAGGACCCACAGCCGAAGTTCGCCCCGGCCACGATGATCTGCGCCTGCGCGTAGCACGCCTCGTTCAGCGGGAAGCTGTCGCGCAGCCGCCCCTGCTCGTCGTGGCGCAGGTCATGGAACAGGTAGCTGCCGTAGCGTTCGTCGCGCGGCTTGCGCAGGAAGCGCGCGGGCACCAGCATGTCGGTGTTGATGTTGGCCATGTCCAGCGGCACGGCCACGGCGGTGAGGGTGGTGAAGGCCTGCATCTCGGACTCCTCCTCAGGCCGCGCGGGCTGGCAGCCTGCGCGCGGCGGAAGACAGGGCGGCCGCGCGCGAGGCGCGAACGGTCGGTGGCGACACCCTTCCAGCACTCACGCCCGCGCCCCGGCGAGCAGCCGACGCACGTCGGTCAGGGTGCCGGTGACCGCCGCGGCAGCGGCCATCGCCGGGCTCACCAGGTGGGTGCGCGCGCCGCGGCCCTGCCGCCCCTCGAAGTTGCGGTTCGAGGTGGAGGCCGAGCGCTCGCCCGCGCGCAGCAGGTCGCCGTTGGTGCCTACGCACATCGAGCAGCCCGAGGCGCGCCACTCGACGCCCGCCTCGGTGAACACGCGATCGAGCCCTTCGGACTCGGCCTCGCGCTTGATCGCGGTCGAGCCCGGGGACACGAACGCCGGGATGCGCGCCTTGCGCCCGCGCAGCACGGCGGCGGCCGCTCGCAGGTCCTCGATGCGGCTGTTGGTGCAGGAGCCGATGAACACCCGATCGACCGGCAGCCCGTCGAGCGCCTGCCCGGGGGTGAGCCCCATGTAGGCGAGCGCGGCCTCGATGCCGCGGCGCGCCTCCGGGTTGGCGGTGGCCGGGTCGGGCACGCGCGCATCGATGGGCAGCGCCTGGCCGGGATTAGTGCCCCAGGTCACCATGGGCGCGATGTCCGCGGCCGCGAGCGACACCTCGCGGTCGAAGCGCGCGTCGGCGCGGCTGGAGAGCGTGCGCCACATCGCCACCGCGTCGTCCCAGTGCTGCGCCTTCGGTGCGAAGGGGCGGCCGTGCAGGTAGTCGAAGGTCACGTCGTCGGGCGCGACCATGCCCGCGCGCGCGCCGGCCTCGATGGACATGTTGCATACGGTCAGGCGCCCCTCCATCGACATCGCCCGCATCGCGCTGCCGGCATACTCGATCACGTGGCCGGTGGCGCCGGCCGCGCCGATCTTCCCGATCAGCGCGAGGATCACGTCCTTGGCGCCCACGCCGGCGCCCAGCGTGCCATCGAGGGTCACGCGCAGGGTCTTCGGGCGCCGCTGCCACAGGCACTGCGTGGCCAGCACCTGCTTGACCTGCGAGGCGCCCATGCCGAAGGCGAAGGCCCCCATCGCGCCATGGGTGGAGGTGTGCGAGTCGCCGCAGGTGATCACCATGCCCGGATGGGTGAGGCCGAGTTCCGGGCCGATCACGTGCACGATGCCCTGGCGCGCGTCGTCGATGCCGGCGTGGTCGATGCCCGCCCAGGCGGCGTTGCTCTCGAGCAGGTCGATCAGGCCGCGGACCTCGGGGTCGGTGATGCCCGCGATGCCGCGCTCGCGGCCCAGCGTGGGCACGTAGTGGTCGGCCACCGCGAAGTGGCGCTGCGGGGAGCGCACGCTGCGCCCTTCCTTGCGCAGCGCGGCAAACGCGAGGAACGAGCCTTCGTGGAGGAAATTGAGGTCCACGTGCAGCAGCGCGTCGTCGGCGCCACCCTGCTCGATGACATGGTCGTTCCAGATGCGTTCGAACAGCGTGCCGGTGCCGGCGCTGGGTGGGCTCATCGACGGGGCTCCGCGCAAGGGTGGGGTCGGGGGCCATTCTAGCGGCGCGACGAAAAGGGCGTGCCGCGGGCCCGGATCCGCGACCCGCAACCCGGAGGACCACGCTCGAATCCACCGCAAGGGCGCCTCTTCGCCGGCGACATCCGACCCTGTCGGGCAGGCGCGCGCGGGTCGCGTCCGCCCCTCTGTTCTCTACCTGACCAATGCCGCCGGTCGGCGTCCGACCTTCCCCTTCAGGCACCGGCCCGCCGCGTCGTTACAGGCATGACCGGGCCACGCGGTGTCCGCGGCCGAATGGGCACTCGAGCGGCGCCCAGGGGGCTTTCAAGGAACCTTGAGGGCCATTCGTCGCACGGCGCCCGCCGTCCGCCCCCCGCCGCCCACCGTCCGGCGCCTTTCGCGCCGGCCCGAGGGACGGGCCCGAAGGCTGACCGCTAGAATGCCGACACGCTGTCCACCTGCCCCATAGCCGATGAACCCTGCCATCCGCGCGCTGGTCGCGCCTGCCTCCATCGCCATCCTCGGCTGCTCCAGCGACCTGCAGAAGCTCAACGGCCGCACGCTCAAGTTCCTGCTCGACAAGGGCTACGCGGGGAAGATCTACCCGGTCAACCCCAAGTACGACCGAATCGGCGACCTGCCCTGCTATCCGGACGTCGAGTCCATCCCCGGCCCGGTGGACATGGCCATCGTCACCGTGCCCGCGCGGCTGGTGGTCGACCAGGTCCGCGCGCTGGGTCGCAAGCGCGTGCCCGCGGCCATCGTCTACAGCTCGGGCTTCGGCGAGATGGGCCAAGCGGGCCGCGCACTGGAAGCCGACCTGCTCGCGGCTGCGCGCGAAGGTGGCGTGCGCCTGTGCGGCCCCAACTGCCTGGGCCTGATCAACGCCTTCGACCGCGCGATCGCGACCTTCAGCCAGTTCGGTGCGGGTGACGTCCCCGCCGGTCCGGTGGCCTTCGTCACGCAGTCGGGCGCCTTCGGCTCGGCCATCGCCACGCTCGCGCGGCGCCGCCACCTGGGCCTGGGCTATTTCGTCAACACCGGCAACGAGTGCGACGCCACGGTCGTGGAGATCATGGACGAGGTGCTCGCCGACCCGCGCATCCGCGTGGGCTGCAGCTATATCGAAGGCTTCAAGGACGGCGCCGGCCTGCTCGCGCTGGCCGCGCGCGCGATGCACGCGGGCAAGCCGATCGTGGTCACCAAGGTGGGCCGCAGCCAGGCGGGCGCGCGCGCCGCGGCCTCGCACACCGGCTCGCTCGCGGGCGAGGACCGCGTGTTCGACGGGCTCGCCCGGCAGTACGGCATCCTGCGCGCGCGCAACGAGGAGCACATGCTCGACATGGTCGACGTGCTCGCCCACTGCCGCCTGCCCGAGGGCCGCGGCATCGGCCTGGTCACGCAGTCGGGCGGCGCCGGCGTGCTGGTGGCCGACCGCGCCGAGGAACTGGGCCTGTCGCTGCCCACGCTCTCAGAGGCCACGCAGGCGAAGCTGCGCGAGGTGCTGCCCGCCTTCGGGTCGGGCGCCAATCCGGTCGATGTCACCGCGCAGTTCATCGCCGAGCCGGGCATCCTGCTCAACGGGTTGCGCCACACCCTGGCCGACCCTGCGGTGCACGTGGGCATCGTGTGGATCCTGTCGATGGACGCCTACGTGGACACGCTGGTGGACCTGTTCCGCCAGGTGAAGTCCGAGACCGACAAGCCCTTCGTGCTGTGCTGGGTGGCGGCTTCGGACCACGCGCTGCGCGCCTGCCGCGAGGCGGGCATCCCGGTGCTGCGCGGCGCCGAGCCGGCGGTGGACGCGGTGGCCGGCCTGATCGAATACGCCGAGGCGCGGCGCGCCTGGCTGGCCGACCACGCGGCGCGGCAGGCCATTACCCTGCCCGCGCTCGCGCTGCCCGAGCCGGGGGTGGTGGGCACGCTGGAGGCCACCGCGCTGCTCGAGCGCTGCGGGGTCGTCAGCGCGCCGATCACGGTGGCCGAGGATGCCGAGGCGGCTGCTGCCGCCGCCGAACGCATCGGCCTGCCGGTGGCGGTGAAGATCGAGTCACCCGACATCCTGCACAAGACCGAGGCCGATGGCGTGCGCCTGGGCCTGGCCACCGCCGATGCGGTGCGCGAGGCCGCGCGCGCGGTCGTGCAGTCCGCAGCACGGCACGCGCCGCAGGCACGCATCGACGGCGTGGTGGTGCAGAAGATGGCCGGCGGGCACGCGGAGTTCGTGCTCGGCCTCAAGAACGACCCCTCCTTCGGCCCGGTGGTGATGGCCGGGCTGGGCGGCATCCTGGTGGAGGTGATGCGCGACGTGGCCTTCCGCCACTGCCCGGTCACCGAGCGCGAGGCGGGCGTGATGCTCGACGAGCTGCGCGGGCGCGCGATGCTCGCCGGCGTGCGCGGCAAGCCGCCGGTCTCGCGCGAGGCGCTGGTGGCGCTGATCTGCGCGGTGTCGCGCTTCGGCGCCGCGGCGGGCGCGCGGCTGGAAGAGCTGGACCTCAACCCCGTGCTGCTCTCGCAGACCACCGCCACGCCGGTGGACTGCGTGATGGTGCTGCGCTAGCCGCCGATGAACCTCTCCTCGCCCCGCACGCGCAAGGGATACTCGATCGCGATGGCGATGGTATTCCTGCTGGCGACGGCGATCATGGTGCTGCTGTCCTACGTGCTGGCCGAACTGGTGCTGCAGAACCTGGGGATGATGGGGCGCGTGTCGCTCGACCAGCGCCTCGCGCACGACCGACTGCGCGACCTCCTGCTGCTGATCGGCCTGCCACTGGCCGCCGCCGGCGGCTTCGCCTTCGGCTGGTACACATGGACGGATCCGGACGACGGGTCGGGCAGCGACGGGTTCGGCCTGTAGCGGTGGCGGTGGCCTTGGCCTCGCGACGCCAGACCGGCTCGCACGTGCGGCGAGGACGGCGCGCGCCGGGGGCGGATGCCCCTGTGCGGGGCCACTCGCGGGAACATGCGGCCCTGGCCGACGCGATGCCACGCGCGGGCGTCGCGGACTTGTCTTCATGCCGCGATGTCGAACTGTCGCGACACGCGCGACATACGGCCCCCCGCAGCATCCCGTCACCCGCCGCGGACACCGAAAGATCGGGGTGCGGATCGATGGCGCTTGCGACCGGATCGGACTGCAGCCGTCCGGTATCGACGGCATCCCCGTCGATCGCAACGAACACGGAGTGTTCTTCGTGAGCCCGGATACACCCCACGCAACGACGACGGTCCAGCTCACCGACGACGAACGACGAGTGCTCCGGTCGCAGCTGATCACGCGAGGACGGCTGCTCAAGGACATCGCGCTGATGCCCCTGGCCCTGTTCGGCTTCACCCTGCTCGCGACCCTCCCGGTGGGCCTGCTGGTTCTCCTGATCGCCGGCGTCGATACCCTGTTCGGCCTGACCCTGCTCAAGGACGCCGGGCTGTTCGTGCCCGTCGTCTGGGCGATTTCAGTGATCGTGGTCAACGGGTTCGCGTTTCGCGGAACGGTGGCCGAGTACCGCGCACGCTTTGCCGCCAATGCACCGCTGGAGGCCGACCTGGCCGCGGGCATCAAGCAGTGCGAGACGCTGCGCATCGATGAGGCGCTGTGCGTGCAGGAGAACGAGCACGGCGGGCTGGGCTACTTCTGCCGGGTGGCCGACGGGCGCGTGATCTTCGTGCTCGACTACGCGTCGGCAAGCTGGGAGGATGAGGATCTCGCCGCGGGCTATCGGCGCGGCGTGGATCCACGCCAGGAGCGATTCGTTCCCACCGACACTCTTCGGGTGTGCCGCGGGCCGGCCAGTGGCCACGTGTTCGACGAGGACTTCTCCGGGTCGCCGGTGCCCCGGGTCGACGGCATCTACCAGGCCGATGTCGCGGGACTGCCGGAGTCCGGCACCTTCGTCGAAGCGGGCTGGCAGGCGGTATGCCGGCAGTACCTGCAGGATGCGAACCGGGTGAACTGGACCGAGGTCACCGCGCGCGACGACAAGGCCCGCGCCGACGCGTGAGTCATCGGGTCGGTACGGCCGCCCGGCGGGCGCGCAGGGTCGGAGGCCAGTCGCCGCACGCACCCCCACCGCGTGGCTCGCCCGGGTGCTCGACGGCGCCGACCGGCGGCTACTTCGGTCCTTTCGGGACGATCACCAGGCCGGCGACGAACAGCGCGGCCCCCACTGCCACGCCGAGCAGCACCGCCGCGTAGAGTTCGAAGGCGTGGTTGAGCGTCATGCCGCCAAGGCAGGCCACCGCACCGGTCGTCAGCAGGCAGTGGGCCAGTCGATCGCGCCGACCTTCAGGCTCCGGCAACGCCCGGATGCTGCGCCACTGCACGACCGCCAGCACCGTGGACAGGGCCGTCAGGCCGGCGAAGACCAGGGTCGTCGTATCGAGGTTCATGGCGATGTCGTGTTCACCGGGATCGTCGCATTCCCGCCGCCGGGATCCACGGATCAGTCGGCCTTGATCGCCGAGCGCTTGATCACCTGCGACCACTTGGCGATCTCGGCGACGATGTGCGTGCCGAACGCCTCGGGGGTACTGGCGATCGTGTCCACGCCGATCGCTGCGAGCTTCGCGCGCAGGTCGCGGCTCGAAAGCGCGCGGACGACGATCCCGTTGGCCGCAGCGATGATCGGACGGGTCGTTGCAGGATGAACGGTCAGGCCGAACCAGGTACCGGTCTCGACCCCTGCAAAACCGGCCTCGGCCATCGTGGGCACCTCGGGCACCACGGCACTGCGGCGCGAGTCGGCCACCGCCAGCGCCCGCAGGCGTCCGCTCTTCACGAATGATTCGACCGCCAGCGGCCCGGCGAACATCATCGAGAGGTGGCCGCCGAGCAGGTCGCCCACGGCAGGCCCCGCACTCTTGTAGGGCACGTGGGTCACGCGCACGTTGGCCACCAGCTTGAGCAGCTCGCCCGACAGGTGCGGCGAGCTGCCGTTGCCCGCCGAACCGTAGCTGAGGGCATCGGGACGCGCCCGCGCCAGCGCGACCAGTTCCTTCACCGACTTCGCGGGGACCGACGGGTGCACGACCAGGATGTTCGGCTGCGACATCAGCAGCGACACCGGGGCGAAATCCTTCACCGGGTCGAAGGGCAGCTTCATCAGGCTGGGGTTGATCGTGTGCGTGGTGGTGATCAGCAGCTGCGTGTGGCCATCGGGCGGCGCCTTGAGCATCAACTCGGAGCCGATGATCCCGCTGGCGCCACCCCGGTTGTCGATGATCCACGGCTGCCCGGACACCTCGGCCAGCGCGGGCTGGATCGCCCGCGCGACCGCATCCGCGCTGCCGCCTGGCGCGAAGGGCACGATCCACCGGACCGGCTTGACCGGGAATTCCGGGGTCTGCGCGAGCGCCAGCGACGACGCGGCGAGGATCAGGCCCGCGGCGGAGGCAACAGCGCGCGGGAAGGCAGGCGACGGGCAGGGCACGGCAGAGCTCCGCGAACATGTTCGGTTCGCGGTAGGCTAGCACGCACGCGCCCGATTGGCTGGACAGGGCCGCGGCATCGGCGCCGCGCCTGTCGCGCATCGATGCGATGCCGATGCCGCGACGCTCTCGTATCGGCATCGGATCGACGGTCCCGCGCCGTCGTGTCCGCCATGCATGATCCACGCACCGGCATCGCCGGCGCAGCGGGAGCCGCCACGATGGAAGGAGGAGCCTCACGATGACCGCGGAGCACCACTGGACGGCCAGCGACGGCACGCGCCTGTTCTACCGCGTGGACGACTTCACCGACCCGTGGACGCGGGCGCCCACCGTGCTGCTGCTGCACCCGGGCATGGGGAGTTCGCAGCGGCTCTTCGGCTGGGTGCCGCATCTGGCGCGCCATTACCGCGTGGTGCGTCCGGACACGCGCGGCCACGGTCGATCGGAACCCGGCGATCTGGGCACGCTCAGCCACGACCGCCTCTGCGCGGACTTCTTCGAACTGCTCGATCGGCTCGAGGTCGATCGCGCGCACGTGATGGGGTCTTCGGCGGGTGGCATGATCGCCGGACAGGCCGCGCTGCGCCATCCCGGGCGTTTCGCCACGCTGGCGCTCTACTCGGCGACTGCGGGCATTCCCCCCAGCCGACCGAAGAAGGGCAACTGGCTCGAGCGCGTGGGCCAGCTCGGCGTGCGCGGCTTCCTCGAGCAGACCGCGCGCGATCGCATCGGCGACGCCTCGCCAGGGAAGATCCGCTGGTTTCTCGATTCGGCCGAGGGGCTGACGGTCGAATACGCCGCGCGCTTCGTGCCATTGATGGCGAGCGAGGACTGGACCGACCGGCTGCCCGGCTTCGACTTTCCGGTGATGATGGGCGTGCCCGACCCCGATCCGATGGTCGCGCGCGAGGAATACGAGCGCATGCGGGTGCTCATCCGCGACTGCACGTACGTCGCGTTCCCGGGTGCCGGCCACGGCATGAGCGCGGAGATTCCCGATGCGTGCGCGATCGCGTATCGCGAGTTCCTGGCCGCGGCCGGCGCGCGCGGGATGGCGCGGCCATGAGCATGAATGCCCCTCCGTGGGCACGCGGGAACGCTCCAGACGCGAGCAGACCGCCTGCACGAACCGGGCTGACGCGGGCCCGCGGCCTGCCCGCGAGCCTGCGATCGGCACCGCGGCGCGCGGCGAGCCTCGTTGCCGCGACACGGCCGCGCGGAACGCTCGCGCGATGAGCCGCCTGGCCG
Source organism: uncultured Pseudomonadota bacterium (assembly GCA_903831455.1). Taxonomy (GTDB): domain Bacteria; phylum Pseudomonadota; class Gammaproteobacteria; order Burkholderiales; family CAIKXV01; genus CAIKXV01. Next base: position 8,069 of record CAIKXV010000128.1, on the reverse strand, counting down.
GAAAGGTAGCCATGGTCACCGGCGCGGCGGCCGGCATCGGCCGCGCCACCGCGGAGGCCTTCGCGCGCGAGGGCGCGCGCGTGGCGCTGCTCGACGTCGACGAGACGGCCGGACGACAGGCAGCGGAGACGCTCGCAGCCCTGGGCCACGAGGCGCTGTTCATCCCCACCGACGTCACCCGGGAGGACGCGGTGCGCGCGGCGGTCGCGGCACTCCGCGACCGCTTCGGCCGGCTGGACGTGCTGTTCAACTGCGCGGGCGGCTCGCTCAACGACGACGGGCGCGTGACGGAACTCGCCTCCGACGGGTTCGATCGCGTGTGGTCGCACACGATGGGGCTGGACCTTCGCGGCGCGATGCTCTGCTGCCGACACGCGATCCCGGAGATCGTCCGCGGCGGTGGCGGCTCGGTGGTCATCATGTCCTCGGGCGCGGCGCTGCGGGGCGGCAGTCCGAAGCACGTCTACACCGCGGCCAAGGGCGCGGTGGTCTCGCTGGTGCGCGCGCTGGCGGGCACCCATGCCAGCCAGGGCGTGCGGGTGAACGCGATTTGCGCGGGCCGCATCCTCTCCGAACGCATCCTGCGCAACTACGGCAGCGGCGACACGCCGGGCCAGGTGGTCGACCGGCAGGATGCCGGCGCGCGCGTGCGCGACTATCCGTTCTGGGTGGGCGAGCCCGCGGACATCGCCGCGATCGGCGCCTTCCTCGCGAGCGACGAGTCGCGCATGATCACGGGCGCGGCACTGCCGGCCGACGGCGGTCGCTCGGCCTACTGAAACCACGGAAGGTGAAGGCGATGCACACCCTGAAGGCAAGCGACGGACTCGAACTGCGCTACGAAGTCGACGACTACACCGACCCGTGGCGCGAGGCCGACACCGTGCTGCTGCTGCACGCGGCGATGGGCAGTTCGCGGCGGTTCCGCGCGTGGGTGCCGCACCTCGCGCGCGACTATCGCGTGGTACGCCTCGACCAGCGCGGCCACGGCGAGTCGGGCCGACCGGGGCCGGACCAGCTCTCCTTCGAGCGGCTGATGCTCGACGCGGTCGAACTGCTCGACCATCTCGGCGTCGACCGCGCGCACGTGGCCGGAGCCTCGGCCGGGGGCATCGTGTCGCAGGGGCTCGCCATCCACCACCCCGCGCGCGTGCGTACGCTCGCCAGTTTCGCCGCCACCCCCGGCATGAAGAAGGTGGATACCGACTATTCGGGCTGGGTCGCGCGCATCGGTCGAAACGGGGTGGCCGCCTTCCTGCGCGAGACCATCGCCGATCGCATCGACGTGAAGACCGCCGACCCGGGATTCGTCGACTGGTTCATCGCGGAATCCGCGCGCACCCCGGTCGAGGTGCTCGCGCGCTTCGTGCCGATGATGGCCGGCGTGGACCTGCAGGACCCGCTCCCGCGCATCGCCTGCCCGATGCTGGTGGTGGTGCCCGGCGCGGACCCCCTGCACCCGCCCTCGGAGTACGCGCCGATCGTGGAGCGCGTGCCCGACTGCGAGTTCGTCGTCTACGAGGGGCTCCCGCACAACATCACCGATGCGGAACCCGACCGCTGCGCGCGCGAGCTGCACCGCTTCCTGAGCGCGCGCCGCGCGCACTGACGGCCCGTCAAGGGCTGTACGGACGCTCCACACACGGCGAGATAAACCACCATGTCGAAACCTGCCCCGAAGCGCGTGATCGCCGTGCCGAGCTTGGCGGAGGACCGCAAGATCCGGCGCGCCGCCACCGCCGACCCCGACGCACGGCCGCTCACCCGCACCCAGCTCGCCGAAATGGTGCCGATCGCAGCGGTACGCGGACGCCGCGATACCCGCTCTGATCGCCAGTGAACCCACCCCACCGGAGGCGGCGCGCCTCACGCGCCAGGCCCGCTACCCCTGCTTGCCCGCCAGACCCGAGAGGAAGCGCATCGTCTCGGCCACGCAGCGCTCGGCGTGGCCGTCGCAGATGTTGTGGCCGGTGACGTCGTAGTAGACCAGCTCGGAGCCGGCGATGCGCTGGTGCATGTCCTCGTAGGCGTGGGCGCTGCCGATCGGCTCGTGCCCGGCGGCCACGATCAGCGTCGGGCAGCGGATCACCCGCAGTTCCTCCATGTAATCGTGCGTGCACATGTGCAGCACGAATCGCGCGAGGAAGGTGGGGTCGTTGCTGCTCGCCTGGTCGATGAACCAGGCCACCAGGTTCGGATCCGCGTCCTTGTCGAAGCGCTCGTGGATCGTCGACTGCAGGAAGTTGCGCAGCCCCATCTCCCCGATCTTGGGGATCCAGGTGGGCGCATGGCTGTTCTTCAGGCCCGGCGTGGCGCCGAAGAGCGCGAGGCTTTTCAATCGCTCCGGATGCTCGATCGCCATGCGCTGCGCCACGTAGCCGCCGGCGGAGTTGCCCACCACGTGCGCGCTCGCGCAACCGGCCTGGTCGAGCACACCCAGCGCATCTTCCATCAGCAGCTTGAGCGAGAACGGCTGGTCCGCCCGCGGGATCTGCGATTCGCCATGGCCGCGCAGGTCCATGCGGATGACGCGGTAGTGGCGCGAGAGCACCGGCACCCAACGGAACCACCGCTTCGAGCTGCCCATCGCGGCGTGCAGCAGCAGCACGGTGTCCGGCTTCGTCCACGGGTCGGTGAAGTCGTCGAGATACCAGGCGATCCGGGTGCCGTCGGGGGCGACGTAGTGCTCCATCATGTGCTCCAGGCTGGGGACAGGGCGCGAGGGGTCGAGGGCCCCGGGCGCAGGGACAGGCCGATGTTCAGTAGGCGGATCGACCGCCGTCGGCGGCAATGGCCGCGCCGGTGATCATGCGCGATTCGTCCGAGGCGAGGAAGAGCGCGATGTTCGCGATGTCCTCGGGCTCGCCGATCCAGAACGGATAGGCGGCGATCTGCGCGGCGAGCCGCTCGGGGTCGTCGGCGCTGCCCGGCGGGCCGGTACGCGACAGGATGCGCGGGGTGTTGATCCGGCCCGAGCAGATCGCGTTCACGCGAATGCGATCGGCGGCATGGGTGGCCGCCAGCGCGCGGGTGAGCGACAGCACCGCGCCCTTGGCCGCGGCGTAGACATGGGCATGCTTCGCGCCGCGCAGCGCAGCGCCCGAGGACATGTTGACCACCGCACCGCCACCGGCCGCGACGATGCAGGGAATGACCTGCCGGCAGCACAGCGCCGTGCCGCGCAGGTCGAGCGCCATCGTGCTGTCCCACACCGACATCGGAACGTCGCACAGGGCTGCATCGTCGGTGCGCGAGCCGCCCGCGCAGTTGTACAGCGTGTCGATGCGGCCGAAGCGCGACATGCCCGCCGCCACGGCCTCGCGGACGCTGGCCTCGTCGCTCACGTCGGTGCGCACGCACAGCGCCTCGCCTCCCGCGGCCTGCACGGCCTCGGCCGTGGCGCGCCCCGAGTCCGCGTCGATCTCGGCGACGATCACCCGCGCGCCCTCGGCGGAGAAGCGCAACGCCGCGGCCCGTCCGATGCCCGAGCCTGCGCCGGTGATGAAGGCGGTCCTGCCCGCCAGTCGCTGCGTCATCGCGGGTCAGTCGACGCGGATCTTCGCGCGCTCGATCACGTCGATCCACCGCGCGATCATCTCGCGCATCTGCCGGGTGTGGTCCTGCGGGGAATTGGCGATCGGGATGAAGCCCTGGTCGGCCAGACGGTCGGCCAGCGCGGGGTTCTTCATCGCGCCCACGAACGCGCGGTTGAGCGTGGCGATGGCCGCCGCAGGCGTGGCCGAGGGCGCGTACAGGCCCCAGAAGGTATCGACCTCGACGCCGGTCACGCCGAGTTCATCGAAGGTGGGTACCTCGCGCATCGCCGGGTTGCGGGCGCGGCCGGTGACCGCGAGCGCGCGCAGCTTGCCCGCTTCGACGTGGGGGCGGGCGGTGCTGATGCCCGCGAACTGCATGTTCACGTGGCCGCCGAGCATGTCGGTCATCGCCGGGCCCGTGCCCTTGTAGGGGATGTGCACGATATCGACCTTCGCCACGAGCTTGAGCAGTTCGCCTGCGAGGTGCGTCGAGGCGCCGAGGCCGCCCGATGCGTAGTTGAGCGTGCCCGGCTTCGCGCGCGCCAGCGCAAGCAGGTCGGGCAGCGTCTTTGCCGGCACCGAGGGGTGCACCACCAGCAGCACGGGCGCGGTGGCGAGCATCGACACCCCGGTGAGCGACTTGACCGTGTCGAAGGTCATCTTCGCGCCGAACAGGCCGGGGTTGACGGTGATCGCGCTGTCGGCGGCGAGTGCGGTGTATCCGTCCGGCGCGGACTTCACCACCATCTCGGTACCGATCATCGAGGCGCCCCCGGGACGGTTCTCGATCACCAGCGACTGGCCCAGGGTCGCCTGCACGGCGGGGGCGATGAGGCGGATCAGGTTGTCGGTACCGCCTCCGGGCGCGAAGGGCACCACCACCCGGACCGGACGGTCGGGGAAGGCAGGGGCCTGCGCCTGCGCAGCGGGCAACGCGCCCAGCGAGAACACGCAGGCGAGTGCGGCGCGGATGGGCCTGGCGGCCCGTCGGCGATCGCCGGCAGAAGAGGTACTGGCTGTGGCCTGCGCAATCGACATGCGAACCCCCGCGGTGATGGTCCGGGGATGATAGTCGGTGGCCGAGCGCAGCGGCAACCGGCGAGTAGCGCGGTAACCCGTCGCTTGGTTCGCTCAGGTGCCTGAGATGGCCACAACCGGTGTGCAGTCGGGGCGGCAGCAGCAGGGGCTACCCCGCGTGCGGCTCATGCGCTCGCCTCATGCCGGAGGGCGACTGGACCGTTCATGGACGTCGACGGTACGATGCGCATGGTCGGTCGACTGCACACGGCGCAGCCAACACCCGCCGCTCACCGCACATCGAACCGGTCCGCGCCACACAGCGTCGCGCGCGGTTGCTTCTTCCTCCCGTCTATCGACTGGATACCCCGATGTCTCGCCTGCTGATCAGGAACACCACAGTGGTGTCGATGGATCCCTCCATCGGCGAACTCGAACACGCCGACATCCTGATCAAGGATCAGCGTATCGCAGCCGTCGCGCGAAACCTGCCCTCGGATGGCGCGCAGACGCTCGAAGGTGCCGACCACATCGTGATCCCCGGACTGGTCAATGCGCATATCCACACGTGGGAATTTCCCACCCGCGGGATCGGTGCCGACTGGGTCAGCAAGCGCGACTATCACGGCAACATGCACCAGAACCTCGCGACTCGCTTCACTGCGCGCGACGTCTACTTGGGCAACCTGATGGGTTCGCTCAACCAGTTCCATCACGGAACCACGACCATCATGGACTGGTGCCACATCATCAAGGACACCGAGATGGCCGATGCGGCCATCGATGCGCTCGAGGAGTCAGGTATACGCGCCGTGTTCGCGCACGGCACCGTCAAGCCGCCGATTCGCGAAGGCGAGACGCCCTACTACAAGATCCCCTTTCCGCGCGAGCATATCCATCGCCTGCGCACCGGGCGCCTCGCCTCCGACGATCGGAAGGTAACGCTGGCGATGGCGATACTCGGGCCCGACTGGGGCGAATACGATGTCGCGGTGCATGATATTCGGCTGGCTCGCGAGTACGGGCTGATCAACTCAGCGCACACATACGGTCGACCTGGCCTGCGCAAGGTCGAGGACGGCATGCCGAGGCTCGCCCGCGAAGGCCTGCTTGGCCCTGACCACAACATCGCGCACGGGAACTGTTTCTCGGACGAAGAATTGAAGATCGTTCTGGACGCGGGTTGCACGATCACCGCCAGCTGCTTCACCGAGTCCCTGAATTACGAAAAGCCGGCGATGCTCTCCCGCATGATCGGCTACGGCGGAACGCCCTCGCTGGGAACGGACTGCGACCCCTATTTCAACAGTTCGATGCTGTGGGTGATGCGCCATGCCTTGCAGGAACAGCGCGCGCTCGATAACCGCAGTCTCTATGCTCTGGGGCAATGGCCGGCCGCGACGCAACATGCCACTCACACGCGTGACGCGCTCTACTGGGCGACGATGGGCGGCGCGAAGGCGCTACGGCTCGAACACCGGATAGGATCGATCACGCCCGGGAAACAGGCCGACCTCGCGATGATCAGCCTGCGCGGAATGAACACCTTCGCCACCCTGCCGGGCGGCGATCCCGTGCATGCGGTGGTGATGTACGCGGAGGCTGCCGATATTGACCATGTGCTAGTGGCGGGCGAATTCGTCAAGCGCGACGGCAAACTCACCTTCCCTGCCGATCGGCTCGACCGCCTGAGAGCGGATGTGCTCGCCTCGCGCGAGCGCATGATGGCGGAAGGCAACTATCGCTATCGCCCGGTCCCCAACGGCCCGCGGCCTGCACGCTATGCTCTCTGACGACCTGCGGCGCCGTGCGCCTCACCCGCATGCGATCGCCTCGACCTCACGCGCGACTCTGCAGAGGCACGCCCTTTTTGTGCCCGAGCGTTCTGCACCGTGCTGTCGGTTAATCGGTCGTCCCGAGGTTGGCATGCCTTGGCTCGCAGCTGCGCCCGCCGTGATGCTGCAGTCTTTCGTACACTGCCTGTCGCTCCCGTCTCCTGCACGGCGCTTTCCCGTCCTGTCCACGGGGTGTTCGCGAATCACGGCGCTCGGCGCAGCCATCGGCGCGATTGCGCTGGCACTGTCGATGCCGGCGACGGCGCAGCGCGCAACCGATGCATATCCGGTGAAAAGCCTGCGCCTGCTGCACGGATTCACCTCCGGCGGCGCGGTGGACCTTCAGGCACGGCTGATCGCACAACAACTCAGCCAGGCGCTTGGCCAACAGGTACTGGTCGACGGCCGTCCCGGCGCTGGCGGCACCATTGGTGCAGCGATCGTCGCACGCAGCGCTCCCGATGGCTACACGCTGTTCCTGATGGCCTCCGGGCACGCTGCGGCCCCGGGCCTTTATCGATCGCTACCGTACGACGCGGCGCGCGACTTCACGCTGATCTCGATGGTTGGCTCTTCGCCGTTTGTGGTGCTGGCCAGCCCGAATGCACCGGTAAAAACCATCCAGGACCTGATCGCGCGGGCGAAGGCCGAGCCTGGGCGTATCAACTATGGGACAGGTGGCGTTGGCTCGGGCATGCACCTGGCCGCCGTACTTTTTCAGGCGCGTAGCGGTACGCAGATGAACCACGTGCCCTACAAGGGAGGCACGGCGGGACCAGCCGCCCTCCTCGCGGGCGAAATTCCAGTGCTGTTCACCACCCCCGGTGGCTCGACCCAGTTCATCAAGGACGGGCGACTACGCGCGATCGCGGTCACCACCCAACAGCGCTTCTCGCTCTGGCCGGATGTGCCGACCATGGCCGAGACCGTATTGCCCGGTTTCGACGTGCAGGCTTGGTACGCGCTGGCCGGCCCGCGCAATCTTCCGGTTTCCATCGTCACGCGACTCAACGGGATCGTCCGCGAGGCCCTGGCCAGAACCGAGGTCCGCGAACCGATGCTGGCCCTCGGGGCCGAGCCCCGTCCCTCCACTGCAGCCGAGGCGCAGGCGTTCGTGGTTTCGGAAGTGACGCGCTGGACGAAGATCGTGCGCGCCGAGGGCATCCCGCCGCAGGACTGAACACCGGGAGACGGTCCACGCCGCACACTCGGTACTCATCTGCAGTTTCTGCACCGAGGGTCCGACTGCGTCGCGAACACCCTACCGGACACGACGTTCACGGGAGTACGGCGCACCAGCAAAGCGCGCAGGGCCATTTGTAGGACGGGGATGATGGTCGGTGCCCGAGCGCAGCGGCAACCGGCGCTGCGGGAGGAGCCGACCGGCGCCTCGAGGGGTGGATGCCCCGCGCGCAAGGCTCGGCGCAGCGTACCGAACCCCGGTTCTGCCGGGTCGACGCCCCCGCCACGCTCCCTGCCGATCGGGCCGGATGCGCCCGGCGTCGCTGGGCGCGTCGCGCCCTCCTCGGCGACCGGGGCCGACTCCAGCCCCACGCGGACGCCCCGCTGGATTGCGTTTGAGGAATCTTAAGTCGAAGTTTATAATTCTCAACCATGCGCTATGTTCGACGCCAGCTTGAACAACAGGTCCTGCAGGCCGCGCGGCACTTCCCGGCCGTGG
>CAIKXV010000127.1 GCA_903831455.1 uncultured Pseudomonadota bacterium | reverse complement strand
GCGCTCCCGCGCTCAGCCGTCCAGCCCGCGGGCAAGATCGCGCTGGATGTCCTCCAGGGCCTCCAGCCCCACGGCGACGCGGATCAGACCCTCGCCCACGCCGGCCGCATCGCGCGCAGCCTGGGAAATCCGCCCATGGGTGGTGGTGGCCGGGTGGGTGATCGTGGTCTTCACGTCCCCGAGGTTGCCGGTGATCGACAGCAACCGGGTGGAGTCGATCACCTTCCACGCGGCCTCGCGTCCGCCCTTCACGTCGAAGGACACCACGCCGCCGCCGGTCTTCTGCTGGCGCATCGCGAGCGCGTGCTGCGGATGCGAGGGCAGGCCCGGGTAGTACACCCGCTCGATGCGGGGATGGCGCTCGAGCCATTGCGCCAGCGCAAGCGCGCGGGCGCTGTGCGCCTCCATGCGAATGCCCAGCGTCTCCATGCCCTTCAGGCATGCCCACGCGTTGAACGGACTCATCGACGGACCGGCGTTGCGCATGAACTGCAGCATCGGCCCCTGGATCAGTTCGCGGCGTCCGACGACCGCGCCGCCGAGCACACGGCCCTGCCCGTCGAGGTACTTCGTCGCCGAGTGGATCACGATATCCGCCCCCAGTTCGAGGGGGCGCTGCAACGCGGGCGAGCAGAAGCAGTTGTCGACGATGAGCACGGCGCCGGCACGGTGCGCGATCTCCGCGAGCGCACCGACGTCCGAGACCTCGGTGAGCGGATTGGACGGGGTCTCGACGAAGAACATGCGCGTGTTCGGGCGCACCTTCTGCTGCCAGGCCTGCGGCTCGGTCGGGGGTGCGAAGTCGACCTGCACGCCGAACTTCTCGAAGAAATTCTGGAACAGCTGCACGGTGGAGCCGAACACGCCCTGCGAGATCACCACGTGGTCCCCGGCGCGGAACAGGGCCATCGTGATCGCCAGAATGGCCGACATGCCCGAGGCGGTCGCCACGCAGCAGTCCGCCCCCTCGAGCGCGGCAAGACGCTCCTCGAAGGCGGTGACGGTCGGGTTGGTGAACCGGGAGTAGACGTTCTGCCCGTCGATGCCCTTCTGGAACGCCTCGGCCGCGCGCGCCGCGCTGTCGAACACGAAGCTGGAGGTCAGGTACATCGCCTCGGAGTGCTCGCCGAACTGGCTGCGGTGGATACCGGTCCGGATGGCGAGCGTGTCGAGGCTGTAATCGTCTGCAGGCGGCATGTGGCGGCTCCGGGAATGCGGGACAATCGATGCTTCAGCCTACCGCAGTCGCGCCCACGGCGCTCGCGCGGCCCCACCTGCGCGCGCCCGTCCCCGCGCTCCTGCCGTCCCCCCTGTCCTCCCCGTCCCCGCCCCATGACGCCCTCGACCTTCCCCGGGACCGCTCGTCGCCCGCATCTGCAGTCCCCTCGGCCCGATCGCGCGATCGCCCCGCCGCGGCTCGCCCGACGGCAGCCCGCCCTGAACATGCCGGGGGCGGTCGCCGCCGCGCTGCTCGGCGGCGCGCTGCTCACGCCCGCGCCCGGCTTTTCCCAGGCCCCGCCCTCGGGCCCCCTGAGGATCGTCGTGCCCTTCGCGGCGGGAGGCTCGACCGATTCCTTCGGTCGCCTGCTCGCGCAACGGCTGGGCGAGCGTCTTCGGCAGACTGCCCTCGTGGAGAACCGCGCGGGTGCCAACGGCACCATCGGCGCGGCCTACGTGGCGAAATCAGCCGGGGATGGCCGCACCCTGCTGCTGGTTCAGGCGGGCTACGCATCGAATCCCGCGCTGTTCCGCAACCTGCCCTACGACCAGGCCCGCGACCTCGCGCCCGTCACCCTGCTCGCCTCCGGCCCGCTGGTGCTGATGGCGCATCCGTCGCTGCCGGCGCGCAACGTGCGGGACCTGGTCGCGCTCGCGCGCGCCCGACCCGGGGAAATCAACATCGGCAACCCGGGCACCGGCTCGCTCAACCACCTGGCCGCCGAACTGCTCGCGCTCAACTCGGCGATACGGTTGACCAGCGTGCCCTACAAGGGCACCGGCGGGGCGCTCGCCGACGTGCTCGCCGGCAACATCGAGCTCTACTTCATGAACCTCTCGCTCGGCCTGCCCTACGCGCGCTCGGGCAAGCTGCGCGCGATCGGGGTGAGCAGCGCGAGGCGCTCGACCATCGCCCCGGACATCCCTACCCTGATCGAGGGCGGGGCGCGCGACGTGGACATCACGACGTGGTTCGGACTGCTGGCCCCCGGCACCACGCCGCGCGAGACGATCGCACGGCTGCACCAGGAGGTCGCCCAGGTGCTCGCCGAACCGGCACTGCGCGAGCGACTCTCGTCCGAGGGACTCACCGTGGTGGCCGATCCGCCCGAGGTCTTCGCGCCGTTCCTCGCCCGCGAGACCGAGAAGGCCGCAAGGATCATCCGCGCCGCGGGCATCAGCGCGCTGCAGTAGCGTGCACCCCGCGCCGGTTCGATCCCCGACGCGGCACGGGGTACGCACCACGAACGGACGCTCAGGCCATGGCATGGCGGCATGCCGGAGGCGCTCGGCCCGGACTGCAGGCCTGCCGCGCGGGCGCCGGGCCACCGTCGGCCCCGACCGCGCGCAGCCGCCTCAGCCGTCGCGACCGGGCAGGATCGTCGACAGCACCCGCAGGTAGTTGCCACCGAGGATGGCGGCCACGTCCGCATCGGACCAGCCGTGCGCGAGCAGTCCGTCGATGAGGTTGGGCAGATCCTCGATCTCCTCGAAACCGCGCACCACCGGCGGTTCGGCTCGTGGATCGTGGCCGTCGCGCAGGCTGCGCGGCCCGTCGTACTTGACGAAGTCCATGCCCAGCGCGATGTGCTGCACGCCGATCCGGTCGGCCATGTAGTCGATGTGGCTCAGCATGTGCTCGATGGACGAGTCGCGCCCGGCGACGGTGAACGGCAGCGCGAGGATGCCCACCAGCCCGCCTTGCCCGGCGATCGCCTTCATCTGCGCGTCGTCGAGGTTGCGAACGTGGTCGTAGACGCCGCAGGCATTCGCGTGGCTGACGATGACCGGGGCACGCGCCACCTCCAGCACCTGGTAGAAGCCCTCGCGGTTCATGTGCGAGAGATCGACCACCATGCCGAGACGATTCATCTCGGCGATGACCTCGACCCCGAACCGGGTGAGACCGCCCTTCGTGCGGTTCTCCCACACCCCGTCGCCCAGCTCGTTGCGCAGGTTCCAGGTCGGCTGCATCGAACGCACGCCCAGCCGGTGCAGGTTGCGCAGCTGCGCGATGCCACCCTGCAGCGGTCGTCCGCCCTCCAGGTGCAGCAGGATGCGCAGGTGCCCGGGTTCGACCGCGCCCGGCAGGTCCTCGCGACAGCGCACCAGCGAGAAGCGGCACCCGGGGGCCACCGAGGCCTGCAGCAGCTGGTCGATGTTCTCCAGCGTCGTCTCGAGATAGCGCCCGGTGTTCTGGGTGTGCGCGTAGGAGTCGCCCCCGATCGCGTAGACGGACAGATCGATGCCGTCGCGCAGCAGGCGCGGGACGATCGCCGCGTTGATCGGGTCGGGCTCGCCGAGCGAGGTGCGATGCACCTGCTCGTACACGTCGCGGTGGCCTTCGACCACCACGCACTCGCGCAGGATCCGGCCGGCGTGCGGGCTGCCTGAGGCTGGGGGCCCGGGCTGCGTCACGGGACTACTCGGCCGATTCGAGGCTGAGATCGAGCTGGGTGCTCGACTCGCGCCGCTCCCGCGCGGCGGAGTCGTTGCGCCCCGCCTCCAGCCCGTCGAGGTACTCGGGGGTCACGTCGCCGGTGATGTAGCGACCGTCGAAACACGAGGTCTCGAACCGGGTGATGGCGGGGTTCGCCACGCGGACATCCTCGATCAGGTCGGCGAGGTCCTGGTAGATCAGGCGATCGCAGCCGATCTCGCGCGCGATCTCCTCGACCGAGCGGCTGGTGGCGATCAGCTCCGCCCGGGTCGGCATGTCGATGCCATAGACGTTCGGATACCGTACCGGCGGCGCCGCGGAGGCGAAGTGCACCTGCCGTGCACCGGCATCGCGCGCCATCTGGACGATCTCCTGGCTGGTGGTGCCGCGCACGATGGAATCGTCGACGATCAGCACGCTCTTGCCCTTGAACTCGGCGGCGAGCGCGTTGAGCTTCTGGCGCACCGACTTCCGGCGCACGGCCTGGCCCGGCATGATGAAGGTACGCCCGATGTAGCGGTTCTTGATGAAGCCCTCGCGGTAGGAGAGGTTCAGGTGCTTGGCGAGCTGCATCGCGGCCGGGCGCGCCGAATCGGGAATGGGCATCACCACGTCGACCTCGAGCCCCGGGTAGTCGCGCTCGATCCGGCGCGCGAGGCTCTCGCCCATGCGCAGCCGGGTGTCGTAGACCGAGATGCCGTCGATCACCGAATCGGGCCGCGCGAGATACACGAACTCGAAGATGCAGGGTGCGAGCACCGGCGAGTCCGCGCACTGCTGGCTGCGGAAGGTGCCGTCCTCGTCGATGAACACTGCCTCGCCGGGTGCGACGTCGCGCAGCGCGGAGAATCCCAGGGCATCGAGCGCCACCGTCTCCGAGGCGATCATGTAGTCGGTGCCCGCATCCGTCTCGCGCGTGCCGATGACCAGCGGGCGTATGCCGTACGGGTCGCGGAAGGCCAGCAGCCCCGCACCGGCAACCAGGGCCACTACCGCGTAGGCACCGCGCACGCGCCGGTGCACGGCCGCCACGGCCTTGAACACCGTGTCGGGATCGAGGTGGAAGCCGGTGCTGTTGCGCGCGAGTTCGTGCGCGAGCACGTTGAGCAGCACCTCCGAGTCCGAATCGGTGTTGACGTGCCGCAGGTCGTCGCGGAACAGCTCGCGCTTGAGCTGCTCGGAGTTGGTGAGATTGCCGTTGTGCCCGAGCACGATGCCGAACGGCGAATTCACGTAGAAGGGCTGAGCCTCGGCCGAGGACCAGGCCGAGCCGGCGGTCGGGTAGCGAACGTGCGCGATGCCGAGGTTGCCCAGGAGGGCGCGCATGTTGCGGGTGCGGAAGACATCGCGCACCAGCCCGGGCCCCTTGTGCATGTGGAAGGTGCTGCCCTCGGCCGTCACCAGCCCGGCGGCATCCTGGCCCCGGTGCTGCAACAGGAGCATGCCGTCGTACAGCTCCTGGTTGACCGGGCTGCGGGCCACCATTCCCACGATGCCACACACGCTGCGTCTCCCCCTGGCGATGCTCGCCGTGCCGACCCTCACCCGGCCGCGCCGACGAGGCGGACGCGGCTCGGCGCGTCCCCTGCCTACGGACGCGCCGGCGGAGTATAGACCACCTGCCGCGACCCATCGTAGCGGATGCGCCGGGAGACCTCGCCCGGCAGCCAGGGCTTGACCGCGATGGCCAGCACCTCGAGTGGCGGCGACAGCATCGCGTCGCGCCACGCCGGGTGTTCCGGCAGGCGCGTGAGGCCGGCCAGCAGCACCAGCGTGAGGACGACCAGCGCGCCGCGAGCCAGCCCGAAAGCGAGGCCGAGGACACGGTCCGCGAATCCCAGACCGGCCGCGCGGACCAGTTCGACCAGCGCGAGCGACAGCAGCACCATGCCCAGCAGGGTCACGCCCGCCACCAGCAGGAAGGCGGCGAGCAGCCTCAGGCTCTCGCCGGGGATCGCCAGCGGCAGCATCGGCGCAACCTTGCCCGACAGCCACCAGCCCGCGGCGATCGCCGCCGCCCACGAGCACAGGGACAGCACCTCGCGCACGAAGCCCCGGATGACCGCCACGAGCGCGGAGACGCCAACCACCCCGAGCACGATGTAGTCGAACGCGGTCATGCCGCGGCTGCCTGCGGCCGCATGCCGGTCAGTAGCGGCGAGTCACGACGACGCCGTCGGCGATGCCCAGCGCCTTGAGCTTCTCGTTGACCTGGTCGGCCGCCTCACGGGTGGGAAAGGGTCCGGCCCGCACGCGGGTCTTGTCCCCGGTGGGCGTCTTGATGACCTCGGTGTAGGAGCGGATGCCCGCCTTCTGCAGCTGCGCGTGCCGGTCACGGGCCCGGGTGGCGTCGGCGAATGCACCGAGCTGGATCACGAAGGTCTCGGGTCGTCCCTTGGACTTGTCGGCCTTGTCGGCATCGGCCGCGCCTGTCGCGCGCGAGCCCGGGGCGGCGCTGGCCGGAGCCTCACCCCGGCCCGTGTCGGGCGGAGGTCGGACGGCCGGCGACTCGCCTGCGGCAGCCGGCGAGCGGGCGGGTTCACCGCGTTCGCGGGCCGCGGCCTCTTCGCTTCGCGGAACCGTCGCAGCCGACGGTGGGCGACTCGCACCCGCGAGGAGCGCGGCATCGCCTGGCGCAGCCGCAGGCGCACCCTTGACCGCCGGTGGAGTACCTCCACCCTTCTGGGCGGGCGCCTTGTCGGGCGCCGACGCTCCCGCCTCGACCGGGTCGGGCTGGGGCTTGCGCGCCGGCGCAGGCGCCGTGTCGCGACCGGGCGCCACGCCGGCATCGGCGGACGCACCCGGGCGGGTTGCCTCCGACGGGGGCGTCGGCCGGGCCGCGGCCTTCGCGGAGGACGCTTCACCCACAGGCGCGCCGGCCGCACGCGGTGCGTACGGTCCGCTGCCCGGGGAGGGAATCTGCACCGCGATGTCCTGGCCGATCGGGCGCGGCTCGCTGTCGAGCACCATGGGCAGCGCGACCACCACGGCGGTGGTGAGCACCACCGCGCCGATCAGGCGCCGACGCGCGCGTCGTCGGAGCTGGAGTTCTTCTTCGGAAAGACTGCGAGCCATGGGCATTCGGATCGGCGCGGGCGGATCGTCGGGCGGGCCGCTCAGGGCGCCAGCGCCGACCGGATCGCGGGCAGCACCTCGGCGACGGTATGGAACGAACCGAACACCACGATCCTATCATTGTCGCGAGCGGCTTCCCTGGCCGCCCGCCACGCGGCCGGCAGCGTGTCGAACTCGTGGGTGGGATCCAGGGCCGACGCGCGGGTGAGCGCCTCGCGCAGGCGCGAGACCGGCGTCGAACGCGCGCCATCGGTCGGTGCGACGTACCAGGCGTCGATGCAGGCCTTCACCTCGCGAACGACTCCCTCGATATCCTTGTCGCCCAGCATCGAGAACACCGCGATCGTGCGCGCGCCATCGGGCGGCATGCGCGACAGGCTGCGCGCGAGCACCCGCGCGGCGTGCGGGTTGTGCGCGACGTCCAGGATCACCGTCGGTCGCCCCGGCACCACCTGGAAGCGCCCGGGGATCTCCGCGGTCAGCAGGCCGGTGCGCACCGCCTCCGCGCTCACCGGCAGCCGATCGGACACGGTGTCGAGCGCGGTGATCGCCACTGCGGCGTTGCCGAGCTGGTAGTCGCCGCGCAGCGCCGGGAAGGGCAGTCCGTAGCGGGACCGCCCGGGTCCGCGATAACGCCACTGCCCGCCGCCCTCGTCGAGGGCGGAAAAATCCACGCCAGCCACGAGCAGGCGCGCACCGATCGCCCGCGCGTGCTCGACCAGCGAGGGGGGCGGATCCGGGTCGCCGCAGACCGCGGGACGCGACGCGCGGAAGATGCCCGCCTTCTCGAAACCGATCCGGTCGCGGGTGTCGCCCAGGAACTCCATGTGGTCGAGGTCGACGCTGGCGACGACCGCGCAGTCGGCGTCGACGATGTTCACCGCGTCCAGCCGCCCGCCCATGCCGACCTCGAGGATCATCACGTCGACCGAGGCCTCCCGCATCAGCCACAGCGCGGCGAGCGTCCCGAACTCGAAGTAGGTCAGGCTCACCTCGCCTCGCGCGGCCTCGACCGCCGCGAAGGCGCGGCACAGGGCATCGTCGTCCGCCTCGCGGCGCGAGATGCGGACCCGCTCGTTGTAGCGAAGCAGGTGGGGTGAGGTATAGAGGCCGGTGCGATAGCCGGCCCGATCGAGCATCGCCTCGAGCATCGCGCAGGTCGAACCCTTGCCGTTGGTGCCGCCCACGGTGATGACCGGAACGCTCGGGGCGATGTGCAGCCGATCGGCGACATGCCGAACCCGGTCGAGCGTGAGCTCGATGCTCACCGGGTGCTGTTCGGCGATCCAGCGCAACCAGCCCTCGAGTTCGCGCGCCGGCGGGACGCAGGCCGCGCTCACGCCGACGTCCTGCGCCACGTGCGACCCGATCCCGGCGGCCTCACGCCGCAACGGGCGCCGGCAGCCGCAGGAGCATCGACAGCACCGAGGCGAGGCGCGCACGCAGTTCGCGCCGATCGACCACCTGGTCGACCGCGCCGTGCTCGAGCAGGAACTCGGCTCGCTGGAAGCCATCCGGCAGTTTTTCCCGGACGGTCTGCTCGATCACCCTCGGCCCCGCAAAGCCCACCAGCGCACCGGGCTCGGCGATCACCACGTCGCCGATCATCGCGAAGCTGGCCGACACGCCGCCCATCGTGGGGTCGGTCACCACCGACACGAACGGGAGCCGACGATCGGCGAGCAGCGTGAGCGCGGCGCAGCACTTGGCCATCTGCAGCAGCGACAGCACGCCCTCCTGCATGCGTGCGCCACCCGAGGCCGCCACGCAGATGAAGGCGCAGCCCTGCTCGGCCGCCGCCCTCGCCCCGCGCGCGAAGCGTTCCCCCACGACCGACCCCATGGAGCCGCCGAGAAACCGGAACTCGAAGGCGGCGATGACCACGGGCAGCCCGGCGAGCGTGCCCTGCATCACCACCAGCGCATCGTCCTCGCCGGTGTCGCGGACGGCCGCGGAGAGGCGATCGGTGTACTTGCGCGTATCACGGAAGCGCAGGCTGTCGACCGGCCGCACTTCGGCGCCGATCTCGTAGCGACCTTCCGGATCCAGCAGCAGGTCGATGCGCTCGCGCGCACCGATCCGGGCATGGTGGCCGCAGTGGGGACAGACCTGCGCGTTTGCGTCGAGGTCGCTGCGATACAGCGTCGCCTCGCACCCCGTGCACTTGACCCACAGCCCTTCGGGCACCGACTTTCGCGCGGCCCCGCCCTCGCGCTTGATCTTGGGCGGCAGCAGTTTCTGGAGCCAGCTCATCGCATCCCCCGCGTCCGGTCCGGGTAGGGCACGTCCTCAGGCGCTCGCCGGCACGGCATCGATCGCCTGGCGGATCGCGCGCACGAAAGTGCCGACCCGCGACACTTCCTCGCCCGGGGGCGAGCCTTCGATCTCCTCGACGATACGGCTGCCGATCACCACCGCGTCGGCAACCGCGGCGATCGCCTGCGCGCTGGCGGCATCCCGGATGCCGAATCCGACGCCGATCGGGATGTCGAGGTGGCGACGCAGCACCTGCATGCGCGAGGCCACGTCCGCGGTCTGGAGGTGACGCGCCCCGGTCACGCCGGTCAGCGACACGTAGTACACGTAGCCGCGTGCGAGCCGGGCGATTTCGGCGATGCGCGCGTCGGTGGTGGTCGGGGAGAGCAGGTAGATCGGATCGAGCCCGCGCGCGGCGAGCTGGTCCACGAAGCCGCGTGACTCCTCCGGGGGGAGGTCGACCAGCAGCACGCCGTCGACGCCCGCGGCGGCAGCACGCGTCGCGAAGGCTTCATGGCCCATCGCCTCGACCGGGTTGGCATAGCCCATCAGCACCACCGGCGTGCGCGGATCGGTCGTGCGGAATCGGCCGACCGTGTCGAGGATGGCGGCGAGTCGGGTGCCTCCGCGCAAGGCGCGCTCGGAGGCGCGCTGGATCGTGGGCCCGTCGGCCTGCGGATCGGAGAACGGCACGCCGAGTTCGATCACGTCGGCGCCCGCGGCGGCGAGTTCGTGCATGAGCGCGAGCGTGACCTCGAGCGAGGGATCGCCCGCCGTGATGTACGGGATGAGGCCACGCCGACGTTCGGCGGCCAGTTGCTGGAACCTGCCCTGGATGCGCGACATGGGCGGGCCGATCAGATCGTGATGCCGGCGAGCCGGGCCACGGTGTTGAGGTCCTTGTCTCCCCGCCCGGACAGGTTGACCAGCAGGATCTGGTCGGGCCGCATGGTGGGCGCCATGCGAGCGGCCTGGGCGAGCGCGTGGGCGGACTCCAGCGCCGGGATGATGCCCTCGAGATGGCAGAGGTCGTGGAATGCGCGCAGCGCATCCGCATCGTCGATCGCCACGTACTCCGCGCGACCGCTGTCCTTCAGCCACGAGTGCTCGGGGCCGACGCCGGGATAGTCGAGTCCCGCCGACACCGAGTGGGTGTCGAGGATCTGGCCATCCTCGTCCTGCATCAGGTAGGTGCGGGTGCCGTGGAGCACGCCCGGGCGTCCAGCCGACAGGGGAGCCGCATGCCGTCCGGTCGCCACGCCGTCGCCGCCGGCTTCGACGCCGACCAGGCGTACGCCCGGCACGTCGATGTACGGATGGAACATGCCCATCGCGTTGGAGCCTCCCCCGACGCAGGCAATGCACGCGTCGGGCTGGCGGCCCGCGAGTTCCTGCATCTGCTCGATGCACTCGCGGCCGACCACCGCGTTGAAGTCGCGCACCATCATCGGATAGGGGTGCGGACCGGCGACCGAACCGATGATGTAGAACGTATCGGCGACGTTCGTGACCCAGTCGCGCATCGCTTCGTTGAGCGCGTCCTTGAGCGTCTTCGAACCGCTCTCGACCGGAACCACCTCGGCGCCGAGCAGTTTCATCCGATAGACGTTCGGGGACTGGCGCTTCACGTCCTCCGAACCCATGTACACCGTGCACTTGAGTCCGTAGCGCGCCGCCACGGTCGCCGTGGCCACGCCGTGCTGGCCCGCGCCGGTCTCGGCGATCACCCGCGGCTTGCCCACTCGGCGCGCGAGCAGCGCCTGGCCCATCGTGTTGTTGATCTTGTGCGCGCCGGTGTGGTTCAGGTCCTCGCGCTTGAGATAGACCTGCGCGCCGCCGAAGTGCTCCGACCAGCGACGTGCGTGGTAGATCGGGCTCGGACGTCCGACGTAGTGCCGCAGTTCCCAGGCCAGTTCGGCCATGAACTCCGGGTCGCTGCGATGCCGCAGGTAGTGCTCGTTCAGTTCATCGAGCGCATGCATCAGCGTCTCGGCCACGAACACTCCGCCGTAGGGGCCGAAGTGGCCGCGCTCGTCGGGCAGGTCATACATCTGCAAGGCGAACCTCCTCAATGAACCGCGTGACCCGTTCCGGATCCTTGACCCCGGGGCTGCGCTCGACCCCGCTCGACACATCGACCGCCCAGGGCCGCACGCGCGTCACGGCCTCGCGCACGTTGTCGGGCCCCAGCCCGCCGGACAGGATGATCTCCCCGCGCAACGCCTCCGGCAGCAGCCCCCAGTCGAACGACCGACCCGTTCCGCCGTGGGTCCCCGGCACGTAGGCATCGACGAGCAGGCCGCGCGCCAGATGCCGGTGCGGGACCATGCCCGACTTGAATTGTAGCAAATCGACCCCGGGCCTCACCCGCACCGCGCGCACGAAAGGTTTGTCGAACTGGGCGCATTCGTCGAACGTCTCGTCGCCATGGAACTGCAGCAGCGAGAGCGGCACCTGCGTGCATACCGCCCTGACGAACGAGGCCGGGGCATTCACGAACAGCCCGACCGCACACACGAACGGCGGCAGCACCGACGCGATGCGCTCGGCCTGCTCGGCGGTCACATGGCGCGGGCTGGGCTCGTGGAACACCAGTCCCACCGCATCGGCTCCCGCCTCGGCGACCATCAGCGCCTGCTCGGGCGTGCGCACGCCGCAGATCTTCACGCGGGTACGGGCGGCGCTCATGCGATCAGCGCCGGCATGCGCGGGCCGGGCAGGGCGGGCCGCGATGCATCGGGGTAGTCGACCGACCAGAGGTAGAGGCCTTCCGGCGCGAAGGTGGCCGCCGCGCGCGTGCGATCGCGCGCCTCGAGCAGTTGCCCGAGCCAGTCCGGCGACTCGCGGCCGCTGCCGATGCGCAGCAGGCATCCCACGAGGTTTCGCACCATGTGGTGGAGGAATCCGTTTGCGGTGAATTCGAACACGAACAGCGACCCCTGCTGGCGGATGTCGGCATGCATCAGGTGGCGAACCGGTGAGCGGGCCTGGCACTCGGAGGAGCGGAACGCGCTGAAATCGTGCACGCCGAGCAGCGCGGCAAGCGCTTCGCGCATCGGTGCCAGGCCGAGGACCTGATGGTGCCATCCGACGCGACCGGCGGCGAGTGCCGGGCGCACCGGGCCCGTGGCCAGCAGGTAACGGTAGGTGCGGGCCTGCGCGTCGAAGCGCGCGTGGAACGTGTCGGCCACCTCGGCCGCGCCGACGACGACGATCGCGGCGGGCAGGTGCGCATTGACCCCGCGTATCCACGCGTTCAGCGGGCGCGAATGGGGCGCGTCGAAGTGCACGACCTGCATCAGCGCGTGCACGCCCGCGTCGGTCCGGCCCGCGCAGACCGTGCGAATCCCGCCGCCTGCGATCTGCCCGAGCGCGCGCTCGAGGGCGTCCTGGACCGTGCATCCGCCGGGCTGGCTCTGCCAGCCGTGGAATGGCGTACCGTCGTACTCCAGTTGCAGTGCGATACGCATCGGACGCTCCGCGGGCCCGGTGGGCCCGCGGGAGGGCGATCAGCCCAGGCGGGCCAGCATCGCCTCCGCGTCCGCCCGCTGCTGGGCGTCACCCTCGGCGATGACCTCGCGCAGGATCTCGCGCGCGCCGTCCTTGTCGCCCATCTCCTCGTACGCCTTCGCGAGGTCGTACTTGGTGTTGACGTCGTTCCAGCGTTCGTCGTGCGGTCCCCCCGCGGCATCGGCGAGGTTGAGATCCACCCGAGGCAGGGTGCTGTCCTGCCAGTTGCCCGGCAGGCCTGCCGGGTTGGTCATGTCGAACGAGACGAGTTCACCCGGGTTCTGCAGGATCATCGTGTCCTGGAGGCTGGCCGAGAGTCCGGCCGTGTCCGGGCTGGCGGCCTTGCCGTCATCGAGCGGGAACTCGATCGAACTGGCCGTGCCGACCCCGGCGTCGAGGAAGACGTTCGTTGCCGAGAGGTCGATCCCGGGTGCCATCGGGTCGACCACGGGGTCGGCGAGCGACCCGAGCGGACGGGTGTGCGCGGGGTCGATGTCGAGATCGGCCTGCGGCATCGAAGCACCGAGGTCGAGCGCGAGGTCGGGCAGCGTGGGCGGCGGGCCGTCGCCCCCCGGCGAGTCGAAGTCGAGCGTGAAGTCCATGTCGCGCGAAGCGCCCGGGGCGGCTGCGTCGACGGCCAGCATCGTGCTGTCGAAGTCGCTGATCATCGGCGCGGGTTCCGGGCTGGGCGTCTCGCCGACGGGCACCTGGAAGTCGACCGCTCCGGCGTCGCCCTGCGAGGGAGCGAGCACGCTGGTGCTCTGCGCATCGAACGCCTCGGTGGGCGCGATCGACATGCTCGGTTCCGCCATCGCCTGCGCGGCGGCAGCCGCCGAGGCGATCGTCGCGGCGCCGGCCGCAGAGGCGATGGTCGCGTCCATGGAGCGTTGCGCGCCGGAACGCCCCGCCGCGTAGAGCGGGTTGTCCGGGTCGATCATCACGCCCATTTCGGCCGCCTTCATCCAGTCGGGGCCCTGCCCGCCGGTGGCGGCGAACATCTCGGTGGCGATGCCCTCGAACGCGCTGCGGTCGACCCGCTTCATGTAGATCTCGAGCAGCTTCATCCGCAGTTCGTTGCGCCCGGGCTGGCGCTCGACGGCCTCGCGCAGGATTTCCTCGGCCTGTGCGTCCCGGCCGTAACTCAGGTAGACCTCGGCTTCGGCGAGCGGATCCACCTCCTCGTCGCCCGACCCCTGCGCGAGATCCGTCACCGAGCGTCCCGGCACCGTGGTGACCATCGGGTCGACCGGGCGCGGTGCGACCGCGGGCTTCGCCGTCTCGGCGGCGACGGCTGTCGCCGCCGCGGCGGGCGCTTCGGACTTGCCGCCCTTGCGCCGGCGCAGTGCGAGCCACACGCCACCCAGCAGCGCGGCCAGCCCCCCCCCCAGTTCGAGCATGAAGTTCTGCACGAACCCGAAGACCTGGTCCATCAGGCTCGGCGGGGGCGGCGGCGGGGGAGGCGGTGCAGCCGGGCGCGCCTTGGGGGGCTCGGGTGGCTTCGGCGCCTCCGGAGCGTCGGGTGTCTCGCCCTTCGCCGGTTCGGGAGCCGTCGGCGCCGCGGGCGCGACCTCGGGTTTGGGCGGCTGCGGTGCGGCGGGCTGCGCCGGCTCGGCGGATTTCGCAGGCTCAGGCGCAGGGCGAGGCGGTTCGCCCTTGCCGGCGCCCTTCTGGAGTTCGGCCAGCTGCTTGTTCTGGAGCGCGAGCAGTTGCTGCGTCTCCTTGAGCATCTTCTCGAGTGCAACCACCCGGTCGTTGGCCTCGCGCAGCGCGTTGGCACGCGCCTGGTCGTCCTCGGCCCTGGCAGTCGGCGCGCCCTTGGCGTCGCGGCCACCCGCCGCCGCGGTCCCGCCCTTGGAGACCTGCAGCACGTCGCGTCCCTGCGCCGGTGCGGCGGCGTCCTGCACGCGCGAGGCGACCTGCCCGGAGGCCGTCCCCTGCCCCCCGTCGGCCGCCGGGGCCGCCTGTTCGACCGCACCCGCCAGTCGCTGGCGATAGGCGTTGAAGTCCGCCACCTGGGTCCGCACCTCGCGGACTGCATCGGCCTGCGCGATCCCGCCCGCCGTCGAGGCGTCGGGGATGCGCAGCACCGCGCCCGTGCGCAGCCGGTTCATGTTGCCGGCATCGAACGCATCCTTGTTCTCGCGCACCATCGCCACGAGCATCTGCTCGAGCGACACCCCGGACGGCCGCGAGGCCCCGGCGATCCGACCGAGGGTATCGCCCCGGCGCACGGTGTAGGTTTCGCCCGGCGCCGCGGCGGAGGCCGTCGGCGCGGCCGCCGCAGCGGCGGGCGCGACGGCGATGGCCGGCTCGGCACGCGGCTTGGCGGCGGGCTTTGCGGCCGCCGGCTTGTCCGTGGCCACGGGCGCGGGCGGCGCTGGCACGGCCGTCGGTACCGCCGTCTCCGCGAGCGGGGCGGTCCGGGCTGCCGGCGGCGCGGCCGCGGCAGGCGGCGTGACCGCGGCCACCGTGCCGGGCGGATCGATCAGCGAGGTGTATTCCCGGACCAGACGTCCGTTCGCCCAGTTCAGTTCGACGAGCAATTCGATGAACGGCTCGTTCACCGGGCGCGAGCTGGTGGCGCGCAGCACGAGCGATCCGTCGGCGCGCGGCTCGATCGCCAGCCGCACGGACGCGGCGAGCGCGGTGAACTCGAGGTTGGCGCGGCGATAGGCCTCGGCGGTGGCGACTCTCGCCTGCATCGTCGAGAGCTCTTCCTTGGTCGCGTTCAGCTCGATTTCGGCATTGAGCGGCTGCCCCAGCGCCGACAGGACGGTCATTCGACCCAGACCCGCGGCATGTGCGGACAGCCCCCCGAGCAGCAGGAGCGCCAGTGTTCCGGCCATGGTGACGGCGCGCAGGGCTTTCACTCTGAACTCGAGCACGGGGCGTCCTTCAGGTCGAATGAGCGTTTGTACAATAGCATCAGGAGGTTAGTGTCGCAACCTGACACCGGACCTGACCCGAGGATACCGCGAGCAGGGCCTGCGGCGACGGGTAATCCGTCACGCCCGGTCGAACTCGATCAGCCGCGGCGAGATGCCAGGATGCGCAGCATGCGCCGCAGCGGCTCCGCAGCCCCCCAGAGCAGCTGGTCGCCGACCGTGAACGCCGTCAGGTATTCGCCCCCCATCGGAAGCTTGCGCAATCGTCCGACGGGCACCCGGAGGCTGCCGGTCACCGCCGCAGGGGTCAGCCGGGCAAGCGAGTCCTCGCGGCGGTTGGGCACGACCTCGACCCAGTCGTTCGCCTCGGCGAGCAGGCGCTCGATCTGCGCCAGCGGCAGGTCGTGCGCGAGTTTCAGGGTGAGGGCCTGCGAATGGCAGCGCATCGCGCCGATGCGCACGCAGATGCCGTCGACCGGGACCGGCCGATCCTCACGACCGAGGATCCTGTTGCACTCGGCCATGCCTTTCCACTCCTCGCGGCTCTGGCCGTCGCCGAGATCCTTGTCGATCCAGGGCAGCAGGCTGCCCGCAAGCGCATGGCCGAAGTGCTCGCGGGGCAGTTCGGGGCTGCGCAGGGCCGCGGCGACGGTACGGTCGATGTCGAGGATGTTCGAGTCGGCATCGGCGAGCAGCGACTGGACCGACCCGTGCGCGGCACCCATCTGGGCGAGCAGTTCGCGCATGTTCTGGGCCCCGGCGCCCGAGGCCGCCTGGTAGGTCATCGCCGTCACCCACTCCACCAGGCCCGCGCGGAACAGGCCACCGAGCGCCATCAGCATCAGGCTCACGGTGCAGTTGCCGCCGATGTAGTCGCGCACGCCGGAATCCAGCGCCCGGTCGATCACGTCACGGTTGACCGGGTCGAGGATGATGATCGCGTGGTCCTTCATGCGCAGCGCGGAGGCCGCGTCGATCCAGTAGCCTGTCCAGCCCGCCGCGCGCAGACGGGGGTGGACGTCGTTCGTGTAGTCGCCACCCTGGCAGGAGATCACCACGTCCATCGCGGCGAGGGCGGAAAGGTCGCCGGCATCGGCGAGCAGCGGTTGCGCGCCCGGCAGCGACGGGGCCGCGCGGCCCGCCTGGCTGGTGGAGAAGAGCGTGGTTCGGGCATGGGCGAAGTCACCCTCCTCGAGCATGCGCTGCACGAGCACCGAGCCCACCATCCCACGCCAGCCCACCAGTCCCAGCTTCATCGTCGTCCTCGCCTTGCGTCCCGATCCTGCCGCGTCGTCGCCTCGATACGGCGTCCCCGGCCCTGCACCGGCCCTAGCCGAGGGCCGCCACCACCGCATCGCCCATCGCACGCGTGCCGATCACCGGCTGGCCCTTCTCCGCGATGTCGGCCGTGCGCAGCCCCTGCGCCAGCACCGCGGCGACTGCCGCCTCGATGCGGCGGGCGTGCGGCTCCGCGTCCAGGCTGTAGCGCAGCATCATGGCCGCCGACAGGATGGTGGCCAGCGGGTTGGCCACGTCCTTGCCGGCGATGTCGGGTGCCGAGCCGTGGATCGGCTCGTACAAGCCCTTGCCGGCTGCATCCAGCGAGGCCGACGGCAACATGCCGATCGAACCGGTGAGCATCGAGGCCTCGTCGGACAGGATGTCGCCGAACAGGTTGCCGGTCACGATCACGTCGAACTGCCGCGGGTTGCGCAGCAACTGCATCGCGGCGTTGTCCACGTACATGTGGCTGAGTTCGACCTCGGGGTAGTCGCGCCCCACCTCGGTGGTGACGTCGCGCCACAGTTGCGAGGTCTCGAGCACGTTCGCCTTGTCCACCGAGCAGAGCCGGCGGTGGCGCTTCATCGCGGAGCGGAAGCCGACGTGCGCGATGCGCCGGATCTCCGACTCGTCGTAGTGCATGGTATCGAATCCCTCGCGCAGTCCCTCGCCGGTGGTGCGCAGGCCTCGGGGCTGCCCGAAGTAGATGTCGCCGGTCAACTCGCGGATGATCAGCACGTCCATGCCCTCGACCACCTCGGGTCGCAGCGTGGAGGCCGACTCCAGCCCCGCGTGGATGGTGGCGGGCCGCAGGTTGGCGAACAGTTGCAGCGACTTGCGCAGCCCGAGGATCGCCTGCTCGGGGCGCTTCTCCCGCGGCAGGCGGTCCCATTGCCAGCCCCCGACCGCGCCGAACAGCACGGCATCGGCCTCGCGCGCGAGGGCAAGCGTGGCCGCGGGCAGCGGGTCGCCGGCGAGGTCGTAGGCAGTGCCGCCCACCGGCGCCTCGGCCAGGTCCAGTACAAGGCCATGGGGCTCGAGGGCTCGCAGCACGCGAACGGCTTGCGCGACGATTTCCGAACCGATCCCGTCACCGGGCAGGACTGCGATCTTGCGTGTCTGGCTCATGGTTGCCTGTGGAACTCGGGTTCAGAGGAACAGCCAGGGCTGGGCCTGGCGGTGGCGCGCCTCGAAGGCGCGGATGGCCTCGGCGTGCTGCAGCGTGAGGCCGATCTCGTCCAGGCCGTTGAGCAGGCAGTGCCGGCTGAACGGGTCGATGTCGAACCCGAAGCGGTCCCCGGAGGGCGTGGTCACCGACGAGTCTGCGAGATCGATCGTCAGTCGATAGCCGTCGTGCGCGAGGGTCTGCGCGAACAGGCGATCCATGGCCTCGGCGGGAAGGCGGATGGGCAGCAGCCCGTTCTTCAGGCTGTTGCTGTAGAAGATGTCGCCGAACGACGGTGCGATGACCACCCGGATGCCATGGTCGAGCAGCGCCCAGGGCGCATGCTCGCGCGAGGATCCGCAACCGAAGTTGTCGCGGGCGAGCAGGATCTGCGCGCCCTGGTAGCGGGTCTTGTTGAGGATGAAGTCCTCGTTGAGCGGCCGCTGGCTGTTGTCCATGCCCGGCTCCCCGGTGTCGAGATAGCGCCAGGAGTCGAACAGGTTGGGGCCGAAGCCGGATCGGTTGATCGCCTTGAGGAACTGCTTGGGGATGATCGCGTCGGTGTCGACGTTGGCGCGATCGAGCGGCACCACCAGGCCATCGAGACGGTTGAACTTGTCCATCGCGGAATCCTCAGGCGAGCGTGCGCACGTCGATGAATCGACCGGTGACCGCGGCGGCAGCGGCCATCGCGGGACTGACGAGGTGGGTTCGCCCGCCAGCGCCCTGGCGACCCTCGAAGTTGCGGTTGGAGGTCGACGCGCAGCGCTCGCCCGCGGAGAGCCGGTCGTCGTTCATGCCCAGGCACATCGAGCAGCCGGGCTCGCGCCACTCGAAGCCCGCGGCGAGGAAGACCTCGTGCAGGCCCTCGGCCTCGGCCTGTGCCTTCACCAGGCCCGAGCCGGGAACGACCATCGCGAGCCTGACCGAGCCGGCCACCTTGCGCCCGCGCGCCACCGCGGCGGCGGCACGCAGGTCCTCGATGCGCGAATTGGTGCACGAACCGATGAACACCTTGTCGATCGCGATGTCCTGGATGCGCGTGTTGGCGCGCAGCCCCATGTACTTGAGCGCCCGCTCCATTCCCTCGCGCCGTACCGCATCGGCCTCGTCGGCGGGGTCGGGCACGCGCCCGCTCACCGGTACCACCATCTGCGGACTCGTACCCCAGGTGACCTGCGGCTCGATCGCGTTGCCGTCGAGTTCCACCGTGGCATCGAATGCCGCACCGGGGTCGCTCACCAGGGTGCGCCAGCAGGCCACCGCCGCCTCCCAGAGCTCGGGGCCGGGGGCATAGGGGCGCCCGCGCACGTAGTCGATGGTGGTGTCGTCCACCGCGACCATGCCCGCCCGCGCGCCCGCCTCGATCGCCATGTTGCAGAGGGTCATCCGGGCCTCGACCGAGAGCGCGCGAATCGCGGAGCCGTCGAACTCGATCGCGTAACCGGTGCCGCCCGCGGTGCCGATGCGTCCGATCAGCGCGAGCACGATGTCCTTGGAGGTGACGCCCGCGCCCAGTTGCCCGGTCACGTGCACCCGCATCGACTTCGCCTTCTTCTGCACCAGCGTCTGGGTGGCCAGCACGTGCTCGACCTCGGAGGTGCCGATGCCGAAGGCAAGCGCGGCGAGCGCACCATGCGTGCTGGTGTGCGAATCGCCGCAGACCAGGGTGGTTCCGGGCAGCGTGAAGCCCTGCTCGGGGCCGATCACGTGGACGATGCCCTGCTCGCGGGAGCGGAAAGGGAAGTACGCGCGCGCACCGAAGTGGCGGATGTTGCTGTCCAGGGTGTCCACCTGCAGCCGCGAGACCGGATCCTCGATGCCCCGGTCCCAGTCGCGCGTGGGCGTGTTGTGGTCGGCGGTGGACATCACCGAGTTCATGTTCCAGGGCTTGCGACCGGCCATGCGCAGGCCTTCGAAGGCCTGCGGGCTGGTCACCTCGTGGACGAGGTGGCGGTCGATGTAGAGCAGCACCGTGCCATCGTCCTGGCGATGGACCACATGGCTGTCGAACAGCTTGTCGTAGAGGGTGCGGGGCGTCTGGGCCATGGCGGGCAGGCGGGGCATGGGCACCCCGCGCGTGGAGGCACGGCGCGGGGTCCGCGCCGCAGGAGCGCGGCGAGCCGCGCGAGCAGCCGATCCGGCGCGGCGCACGGGGCGCGACGCCGGACGGCACCGGAACCCGATATTATCGCACCGCCACCCGCCACCGCCGGTGCCGGGCCGCGAACGACCCCGGCGCCGCTCGCGACGGCCTCGCCGCCCCGCCTCGACGGTGCGCGGGCGCTGGGGCCGCCCGCCGCGACGCCCGCGATGCTCAGAGGCCGACCGATTCGGCCACCAGCCGGGCCAGTTCGGCGCGCAGTTCGGCCTTGACCCG
>CAIKXV010000126.1 GCA_903831455.1 uncultured Pseudomonadota bacterium | reverse complement strand
CGTGCAGCCGGCGAGGAAACCCGTCGCTGCCAGCAGGCCCGCGCCCAGCCACCGACGGCGACTTACGGCCTCGGGCGCGCGGGGCGCCCCCGGACACTCCGGATCGATCCCGACGTCACTCGGCGTACTTTTGGGAATAACTCTCATTTGCAAACGAGAACTGTTCTTGTTAAGCTGTTCTAGCGTCTGGATCCTGAAAGCTTCCCCGATCCGGCGCACGATCGCAGCCTCACAGCGTCACTTGACCGACTCGCCCCCAAAGTGATCACGACCCCATGATCCGCCTGCCCTGTCCCGCCCGCCCCGCCTGCCCCCGTCCGGTCGCCACCGAACCCGCGCCCGCCTCGACAGCCCCATGCGCACGGCCGCAATCCGGGTGGCTGCGTCGACGACTCTGCGTGGCTCTGGCTTCGCTGCCGCTCGCGCTCGGCCTCGCGCCGGCTGCCGCGCAGACCGATCGCGTGGTCAACCTCTACAGCGCACGTCATTACCAGACCGACGAAGTCCTCTACACGCGATTCACCCAGCTCACCGGCATCCGCGTCAATCGCATCGAGGCGAGCGAGGATGCCCTGCTCGAGCGCCTGCGCAGCGAAGGTCGCAACAGCCCTGCCGACGTGTTCCTGACCGTCGATGCCGGCCGCCTGTGGCGAGCCGAGCAGCTCGGCCTGTTCGCCCCGCTGCGCTCCCCGGTGCTGGAGTCGCGCATACCGGCGCAACTCCGCACACCCGACGGCACCTGGTTCGGATTCTCCACCCGCGCCCGGGTCATCGCCTACAACCGCGCCAAAGTCCGGCCCGAAGAGGTGGCCACGTACGAGGATCTGGCCCATCCGCGGCTGAAAGGCAGGCTGTGCGTGCGCTCCAGCGGCCATGTGTACAACCTCTCGCTGATGGCCTCGATGATCGAGCGCCTCGGCGAAGCGGGCGCGGAGCAGTGGGCGCGCGGCGTGGTCGCCAACCTGGCGCGTCCTCCGCGCGGCGGTGACACCGATCAGCTGCGCGGGGTGTCGGCAGGCGAGTGCGACGTGGCGATCAGCAACACGTACTACTATGTTCGGCTGATGAAATCGACCCGCCCGGAAGATCGGCAGCTCGTCGAGCGCGTGGCCCTGTCCTTCCCGAACCAGGCCACCACCGGCACCCATGTCAATGTCTCCGGAGGCGGCCTGCTGCGCACCGCCCCCCATCCGGAGGCCGCCCGCCTGTTCCTCGAGTACCTCGCCAGCGACGAGGCGCAGGCGTACTTCGCTGCCGGAAACAACGAATGGCCGGTCGTCGCCGCCGCGGTCTCCCGGAATCCGGAACTCGACTCGCTGGGACGATTCCGCATGGAAAAGACCGCCGTGTCGGCCCTTGGTCGCCTGCAGCCGCTTGCGCAGAAGCTGCTCGATCGCGCTGGCTGGAAATGACCCGCGGGTCGACGGGGCGCGAGGGGCGGCTGGCCGCGGGCCCCTGCGGGTTGCGCGGCCTGCCGTCCGCGCCGTCGAACGGTCGCGCGGACGGCGCCCTGCGGCTGCCCGTGCGCGGATGGATCGCCGGCCTCCTGCTGTGCGCGGCGCTGTGGCCTGCCTGCGGCGCCGCCCGACCGGGCAATCCATCCGGCTCGCTCGCCGCGCCCCCCCCGCTCCAGGCAGGCGCGCTGATGGGCCTGCGCCTGGGCATGCCACTGAACTCGGCCGTGTCCCAGGCGCAGTCGTTCGCGCCGCCCGGCAGCGTCACCCTGCCCGCGCAGCGCCGGGAGCAGTTCACCGTGGTGGCGATCGAGGCACCTGCCGACTCGATGCCGTCCGCGCCGAAGACTGCGCCGGATGCACGGCAGGAGAACTTCTATCTTTCCCTCAACGCCGCGCCGCGCGTGTTCAAGAACCAGCCGACGCGATCCAGCCACACCGGATTCGTGACGCTCGTCGCCGAGCAAGGTTCAGGGCGGGTGGTGCGCATCGTGATGGAGCCGGCCATCGTGCGCTGGTCGCGTGGCCTGGACGCCGGCGGCGTCGGGCCGGAAGCCCTCGCCCAGCGGCTGCGGGAGCAGCTCGGCCTGCCGGCGCGCGTCGTCAACGCCGAGCCCACCGGTTTCAGGGAGCGGCCCTGGGCGCCCAGGGCACGGATGCCCGAGCCGGTGCTGCCGGCCGAAGCCCGCGTCAACGCGCAGCGGGGCTCCGTCGTGCTCACCGACTCCCAGCGGCTGCCGGATGCGCTGGCGACGCGCTGGGAGCTCGACTGAGCGTCGGCGCCCGGCGCCGGATCGCGCGCGTGAGCGCCAGCACCGGCAGCGTGCCGACGGCGACGATCAGCAGCGAGGCGACGGCCGCCTCGCCCAGCCGCTCGTCCGACGCATAGGTGTAGGCCCGGGTCGCCAGCGTGTCGAAGTTGAACGGGCGCAGCGCCAGCGTTGCCGGCAGCTCCTTCATGACGTCGACGAACACGAGTAGCGATGCAGTCAGCAGGCTGCCCCACATCAGCGGCCGGTGCACGTGCCAGAGCGTGTGCGCCGGGCCGAATCCCAGGCTGCGGGCGGCGTCGTCCATCGCGCGGGTGATCTTGCCCAGGCCCGTCTCGACCGTCTCCTGCGCCACGGCCAGGAAGCGGACCAGGCACGCGTAGACCAGCGCGAACAGCGTGCCGGTCAGCAGCAGTCCGGTCGAGATGTCGAACCATCGACGGGCAAGCGCATCGATCGCATGATCGACCAGACCCAGCGGGATGAGGATGCCCACCGCGATCACCGCCCCGGGAATCGCATAGCCGAATCCGACCGCGCGCGCCGCCGCCGAGGTCACCGGCATCGGATGCAGGCGCCGCGCATAGGCGAGCACGGTGGCGAGTCCGACCGCGAGGACCGCCGCGAGTCCGGCAACGAGGCAACTGTTGGCGGCCAGCTGCAGGTAGTGCATCGGCAGCAGGTCGGCGCGGGCCTCGAAGGCCAGCAGCAGCAGCACGAACGCGGGCAGCACGAACCCCGCGATCACCGGGATCGCGCAGGCTGCGGCGGCGAGCATCGCATGCCCACGACGCAACGGCAGGCGCACCGGCGCCCGCGCGCGCCCCCCCGCGAGCGCGTAGTGCGCGCGGCCCCGGGTGATGCGCTCGAGGGCCAGCACCACGATCACGAAGCCCAGCAGCGCGCAGGCGAGCTGGGCGGCTGCCTGCCGGTCGCCCAGCGAGAGCCATGCACGATAGATTCCGGTGGTGAAGGTCTGCACGCCGAAATACGACACCGTGCCGTAGTCGGCCAGCGTCTCCATCAGCGCGAGCGCGACCCCGCCGGCGATCGCGGGACGAGCCAGTGGCAGCGAGAGCCGAAGGAACGACGACCACGGACCCAGGCCCAGGCTGCGGCTCACCTCGAGCACGCTCCCGGTCCGCTCCACGAACGCGGTGCGCGCGAGCAGGTATACGTACGGGTAGAGCACGAGCACGAACATCGCGGCCGCCCCGGCCGTCGACCGGATCTCGGGGAACCGGTAGTCGCCTCGCTGCCAGCCGAACGCCTCGCGCAGCGCGCCCTGCACCGGGCCTGCGAACTGCAGCAGGTCGGTGTACGCGTAGGCCATCACGTAGGCGGGCATTGCCATCGGCAACACCAGCAGCCATTCGAAGCCGCGCCGACCGGGGAAGTCGAGCATGGTCACCAGCCACGCCGCCCCGACCCCGACCGCGGTGACACCCAGCCCCACGAGCACCAGCAACACGACGGTGGTGGCCAGGTAGTCCGGCAGCACGGTCGAGGCAAGGTGGCGCCACACGTCCGCGGTGCCCGCCGCGAACACGCTGCTGCCCAGCGCAAGGACCGGCAGCACCACCACGACGGCGAGCGCGACGGCCGTGAGCACGAGCGGCGAGCGGAGCGAACGTGGCAGCATCGGGCGGTCGGGTCCGGGAAGGGCCGCCGGCAGGCAGGACGGGCGCCGATTATTCTCCAGTGCCGCTACAATTGAAAGCGAATCGTTCTCATCTGGCCCGGTGGAATCGAGCGAACGACCTCGGGTCGCCCGATGCCGGCCCGCGCAGACCCGCTCGTCACGTCGTCGCCTCGCACCCTCGCGGGCGAAGTCCGCATCCAGGCCCTCCCCAATGACCGACCAGCCCTCCGCCCGACTCGCTCCGGTACTGGAGGTCCACGATATCGGGCATCGCTACGGCGACACCCCGGTGTTCTCGGGCCTGGGCTTCTCGCTGCGCAAGGGCGCCATCGGATGCCTGCTCGGTCCCAGCGGATGCGGCAAGACCACCGTCCTGCGCTGCATCGCCGGCTTCGAGCCGCTCGCCAGCGGAAGCATCAGGATCGACGGCCAGGAGGTCGCGCGCCCCGGCTGGCAACTTCCACCCGAGCGGCGACAGGTGGGGATGGTATTCCAGGACTACGCGCTGTTCCCGCACCTGACCGTCGCGGGCAACGTCGGGTTCGGCCTGCGCGGGATGGCAACGGACGCGCGCAATCGCCGTGTCGGCGAACTGCTCGAAGTGGTCGGTCTGGCGCAGGCCGCCGGGCGCTACCCCCACGAACTGTCCGGTGGACAGCAGCAGCGCGTGGCGCTCGCGCGCGCGCTCGCCCCGCGTCCGCACCTGCTGCTGCTCGACGAGCCGTTCTCCAACCTCGACGTCGAGATGCGCGAGCGCCTCGGCATGGAAGTCCGCGAGATCCTGCGCGCGCAGGGGACCACGGCGATCCTCGTCACGCACGACCAGTCCGAAGCCTTCGCGGTCGCCGACGAGATCGGCATCCTCCACGAAGGTCGGCTGCTGCAGTGGGACACCCCGTACAACCTCTACCACCGCCCTGCCGAGCGCTTCGTCGCCGACTTCATCGGCCAGGGCGTGTTCATCCCGGGCACCGTGCTCGAGGATCACCGCATCGACATCGGCATCGGTCGCCTCACCGGCGACCTGCCGCCCGAATGCGGACGCGGGTGCGAGCACTGCGAGAACACCTGCGACGTCGAGGTGCTGCTGCGCCCGGACGACATCGTGCACGACGACGCCAGCCCGCTGCGCGCGACCGTGCTGCACAAGGCCTTCCGCGGCGCCGACATCCTGTACACGCTGGCGCTGCCCGACGGTCGCCAGGCCCTGTCACTCGTGCCCAGCCACCACGACCACGCGCTCGGCGAGGCGATCGGCATCCGGGTCGAGGCCGATCACGTCGTCGTGTTCCGGCGGGATCCCCATCCCGCACCCCGTACCCAGCGCTCCAGCGGCCCCTCGCCTGCGTGACGGCGCCACAGCGGTGCCACGCAGACCGCGATCGCCCACCAGGCCAGGCCGAAGGCGAACAGTCCGACCGATCCCGGTGCCCAGCCCAGCGCAGCACCGGACATCAGCAGCGCGCAGCACAGCGTGTGCGCGACGTAGGCCGACAGGCTCAGGCGCCCCAGCGCCTCGCACCGCGCGAGCAGGGGTAGCCCTCCCCGGCGATGCCACGCACCGGCCACCGCGAGCACCAGACCCGCCGCCAGCAGCGGGCCGGTCAACTGGCTCGCAAGGTCGGCCAACGAGAAATCCCCGCCGAGTTCGCGCTGGCCCCGGATGACCAGCAGCGCCTGCAGCAGCGCGCCGGCGGCGCCGAGCGGCAGCAGCACGCGCGTGCCCGTCCTCCAGGCGCGCGCCCCGATGCGTGCGCGCTCGAGTACGCGCAGGCGCCCGGCCCATACCCCGAGCAGTCCGAGGGAGAGCATCATCGGCACCTGCCACGGTGCGCCGACGAAATAGGCGAAATACCCCTCGCGATGGATCGCGAACACCTCGGACCATGAGCTCGCGTCGACCACCGCCCACGCCCCCGGCGGGGTGAATCCCGGCGGTCCGTCGATGATTCGCGCGGCCCACAGCGGCATCGCCAGCAGCAGCCACACCGCGAACCACGCGAACATGCGGTTGCGCAGCACGCGCAGCCGCCAGCGCGGCGCCTGCAGCAGCAGCAGGCCCAGCAGCGCGAGCCAGCTGAGGATGTCGCCGAACCAGATGAACAGTCCGTGGGCGATCCCGAGCGCGCCCTGCCTCAGCATGCGTGCGCGCCGGCCGCGCTCCGCCCGGGCGAGGGCCTCGCCGCGGCGCCCGCGCACCTGCATCGCCCATGCATACCCGGACAGGAAGGCGAGGAACGCATAGCTCTTCGCCTGGAGCAGCGCCGAGGCCAGTGCATGCAGGGACAGCGCGATCGTCGAATCGGCTGGCGAGACCACGCCCAGCGGCGAGCCCAGCGCATGCGGATAGGCCAGCGCGTTCATCACGATCACGCCCAGCAGCGCTGCGCCTCGCAGCGAATCGATCAGCGCGCTGCGGGCAGGCGCGCGCGCGGCAGGCAGGCTCACGCTCAGCGCGATGCCTTCGCGGAGCTGCGCCGGGTCGCCCCCGCCCGTCGCGGCGTCGCCTCCACTCGCGACGGGGACGGCGCGGCCGCAGCCCCATCGCCGGACGCGCGCGCGGCGCGGATGTCCACCGCCAGTTCGTGCACGGCCATCGCGTAGTGGATCGCCCGGTTGTAGCGGGTGATCACGAAGAAGTTGTCGAAGCCCGCCCAGTAGCGCGTGCCTTCCCGGAACACCAGCGGGAACACCATCGCCTGTACGCCGGCGTCGATCTGGTCGGGTACCGCGATGCCCATGGCCCGCAGTTCACCGGCAGGGGTGTGGGGGCGGATGCCGCGCTCCGCCTGCGCCCGCGCGAGGTCGGCGGGCGCCTCGACCGGCAAGGCGACCGGCCCGCCCGTCACCCAGCCATGGGCGCGGTAGTAGTTCGCGACGCTGCCGATCGCGTCGGCCGCACTGCGCCACAGGTCGATGCGACCGTCCCCGTCGAAGTCCACCGCCAGCCGGCGGTAGCTGCTGGGCATGAACTGGGGTATTCCCATGGCCCCGGCGAACGAACCCAGCGGACGAGCCGGGTCGAGGTCGAGGTCGCGCGCGAGCAGCAGGAAATGCTCCAGCTCGCTGCGGAAGAATTCGGCCCGGCGCGGAAAGCCGAAGGCCAGCGCCGCGAGCGTATCGAGCACCGGATGGGTGCCCATCTGCCGACCGAACAGGGTCTCGGCCGCGATGGTGGCCACCACCAGTTCGGGCGGCACGCCGTACACCGTCTCGGCCCGGGCGAGCGGCTCGACGTTCTCGTTCCAGAACCGCACGCCCCCGGCCACGCGTGTCCGGTTGACGAACGCGGCCCGGTAGTCGTACCACGGCCTCGGCTGCGACTGCGCCTGCATCGCCGACAGCACCCGGGGCTGCGGCCGCACCGCCGCCATCAGCGTGGCCAGCGCCTCGGGGTCGAACCCGTGTCGGCTCGACATCTCGGCCACGAATGCGGCGACCTCCGGAGCCAGCGCGGGGCGGACCGCCGATGCGTTCGTGCCGGGCACGGCTCCGGCGGCAGCCCCCGGGGATGCCGGCTCCGCCTGCGCGCCCGCCACGGCCGGCCATGCCGCCGGAACACCGCCCGCCACCGCACCTGCCATCCAGCCGATGAATTCGCGCCGCTGCATCCTTGCTCCCATCGCGTGTCGGGCGCGCGAGCGCCGCAGCCGGGATCGGCGCACCGACGCTCGCCGCCCGGCACGCTCGCGTGCGACCGTTCAGTAGCGCCGCACCAGGCCCCTGACCACGCCGCGGATCGTAACCCGCCCGGGATCGAGTTCCAAAGGCTCGAAGCCCTGATGGGCAGGCAGCAGACGGACGCGGCCCGGGCGCTGCTCGATCACCTTGAGGGTTGCCGATTCGCCATCGACGAGGGCGACGACGATCTCGCCGTCGCGGGCATGCTCGCGCGCCTCGACGATGACCACGTCGCCATCGCGAATGCCCGCGTCCGTCATCGAGTCGCCGTGGACTTCGAGCGCATACAGGCCCGGTTGTCCGCGCCACGCGGCCCCGGGGTCGAATCGCTCGGGGGTCTCGATGGCCTCGATCGGCCGACCCGCGGCGACCCGACCGAGCAGCGGCAATGCGCCGTCCGGCCCATCGGATGGCGCATCCATCCCAACCCCGCGCGGCGTCGCCAGCGAACGGGGCGCCTCGCCCGCGATCGCCGAGAGTCCGGAACGGGTCAACGCGAGCCCTCGCCGCAGCCCGCGTGGCGGCTCGACCAACCCCGCGCTCGCCAGCGCCCGGACATGCTTGTGCAGCGAACCGCGCGAGGCCAGCCCCAGCGTCGCGCAGAGGCGATCGAGCGTGACCGGATCGGTCGAGGAGGCGAGCAGCCTCGACAGGCACCGCAACACCTCGCGCTGCCGACGGGTCAGGCCCACGGGGCCTTCGACCGCGATCGAGTCGTCGGGCGTGGGGCTGGACGACACCGGGCCGGGGCCGGGCGACCCTGGATCGGACGACGCAGGGCCGGACGACGGTGGCCGCGACGACGGTGGCCCGGACGACGGGGGACGACGGCGGATCTGCATGGGCGGGCGGTGGTGGAGTCGGGGACCGCGGACGCGCGCGGACGCGCGCGGACGCGAGGCAGGCATCGCGCCGATCGGCAGGTCGGTCCGGCCGGACCGCGACCGGCCCGACCGCGGTCAACCCCGGGTTCACCTCAGGCCGCCCCCGGTCCGCCCCTTGCCCGCGGCGACGCGGCTCGCATAGGATAGCCCGAAGAGAACGAATGGAGAACATCGGTGAAAAGTTCCGCCCTGCCGCGGAGCGCGGCGGCCGCCGCGCACTCGCTGCTGCCGGCCGAGGAGTCGTCCCGCCTCGCGCCGGCCAATGCCCGCCTGCGCGATGCGGCGGTGCTGGCCGAGCGCCTGCAACGGCGATACGCGTCGCGGATCACCGCGCACCGCATCTGCGCCGCCGAGCCGGCCCGCCACGCCGATTTTCCGCACGACCTCGACGCCGGGCTGCGGGTTGCGCTCGCCGGACGTGGAATCGAGCGGCCCTATACCCATCAGCGCGCCGCCTGGGACAGCGTCCGGGCGGGCCGGCACACCGTCGTGGTCACGCCCACCGCGTCGGGCAAGACGCTCTGCTACAACCTGCCGGTGCTCCAGGCCGTGCGCGAGTCGACGGCCACCGCCCTGTACCTGTTCCCGACCAAGGCCCTCGCCCAGGACCAGGTGGCGGAGCTGAGCGCGCTGGACGCCGCGGGCGCACTGCGCATTCGCGCCAACACCTACGACGGGGACACGCCCGCCGATGCGCGCCGCGCGGTGCGAGAGCACGCCGACATCGTGGTGTCCAACCCGGACATGCTGCACCAGGCCATCCTGCCGCACCACACCCGCTGGTCGCGATTCCTGCGCACGCTGCGCTACGTCGTGATCGACGAGATGCACGGCTATCGCGGCGTGTTCGGCTCGCACGTGGCCAACGTCATCCGCCGGCTGCGTCGGGTCGCGCGTTTCCACGGTGCCGATCCGGTGTTCATCCTGTGCTCGGCGACGATCGCCAATCCGGCGGAACTCGCCGCACGCCTGGTCGGAGAGCCGGTCGCCCTGATCGACGACAACGGCGCGCCGCGCGGCGAGCGGCACGTGCTGCTGTGGAACCCGCCGCTCGTCAATGCCGAGCTGGGCCTGCGGGCCTCCAGCCGCTCGCAGGTGACTCGCATCGCCCGCCATGCCCTGCGCGGCGACCTGTCGACCATCGTGTTCGCCAACAGCCGGCTGGCCGTCGAGGTGCTCACGCGCTACCTGAAGGATGTCTTCGACCACGATCCGCGGATACCGGCGCGGGTGGCCGCCTACCGCGGCGGGTATCTGCCCGGCGAGCGGCGCGCCATCGAGAAGCGCCTGCGCGCCGGCACGCTCGATGCCGTGGTGTCCACCTCGGCGCTCGAACTGGGCGTGGACATCGGCATGCTCGATGTCTGCGTGCTCGACGGCTACCCGGGCAGCATCGCGGCCACCTGGCAGCGCCTCGGGCGCGCCGGGCGCCGCAACCGGCCGGCGCTCGGCGTGCTGGTCGCCTCGAGCCAGCCGCTCGATCAGTACCTGGTCCGGCACCCCGAGTTCTTCCTCGAGTCCTCGCCCGAGCACGCGCGCATCGACCCCGACCAGTTGCTGATCCTGATGGAGCACCTGCGCTGCGCCGCCTTCGAACTGCCCTTCGAGGCGGGGGAGCGGTTCGGCACGCCCTCGCTCGAGGACATGCTGGGTTATCTCGAGGGCGAGCAGGTCGTGCACCGCGAGGGCGATCGCTGGCACTGGATCGCCGACAGCTATCCCGCCAATGCGGTGAGCCTGCGCTCGATCGCGGAGGGCAATTTCGTCGTCGTCGATGCAACCGATGGCGGCAGCGCGGTCATCGCCGAAGTCGACTGGTCGAGCGCTCCGCTCACGCTGTACGAAGGCGCGATCTACCTCGTGCAGAGCCAGCCCTGGCAGGTCGAGCGCCTCGACTGGGAGGGTCGCAAGGCCTACGTCACGCGCACGGCGGCCGACTACTACACCGACGCGATCGACTACACCCGTCTCAAGGTCCTCGACGTCTTCGAACAATCGGCGAACACCACGGCGCTCGCCTGCCGCGGTGAAGTGCACCTCGTGCGCCGCGTGGCGGGCTACAAGAAGATCCGCTTCTACAGCCACGAGAACGTCGGCTACGGCGACGTACGCCTCCCGGACCAGGAGATGCACACGAGTGCGGTCTGGTGGAGCCTGTCGCCCTCGGCCCTGCTCGAGGCGTTCGACCAACCCGAGGCCGCGCTCGAGGGGTTCCTGGGGGCATCCTGGGCCTTGCACCATGCAGCCGCCCTGCTGTCGATGGCCGAGTTGCGCGATCTCGGCCGTGCGGTGGGCGATGCCGAGGGCAGGTGGCACGCCGCCCTCGAACCGGACGGTCGAGGGCGCCTGCGCGATGCCGACGGCAGCCCGTTCGAGCCCAGCGCGCTCGTCCGCGAGGGCCGCGCATTCACGCCCACGCTGTTCCTGTACGACAACCATCCGGGCGGCTGCGGCCTGTCCACGCCCCTGTACGACCTGCGCGATGCCGCGCTCGCGCACGCGCGCTCGATCGTCGGCGGCTGCGAGTGCGCGCGCGGCTGCCCGGCCTGCGTCGGTCCGGTACTCGCCTCCGACGAGAACACCGGACTCGATGCGCGCCGCCAGGCGGCCGTCGTCCTCGCGCTGATGGCCGGGGTCGACCCGGGCACGGCGGTCGCGCAGGCAGGCGCCGCGATCGCGGCGCCCGGCGTCGCCTGAGGACATGGCCGCGTCGTCACCCGCCGAGCGCCTGCTCCGGCTGCGTGCGGCACTGGCCGCGCCTGCGGCCGGTCCCCGTGCGGCCCCCTCGCCGAAGCCGCCACTCGCCGCGGCTGCGCCCGAGCCGTCCCCCACGCCCGCGCTCGCATCCGCCGCATGCCCGGGCGGCCATCCGCCACCGATCGGGCCCCTGGCCGAGCGGATCCAGCGCCTCGCGGCTCGCGCGCATCCGCGACGGCAGATCGAGGGCATCGGGCGTCCTGCGACCCCCGGCAGCCCGCGTGCGCCCGGGGACGCCGCGCTCGCCGCCATCCTCGGCGGCTCGGTGCATGCGCCCGGCGTGATCGCCTTCGTGCACGATCACCCGCTCGACAGGCCCGACGTCCTGCGCGCGGCCGACCTGCAATGGCTCGGGCTCGCCGGCACTCCCCCGCGCGCGGCCGACCTGTGCTTCATCGACACCGAGACCAGCGGCCTCGCCGGAGGCTGCGGCACCCTGCCCTTTCTCGTCGGCATTGCTCGCCTTTGCGGGGACGTGCTCAGGGTGCACCAGTGGCTGCTGACCGGGTTCGGCGGCGAGCGCGCGATGCTCCTCGCGCTTCGGGCGGCGAGCGCCGATTCCAGCGCCTGGATCAGCTACAACGGCAAGTCGTTCGACCTGCCGCTGCTCGCCACCCGGTTCGCACTCGCGCGGCTCGATCCCTTGCCGCCGCACCGCCCCCACGCCGACCTGCTGCACTTCGTTCGCACCGCCTACGGGCGGCAGTGGCCGGACTGCCGGCTCGCCACGGCCGAGAACCGGCTGCTGGGCGTGCGGCGGGAGGACGATCTGCCGGGGCACGCGGTCCCCGGCGTGTGGACGGCCTTCCTGCGCGAGGCGGACGCCGGCAACCTTCCCGCCGTGCTGCTGCACAACCGCCTTGATCTCGTCTCCCTGGCCGCGCTGCTGCCCGCGCTGGGGAGCCTGTTCGAGACGGCTGTCGAGCCATCGTCGATCCCCGGCGCACGCCTGCCGCCGGCAGCCGACCATGGCGCGATCGCGCGCCTGCAACTGCGCCGAGGCCGCGCCGCCAACGCGCTGCGCCAGCTCGAAGCCGCGCCGCAGGCCCTCGACGAACGCGCACGGTTGCTGCACGCCGACCTCCTGCGCCGCGCAGGCCGGCTCGACGAGGCGCTCGCGCTCTGGGAGGACCTCGCCGGCAGGGGCGTGGTGCCGGCGGTCGTCGCGCTGTTGCGGCACGACCGGCGCGAATCCGGGCAAGCCCTTCGCGCGCTGCACTGGGCCACCCGGCTCCGTGCCCTC
The DNA here is from genome assembly GCA_903831455.1 of uncultured Pseudomonadota bacterium. Lineage (GTDB taxonomy): Bacteria > Pseudomonadota > Gammaproteobacteria > Burkholderiales > CAIKXV01 > CAIKXV01. The sequence goes on along the minus strand of CAIKXV010000126.1, from coordinate 177 downwards.
GAACCCGACGAGCCCCGGCACCGTCGCCGCGTGGAGCGGCTCGTCCGGATCGCCGCGCAGCCGCAGTCGCTGCCCTTGCCCGGCGTGGACTGAACAGGCAAAAAATGACCGGACACGCGGTCCGGCCAAAGGCCTCGTCGGAGGAGATTCACACAACATCCGCGGGGGAGGAACCCG